>PWNK01000133.1 GCA_003557865.1 Desulfonatronovibrio sp.
ATATAGTGGCCTCCATGGGTCATGGAGCGACCCTGGCCGGCACTTTCAAGGGAGTACTGCTTTTTTTCCCCTGTTTCATCCTGCTGCTGGCCCTGCTCATCCTTGCTCCGGGAATTGCCACCTGGCTGCCGGGGATCATGATTTAGCCTCTCTGGATAATTCGGCCTGAAATTACAACATCCATTACAAAACAGCTTGAGCTTGATTACAGAACAGGGTAATTTCCGAGATAGGCATTCTTTTCCATAACCGGGCATTGATTCTGACCGGGAGCTCAAGGAGTGAACATGGCGCAGCGCGGAGAGTCCTATAAAAAGGCGGGAGTGGACACTGACAAGGCAGAGGAGTTTATCAGAAAGATAAAACCCCTGGTTTCGGCAACGCACACCAAGGGCGTAATATCTGATATTGGAGGATTCGGCGGACTTTTCAAGCTGGATCTTCAGGACTACACTGAGCCTGTTCTTGTGGCTGCCACGGACGGGGTGGGGACCAAACTCAAACTGGCCTTTGCCTTTGATATTCACCATACCATCGGGATTGACCTGGTGGCCATGTCTGTCAACGACGTCCTGGTTCAGGGCGCAAAACCTCTTTTTTTCCTGGATTATTTTGCCACGGGCAAGCTGGACCCTGAAAAAGGGCAAGATGTTGTCAGGGGAATCGCCATGGGCTGCAAGATGGCCGGGTGCGCTCTTCTTGGAGGAGAGACCGCTGAGATGCCTGACTTTTATCCGCCAGGCGAATATGACCTCTCAGGATTCTGTGTCGGGGTGGTTGACAACATGCGGGTGATAGACGGCAGAGCAATCAGACCGGGTGACGCCATTATCGGCCTGGCTTCGTCCGGCCTTCATTCCAACGGGTTTTCACTGGTCAGAAAGGTCTACAACAATTCTGAGCTTAAACCCGAGGACATTTTTCCGGGAAGCTCCCTAACAGTTAAACAGGTGCTGCTGGAACCCACAAGAATCTACACCGCGGAGATTTTCAGCATCATGTGCGACATGCCTGTAAACGGAATGGTACATATTACCGGGGGAGGATTCTATGACAACATGCCCAGGATTGTCCGGGGCAAGCTTTCGTGCAGGTTTAACTTTGGATCATGGGATGTTCCGCCGGTAATGAACTGGATCAAAAATGAAGAGGATATGACCTGGGAGGACATGCTTCAGGTCTTTAACTGCGGAATAGGTTTTATGGTCGTCATTTCTCCGGAATTCACAGAGGATATACTGTCCAGACTTAAGGCCTTGGACTGTCCGGCCTGGGAAATCGGGAAGGTTGTCGATTCCAGGAAGCAGAAGGAAGCAGTGGCCTTTGATTTTTAATTGACAGAGGGTTTACAGGCTACCCTGGATACAGATAAGGGTTAAAATAACCGAATTCTACCCATGGACACTGCTTTTTTATTCTTTTCATGAAATTCTTCAGTCCTGTTTGCGGCCCAAGATCCATACCTGTCACTAATTGCAGATAAATATCGGGGTCAAGGTTGAGGTTTCTCATTTGAATATAATTGATCCTTGATTTTTCAATCAATTCCCCCAGTAAATCCAGCTGGGATTCCGTGTCCGTAACTCCCGGAAAGAAAAGCAAGTTCAAAGAGACAAAAAGACCGTTTCCCTTCGCCTCAAAAATAAAACTGCTGACATCTTCGAAGCGGTAATTCTGTGGCCTATAGTATGCATGATAAAGGTCAGGGTCTGCGCTGTTCAGGCTGACCCGGACAGAATTAATTCCGCATCCGGCAAGCCTTGAGACCATATCAGGCATAGAAGCGTTGGTGTTGATGTTGATGGTGGCCTGAGAAATCCGTGTTCTGACCATGGATACTGCTTCGCAAATCAGATCAGACCGGGTCAAAGGTTCGCCTTCACATCCCTGGCCAAAGGAGAGGATTGGCTTTTTGGCCCTGGAGCAGTGTATTTCCATTACCTGGACAATTTCCTCGGCCCTGGGAGTAAAAGATATCCTGTGTTGCGTGGACTTGAACCCGGAATCAGGCGGCTGAAAAGATATACAGCCGATACACCTGGAGTTGCATGACCTGGCTGTGGGCAAAGGGGCTTCAAACCTGCCCAGGGCCAGGTTTCTCGCCGCCGGGCAGCACGAGTTCAGTGCACATCCCGCCAGATGTCTGACCAGCCTGTTTCGTGGATACCTTGTTAAAAGTTCATGGGCTTTTCTGGTAATCTCGGATTGAGATATGCCGGTGAATGTCTGGCGTTGATCTTTGTCCACAAGTTGGGCGGATATCCAGAACCGGCCGTGTTTGTAGCCCACTGCTCCATAGGCATAGAGCGGGAGCCTGGGGGCGTCAGGTTCTGGCAGGTAAGCTGCTGTTCCGGACAGGGTGTGTCCCGGGCTGGCAAAACCAGCTACAGCCAGTGCTTCCACCGCCTGAATTTTTCCGGTTTCAGGGTCAAGGCCCAGGGCTTTTCTTCCAGGAAGCAGAAAAAGGTCGCTGGACAGGGGGAGGGGTATCAGATCGTCCGGCCTGGGCAGGGCGAAACCACGGCCCTGCCTGCAAAGCATCAGAAGGTGCTGTTCTTCAACTATGCTCCCGCTCTCATCGGCACAGACAAGATTGGGGATGCTCTTGATATTCATGCCTGAAACATTTTTAGATTGACGTTTGTTAAAGCCTGGGAAGGGTCTTCCAGGTTTACCGCGCACACACATCGGCTCTGATTAGAATGTTTGACTTTTGAAGAATACATCCCGGAACACTTGATAAAACCAAAAAAGGCAGGACCACCACTGGAGATCCTGCCTTTGAATGAACAGCACGTCAGTCTGTAATATATTAGCGCTTGGAGTACTGAAACCTGGCCCGGGCACCTCTCTGGCCATATTTCTTCCTTTCCTTGACCCTGGCGTCTCTGGTCAGAAGACCGGCTTTTTTCAAAACGGGCCTGAAGTCGGAACTGATCTCCAGCAATGCTCTGCTGATGCCGTGTCTTACGGCAGCCGCCTGTCCGGCAAGACCGCCACCCTGAACGTTGACCTTAATGTCATATTTACCAACGACTTTTGTCAGCTTAAGAGGCTGATTAATGATCATCTGCAGGGTAGAGCGAGGAAAATAATCCTCATAGGAACGTCCATTGACCAGTATCTGCCCCGATCCGCTGTAAAGCCTGGTTCTGGCGACTGATGTTTTTCTTCTGCCTGTGCCGTAGTAAAAGTCTTCCTTCATATTCAATATTCTCCCGGATAAATTATTCCTGGACAACCGGCTTTTGAGCCGCATGGGGATGATTGGGTCCAGAGTAAATTTTGAGCTTTTTAAGAAGCTCGCGGCCGATCTTGTTTTTGGGAAGCATGCCGCGCACAGAGCGCCTGATAACTTCCTCGGGCTTTTTGTGCATCAGCTTTTCCAGGGATATCTCTCTGATTCCCCCGGGGTAGCCGGTGTAGCGGTAGTATTTTTTCTGTTCCAGCTTGTTTCCGGTGACCCTGATCTTGTCCGCATTGACAACAATCACAAAGTCGCCCATGTCCATGTGCGGAGCAAATTCAGGCTTGTCCTTACCCCTGAGCTTCACTGCGATTTCCGTAGCCATTCTTCCCAGGACTCTATCCGAGGCGTCCATGACGTGCCAGTTTCGCTGCGCGTCATTAAATTTCGGGCTATATGTCTTCATTATGGAACTCCTGTCTGAATTGAAAAGAAGATTATTTATTTGGTTTTCAACCGGCTGTCAACAGCAAAATTTATAAACTCGGTCTTATGCTGGTTATGGATATACAAATATCAAATTCCGGGACTATTTAAATTGGTTTTTTTCAGGTATGCAGTCTCATGCGGCTTGAGGAGAGTAAGGGCCGGACAAAGAGGAAAGGGCCAGGTGAATTCATCAGGCAAAGGCCTGGACAACCCATAAACTTGCCCTGCAAAAATGAAGTCCCTGTGTTTTTGATCCTGGAAGAAACCATTGAAGATGGGTTGTTGTTGACCATGATCGCTGGCCTTTAATATTTGGATTAGAGAAAAACTAAGGTGAACAGCTGCCAAGTTGGACAGGTTGATTCTTGCTTCAACTGGATTTTTATTTTAAAAATCCAACAGCTATTCATCACTGCTGCCCAGGTGGGCGAGTTTGCGTGATGAATAACCTCGTAATCGAAAATATGAGCTCAGTGCGGAGAAAGTTATGGATTCCCAGATTCCAAGCGTGAGAAAAGGCCTTCTGCAGCTGATTTTTTCAGGATCATTCATGAAAAGATGGAATGACAAGCTCAGGCCGGTGGAACTGGTTGAGGTTGACAAACAGGGCCATAAAATGATTGCGGCCTTTGCCCTGTTTATCCTCAACTCTGAAAGCATGTCATTTAAGAGCAGGCAAAGACTGGGGGAAGATATAATCCTTGGGGGGATTTTTGAATATCTTTACAGACTGGTGATTACGGATATTAAACCACCCGTATTCTACCGGATAAAATCCAATCCTGACCATTACCGACAACTTACCAACTGGGTCCTGGAACAGCTTGAACCCAGAGTCCATCCCCTTGGGAATGAATTCTGGGACAGGTTGCGCGCTTATCTCCAAAAACCCGAAGACGAGACTCTAGCCAGAAGGATTCTGGCAGGAGCCCATATTTTTGCCAGCAGCTGGGAGTTTTCCCTGATCAAAGGAATCAATCCCGGAGACGCTGAGCTCAAGGAGATTGAAGATAATTTTCAGAACCTTACCCGTGACTATCTAGACCTTAAGGGCATGGACCAGCTTGTTCACGGCTCACAGGAAGGTCTGGGCGGATTTCTCAATCTGTGCGGCAGGCTTAGATTTCAGAAAAGGTGGTCCCAGACACCCAGGATACCCGAGACCTCGGTGCTTGGTCATATGTTTATCGTGGCCTGCTTTGCCTATTTTTTCAGCATGTCCCTGCGGGCATGTCCAGGAAGAAGGCAGAATAATTTTTTTGCAGGAATGCTCCATGATTTGCCGGAAATTTTGACCCGGGATATAATTTCTCCGGTCAAGCAGTCAGTGCGCAAGATCGGGGATTTGATCAAAGAATATGAGAAACAGGAACTGGAATACAGGGTTTTTTCCATGCTCCGGGATCCGGTTTATGCTCAGCTTTGCAGGAGGCTGCGCTATTATCTAGGCTCTGATGGAACCAGTGAATTCGACTGCACAATCATTAAGGATAACCAAAGCTTGAAGGTCAGCTGGGAAGAACTGCAGGGGTTTTATAATCAAGATGACTTTGATCCCAAGGACGGTCATCTGCTGAAGATCTGCGACAACCTGGCGGCTTTTATTGAGGCTTACACAGCCACCAGAAACGGGATAACCAATGAGCAGCTTCAACATGCCCAGTGGAAGATTAGGAACCTTTACCAAAAGCAGTCCTTTCCGGAAGGGTTTCACATTGGGGCTCTGCTGGCCGACTTTGATTAGGCCTGTCCGGTGGGACACGCCTGTTTTATGGCTCATGGGGTGTGCCTGTAATCTCTAAGAACAGCATAGCCGCAATCTTAATTAAGGAGGGTTATATGCTTTATCGCAGGAGAGCTTGGGACATAATGCGTACTGAATTTCCAGAGGTTGAGGAAAAGGCTACCCTGGGGCAGGCTATTGAGGCCCTGCAGAAAAGCCTGGTACATAATCCGGACAACAGCTGCGTTCTGGTAACCACAGGGAACAAGAGATTAGTGGGGTTCATCTCCATAAGAAACATAATGCTGGCCATGGGTCCGGATTTGATTAAAAAAACAGCCAGAAGCAGTGATGAGGTCAGCTATGAAAAGGCTTTTATTCTGGCCTGTCAGCTTGGGGCCCAGACCGGCATTAAAAAAGTTATCCAGAAGGATGTCCCCAGGATCAGGCCCAATGACACCTTGGCCAGGATTGTGGAGGTTTTTCTGGACTACAACCGGGAACTGGCGGTTGTGGAAGAGGGAGAAAAGATTATGGGGACAGTAACCCTGGCTGACATATATCAGGAGATTGCCAGGAATGCCATGAGCATGGGCCCTGAAAAAGAACACCCGGCATAGGCTGAAGGTCTTTTCTTTGAGAGTCTGTTCTTAATCAGTCTTAATGCAGGAAGAATCAGGCCCTGCTGAAGATTATCCAAGCATATTCTTAAAATAATATCCCCTGGTGGGATAGGCCAGAAGAACTTTTTTCATTTCTTTTACAGAGAGTTCAAGGCTGACGGCCATGGCGAACAGGTTGGCCATTTCATCTGCGCCAAGACCCAGCATGTGGGCACCAATAATAACCTCCCTGTTCTGGTCTATGAGAATTTTACATTGGGCGTGTTTTTGCCCGGCACCACTCCAGGAAAACCACCCGGACATGTCTTCATGGATTATTTGCAGTGTTAATCCCATGCTCCTGGCTTCTTCTTCCAGAAGACCCACCGCGCAAAGGGGCGGCGATGTGTAGACCACCCTGGGGACGCCTTTGTAGTCGCAGGCCTTACTGCGGGGATTGATAATATTGGCCGCAGCCACCCTGCCTTCCAGGTCGCCGGTGGGTGTCAAGGCGTATGAGGTGTCAGTCACGTCCCCTGCGGCGAAAAATTTCGGGTTCCCAGGGCACTGCATGAACCGGTCAACTTTGATGCCTTTTGAAGAGACATCAATGTTCGCCCGGTCAAGGTTCAGTCCTTCCACATCCGGAATGCGACCGGCTCCGTGGACGACAATGTCCGCTGTAATGTTTACCCTGCCTTGACCAGCTTTTACAAGCAGGACAGAACCCTTCCTGCTCACTGACTGCAGGGGGCTGTCCAGATGCAGGTCAAGACCTTCTTCCACCAGGGCCTGCATGAGGGCCTTTGAAAGATCAGGATCGAACTGTTTTAGGACTCTGCTGCCGCGGTGAACCATGCTCACCCGGGCTCCAGCTCTGAGGGCAAGGGAAGCAAATTCAAAGGAGATGAACCCTCCTCCTATGAAGCAGATTCTATCAGGCAGGCTGGTCAAGGCCAGAAAGTCGTCACTATGGGAAATGAGTTCTTCCCCGGGGACTCCCAGCCTGGCAGGCTTTATCCCGGTGGCCAGGACGAAAAATTTTGCTTCAAGAATATCTTTTCCCACCTGGATCTGGTTTTCATCCAGGAAGGTTGCCCTCCCGAGATAGGTATCAATTCCAAGATCTTCATATGCAGACCTGATTTTTTCTTTCTTCCCGGAAACAAAGCCGTCCCTGAATCTTGCCATTTTTCCCCAGTCGATGCCCGGGGCTTTGTCGATGCCTTTGCCTTCCAGGGCAGCGGCCCAGGCGATAATGTCCCCGGTCTGGGTCATTATTTTTTTGGGGTTGCACCCGCGAAGAGGACAGGTGCCTCCAAAGCCGTAATCCTCGATCAAGGCCGTTTTCAGGCCTGATCTGGCGCAGGCCGCTGCGCTGGCCCCACCCGCAGGCCCGGCTCCCAGGACAATCACTTGATATTTTTTCACGTCATCTCCATAGGTTAGGATCTGAATAGAGCAAAAGGGAATGGAAAAAAACAACCAATATCCTGTCAAAAATAGTTCTGTTTACCATTCACCAATAATAACAACATATTATCAGTCAAGGCTTAAAAGCTTTATTACCCTGTTAAGGCTCAGAAATAAACCCCTTTATGTGCAAGGGAGATGCCCCTGAAGTAAGTCCTGAATAGATAAAAAGAAATTGTATCGAAAATTATAATACAAGATTCATCAAACCATTAATAATATATATTAGACTTGATTTAGAATTATCAGTTATCAAGCGGTGTGAAGTGACCAGGATGTTTTTTGGGTAAGAATTATTTTTCAGGAGTTGAGGCATGGAGCTGGTCTTTGTCTGTCCGGTGAAAAACAGAGATTTCCAGACCTTAAGGTGGAATATCGCCGAGTCATTGATAACCGTGTCTGACCCTGAAAAGGGAAAGATGATCAAGGGCATGGTGGAGGCATTTTGTCCGTACTGCAGCGAACTTCATGGATATAAACCTGAGGACATCCCCTGTCCGGTTACCAGGGTCACAGGCGGTTAAGGTCGATGACTCAGTGCACAGCCTTGAAGAAACCACGAGGATGTTTTTAACTTTCTTAAGCCAACGGGAGGATTGAATGACCAGGAAAAACATTTTCGCAACTCTGGGTGGAATAGTAGCGGTTGGGGCGATTATCGGGGTTCTGGCTCCGCTTCTCCAGTATTATGGCAACCCGGCCAACATGGGCATCTGCGTGGCCTGTTTTGAAAGGGATATTGCAGGCGCCATTGGACTGCACACGGCTGGTGTTGTCCAGTATTTGCGCCCTGAGATTCTCGGATTCGTCCTTGGAGCTTTGGTCGCGGCCCTGATATTCAGGGAGTTTAAGCCCAGCGGGGGATCAGCACCCATGACCAGGTTTGTTCTGGGCATCATCGCCATGACCAGCGCCCTGATTTTCCTGGGATGTCCCTGGCGGGCCATTCTGCGTCTGGCCGGTGGAGACGGAAATGCCATTCTCGGACTTGCAGGTCTTGCAGCCGGGGTCTGGATCGGGACGCTTTTTTTCCGAAAAGGATACAGCCTTGGCCGAAGCTATAAACAATCCATGGCTACAGGCCTGATGCTGCCTTTAATCATGCTCGGTCTGCTGGTTTTAAGGCTTATGTTTCCTCCCCTGGAAGGAATGGAAGCAGCGTACAAAAGCGGGGTGCTTTTCTATTCCGTGCAAGGTCCAGGCGCTGCTTACGCACCTCTGGGCATTGCTCTGGCTGCCGGGCTCGGCATCGGTTTTCTGGCTCAACGAAGCCGTTTTTGTACCATGGGCGCCATCAGGGATCTTATTCTTTTTCGCCACCTGCACCTGATGGCCGGCCTGCTGGCTCTTCTGGCGGTAGCGCTGGTGGTGAATATTGCTCTTGGCCAGTTCAACCCGGGTTTTGAAGGACAACCGGTGGCCCATACTCTTTATTTCTGGAATTTTGCCGGAATGCTGGTAGCCGGACTGGCCTTTGCTTTGGCCGGGGGCTGTCCTGGAAGGCAGCTTTTCATGTCCGGAGAGGGCAACAGCGATGCCGGTGTATTTGTCATAGGCATGATAATCGGCGCCGCACTGGCCCATAACTGGGGACTGGCCAGTTCTCCTGCAGGACTTGGTGCCAACGGGGCTGCAGCAGCTGTTATCGGTCTGCTGGTATGTCTGGGAATTGGGTTTGCTAATCTGAAGAAAGCTTAAAACGCAAGGAGTGGAACATGGCGCACAAAGTGGACGCTCGCGGACTGGCCTGTCCGCAGCCGGTGCTTTTGACAATGGAGGCAATTAAATCTACAAGCCAGTCCGAAATTGAGGTTCTGGTAGACAATGAAGCCAGCCGGGAAAATGTGTCCCGGGCAGCTCAGTCCCAGGGATGGAGCGTGACCCAGTCAGATGAAGTCGGCGAGGATTTCAGGATACTGATAAAGAAGTAATGAGATTTTTAAAGAACATATTCTCCAAGGATTCAAAAGATGCCGGAGGGGTATCTGAAAGGGGAATCATGGTCTTTCACCATACCAGCGAAGTAATCAAGGCTGAATCACTTCTCAGGGAGGCAGGCCTGGACGTAAAGGTCAAGGGCCCGCCTCCTGAGATTCAAACGGGCTGCGATATGGTCATTGA
>PWNK01000052.1 GCA_003557865.1 Desulfonatronovibrio sp.
ACTTTATTCCGTCACCCCGGCGCAGGCCGGGGTCCAGACAGCACGAAATACCGAGGAAAGGCTGCCCGGTCTTATTGAGAAGATACATAGTTTTACAGAGTTAAACCTGTTTTTTTGACTTTTTGCAGTTTAGTCCGTTAAGGTCGTGATTATCCGCCTTAATCATTGACCATCCGCCTGAATGCCGGAGCCCGGGAAGCTTTAAATTACGGAGGATAGCCTTTATGATACCAGAAGATTTCCTATATAGCGCATCACATGAATGGGTAAAAATCCAGGGCGACCATGTCCTGACCGGGATTACCCATTTTGCCCAGGAACAGCTGGGTGACATTACATTTGTGGAATTGCCGGAAAAGGGCAGGGAGCTCCAGCAGGGGGAAGAGATGGGGGTTATTGAATCGGTCAAGGCCGCCAGCGAAATTTACGCCCCTGTTTCAGGGAAGGTACTGGAGGTCAACCTTGAACTGGAAAATTCTCCGGAACTGATCAACCAGGACCCCATGGGCAGAGGGTGGATCGCAAAGATCGGCATCTCTGGCCAGATAACCGGACTGCTCAGTGCTGATGAATACTCCAAACTGACCCTGGACTTTCAGCCCTGATCAAGACCATGCCATATATACCCCATACTCCTGATCAGCAGAGACAGATGCTTGAAGTCATCGGCCTGGGGGCCATGGATGAACTTTTCCAGGATGTTCCCGGTTCCTTGAGGGCTACCAGCTTTGATCTTCCCCCAGGCAAAAGTGAGATGGAGGTCTTCAGCTTCATCAGGCAGCTGTCATGGCGTAACAGCACAGGCCTGAAAAGTTTTCTCGGAGCCGGATTCTACGACCACTACATTCCGGCGGCTGCCCCGGCCATAGTGTCCAGATCAGAATTTTACACCGCGTACACACCTTACCAGGCCGAGGCTTCCCAGGGCAGTCTGCAGGCCCTTTTTGAATACCAGAGTGCCATGTGCAGGCTGCTGGACATGGAATATTCCAATGCTTCGGTTTACGACGGGGGAACAGCCATTTACGAAGCCATGATGATGGCTGTCAGACATACCAGGCGCAGGAAAATCATCATCTCTGGCGACCTGAGTCCCATTTATCAGCATATGCTCAAATGCTACACCAAAAATCTGCGCCTGGAACTGATCATCATCGACCAGTCAAGCGGCCTGCCTGTCATGGACAGTCTAACCTCGGCCCTGGACCATGACTGCGCTGCCCTTATTGTCCAGAACCCCAATTTTTTCGGAAATATTTATGACTACGCACCGATTTTTGCCCGCTGCCGGGACCTGAGCATTGTTTCCATTATATCGGTTTACCCCCTGCTTCAGAGCATCCTTAAGACCCCGGGTCAAATGGGGGCGGACATCGCCGTTGCCGAAGGGCAATGCCTGGGCCTGCCCCTGAATTTCGGAGGACCGTATCTGGGCATCATGACCTGCGCCGGGCATCTCATCCGGCAGATGCCCGGAAGAATTGTGGGCAAAACCAGAGATTCTGAGGGAAAAGAAGGCTATGTCCTGACCCTGCAGGCCAGAGAACAGCACATCAGAAGGGAAAAGGCCACCTCAAACATCTGTTCCAACCAGAGCCTGTGCGCCTTGCAGGCCCTGGCCTATGTCTGCCTTGCAGGCCCGGAAGGATTGCAGAGCACGGCCCGTAAATGTGTGGAACTGGCCCATTATGCGGCTGAAAAACTTACTGCCGTGGAGGGTGTAGCCCTGCTTAACCATGCCCCTTTCGGCAATGAGTTCGCCCTGTCCCTGCCCATGAATGCCTACGAGCTTATCGGGGAACTGGTTCAAAAAGGCTTTGTCCCGGGTTTTCCCCTGGGCAGGTATTATCAGGGCATGGACAACTGCCTGCTTATGGCCTGTACGGAAAAGATAACCAGGCAGGATATCGGGGTCCTGGCCGAGCTTATCAGGGGCATGGTCCGGGGAGACTGAGGTCTATCGGCCCCGGGATGAAACCCCCCGGTCCCGGACCTTGAACAGCACGCGTGACACAAGGTTTTGCGATGAAAACTATATTTGATCATTCTGTTCCCGGAAGGGTCAGTCCGCACCAGCAGAAAACAGAAACCGATTCAGACGGGTATATTCCAAAAGAGCTGGGCCGGAGCACTACACCAGATTTGCCCCGGGTTGGTGAACTGGATGTTGTCCGCCATTTTACCCGCCTTTCCAGGCTCAATTTCGGGGTGGACTCCAATTTTTATCCTCTGGGTTCGTGCACCATGAAGTACAACCCCAAGTTCATGGAACAGGCGGCCGCGCTGCACGGTTTTACGGATCTTCATCCCCTGCTTCCCCAGCTCAAAGGGGCCGGACTTTACACCCAGGGAGCCCTTCAGGTCATATATGAACTTGAGGATCTTCTCTGCCGCATCACCGGCATGGATGCCTATACCCTGCAGCCCATGGCCGGAGCGCACGGCGAACTGACCGGGGCCATGCTCATGGCCGCTTACCATAAAAACAAGGGCAATGATAAAACAGCCCTCATCGTCCCCGATTCTGCCCACGGCACCAACCCTTCTTCAGCGGCCATTGCCGGTTATGATGTCCTGACGGTCAAGTCCAGGGATGGGATCATTGATCCTGCGGCCATAAGGGAAGTTCTGGACCGGCGTGTTGCGGGAATCATGATGACCTGCCCCAACACCCTGGGACTTTTTGAGACCCATCTTTCGGAGATTGTCGACCTGATTCATTCAGTGGACGGCCTGCTGTATTATGACGGGGCCAACCTCAACGCAATTCTGGGCAGAATGCTTCCCGGCGAGGCCGGGTTTGACGTTGTCCATCTCAACCTGCACAAGACTTTCGGGACTCCCCATGGAAGCGGAGGACCGGGATCAGGCCCGGTGGGAGTGAATAAGAAACTTGAACCCTTCCTCCCGGTATCAAGGGTGGTTCGCCTGGAAGACGGCCAGTTTTTTTTGAAGTATGACTATCCTGATTCCATCGGATATATTGCGCCTTTCTACGGGAATTTCGGGGTCATGCTCAAGGCTTACGCCTATATCCTGCGCCTTGGTCGGGAAGGTTTGCTCCGGGTTTCGGAAAACGCGGTTCTGTCCGCCAACTACCTCAGAAAAAGGCTGGAGGACCATCTGCATATTCCTTATAACCGGATGTGTATGCATGAGTTTGTGGCCTCGGCAGTCCGCCAGGCCCGGAAGGGGGTCAGGGCTGTGGATATTGCCAAGGCCCTCCTTGATAAAGGACACTACGCCCCGACGGTTTATTTTCCCCTGATTGTCAAGGAATGCCTGATGATCGAGCCAACTGAAACAGAAAGCAAGGAGACCCTGGATACCTTTATTGATGACCTGGTGGATATTCTGGTCAGGGTTGAGAGTGATCCTGAGGAAATCAGGAGATCCCCGCGGAGCACTCCTGTTTCCAGGCTGGATGAAGTTCTGGCTGCCAGAAGCATGCAGCTCTGCACTTGACATTGCCTGGCTGTTCCTGACACGCGTGGCCGGGAGAGAGACCCTGGCCGTGTTTGTTTCTGGCTTAATGGTTCGCATGCAGTCCTGTGATATTTACTTTTCTATAAAAGAACGTGGGGAATGGTTTGCCGTGGATTACGATCTTGTTGTTCTGGGGGGAGGCCCTGGCGGATACAAAGCAGCCCTCAAGGCAGCTCAAAACGGTCTGAAGACGGCCCTTGTGGAAAAGGCCGGACTTGGCGGGACCTGTCTGAACAGGGGCTGTGTGCCGACAAAACTTTTTTTGGGGGCCACTTCCGTACTGGCCGGCCTTGAAAGCCAGAAAAAGTTGAAGCTGGCAACCGGGCAGGCTGTCTTTGATCTGCAGCGGCTTCAGGCCCGCAAAGACAGCATTATCAATGCCTCCCAAAACTTGATGCGCGTCAGCCTTGAAAAAACGGGTGTCCAGCTGTTTAACGGCCGGGGCAGGCTGAGGGGCGGAAAGACAGTCCGGGTAGAAGACCGGGAGTTGTCCTTTACGAACCTGATACTGGCCACTGGCTCAGAATCGGGCGCTTTACCCGGACTTAAGCCTGACCATGAGTATATCCTGACCTCCACGGACGCACTCTGCCTGACCGCTGTTCCCCGGAGCATGATTGTCATCGGCGCCGGCGCGGTAGGGCTGGAAATAGGGCAGATTTTTCATCGCCTCGGGACCAGAATAACCATGATTGAAGCCCTGGACAGAGTTGCTCCCATGGAGGACAGAGAGGTCAGTGTTGAACTCTTCAGGTATCTCAAAAGACAGGGCATGGATATCAGGACAGGAGTCAGGGTTAAGGCCCTGAGCATTGATAACGCACTGGTAAGGGTCTGTCTTGAAGGCAGGGAGGATCTTGAGGCTGAAAAATGCCTGCTGGCCCTGGGCAGGCTGCCCGATACGGATTCTCTGAACCTTGAGGCTGAAGGTGTACAGACTTATGGCCCGGGCTGGATCAAGGCGGACTCTTTCCTGGGGGCTGCGGATAATATTTACGCCATCGGAGATGTTAACGGACGCTCCTTGTACGCTCATTCAGCCGAACACCAGGGTGAGTATGTCCTGGAACATATTCTGGGCCGGGATGAAAGTCCTTATGATCCGGGGCCTGTACCGTCTTGCATTTACGGGTCCCTGGAAGTCATCAGAACCGGTCTGGGCTCACAAGAACTGACATCAGCCGGGGAAACCTTCAGTGTTTCCTCTGCCAGTCTGGCTCCCAATACCATCATTCAGAGCCATGGGCTCATACAGGGTTTCATCAAGGTTTTCTGGGTAAGGGACAGGGTGGCCGGCATAACCGGTGTCGGGCACGGGCTGTCCGGCCTGATTACCCTGGCCCAGATCGCGACCAGGGAAAGATGGACCAGAAAAGAGGCCGGCAGGTATATTTTTGCCCATCCCACCCTGGATGAATCTCTCAGAGAAGCGCTTCTGGGTCCTCAAATAAAAAATGAGCCCGGGAGCTAAAAAGGCCGCTCAGGGTCAAGGGATCTTTTACCCGGCGGGGTACAGGTTATGCAACGCTTTAGACTTTCAAGGGTTCATGATTTGAACTTAAAAAACGCAACTGTTTACCATATTTTTATCCTGGAGCCTGTCCGGTTTTCTTATGCTGCAAAACTCCCTGTCGCGGCTCCGTAAGACAAAACCTGAATATTCAGGGTTTAATAAAACAAGTTCTGGTTTTGCCTAACGGAGCCGTCGACGGTCAAACAACGCAACATTTCGAAACCCGGCCAGGCTCCAGTCTTTTGAGTTTTGTGCAAGGCGTGGTGAATAGTTACAAAAAAACCGCAACTTGCGAAGTTGTTTTTTGCGGCCGTTTTGACAAATTCCGGAACCTGTATCCACGAATTCGGTTCAAATTGTTCTTGACTCCAGCTCTTGTCCGGGCTATGAAAATTATTTACTTTTTTTAAGGAGATAAGACCATGAAAAGAACATATCAGCCCAGCAGAATCAAGAGAAAGCGGTCCCATGGTTTCAGGGTGCGCATGAAGACAAAGAGCGGCAGAGCGATTATCAACCGGAGAAGGGCCAAGGGTAGGAAAAGATTGTCCGTCTAGGCTTTGGCAGGCATTTAAGATTATCCAGACGGCCCCTTTTTCAGGAGTGCTACTCCAGGGGCCGTCGTTATTTTACTGCCAGTTTTATTGTTTTTGTCCGGGCCAACAGTCTTGATCACTGGCGTCTGGGAACGGCTGTTTCCAGGAAGTCGGGCCCGGCAGTGAAACGCAACAGGATCAAGAGACTGATAAAGGAGTGCTTCAGACTCAATCAGCATAAGATACCTCTCAAGGCTGATATCGTTGTTGTCTGCAAGCGCGGGACAGATGCCGACAATCTGGATCAGAACCAGGTCAACCAGGAAATAATGGAGCTCCTGAACAGGATCGGCAGCAGTCTGACTCCCGGCAGTAAAGAAAGTGAAACTGTTCAGCGGTGACCAGGAGCGGCCATAAGTTCACCCGTACCAATGCGATACCTTATTCAGAATATTATATCTTTCTATCAACTGGTGTTTTCGCCCCTTTTTCCCGGAGTCTGCCGTTTTTATCCGTCCTGCTCAGAGTATTCCAGGGAGGCGGTTCAGATTCATGGAGTGTTCAAGGGTCTTGTGCTGACCATTCTTCGTCTGGCCAGATGCAATCCCCTTTTCAGGTCAGGGCCGGACCCGGTTCCCACGTCTTTTTCCCTGAAAAGCTGCCTGGGAAAAAATTCTGACTCAATCCGTCCGGCGCCGTCTCATCTGATAAATCCATCAGGAGCCAGTTTACGTAATGGAAATTCATAGAGTTCTTATTGCTGTAGTCCTGTCTTTGTTTGTTCTTGTAGCCTGGAGCGTTCTCTTTCCGCCGGCCCCTCCCCCGGACAGAACCCCAGGCGATGAACGAGATGTGGAACGCAGGATACAGCCGGATACGGAAAGAACACCCTCCGTGCCGGACCAGGATTTTGTCCCCAGAGAGATCCAGCCCTTTGAAGCTGTTGAAGGGCAGCGGATCATGGTTGAAACCCCTTTGTACCGGGCGACCATCAACAGTTCCGGTGGAGTGCTCGAACATTTTGACCTGAGAAAGTTCAGGCAGACCCTGGATCCCAATTCTCCAAGCATTGATCTCATCACTCCCAGATCGCTCATCAACGGCCCCATGGGCATTTCCTGGAACAGAATTCCCACCTGGCTTGAGGGTGAATGGGCTTTTGATGGACAGGACCTCGTCCTGGAACCGGGAGAAGAAGGTACGCTCACTTTTTCCGGGCGGGTAAACGGTATAGAGATCGTCAGGGTCTTCTCTTTTCTGGCTGACACCTATGAAATTCGGGAGACAATTGAAATAACCAACCTCACTGAATCCACCGTGTCAGGAGAACTGGCCAATATCCTGGCCACACCCTCCCTGTCCGACGACAGATTCAATCCCACCAGGGTGGCTTATTTTGATTACAGCGGCCTCAGTCATGAAAGGGATAAGCAGCTCAGGGAGGGTTTCGTCCACCAGAACGGGCTGAAATGGAGCGGGATCGGCAACCACTATTTCCTTTTTGCCATTGTTCCGGAGACAGCCCACTCGCCGACCCTGCGCGCCCAGCTGGAAAACGAAATATATCAGATTGCGGTTTCGGATAACCTGTACCTCGCCCCTAATGAAACGCAGCAGCTGGTCAACACCTATTATATCGGTCCCAAGGACCGCCAGTTTCTGAGGGAAGCCCCTGCAGAACTGGTCAGGGCCATCCATTACGGATGGTTCAATATTATTGCCAAGCCCCTGATTATTTCTCTGAATTATTTCCATGGTCTGACCGGCAACTATGGAATAGCCATCCTTCTGCTGACCCTGGTGATTAAGATAGTCTTCTGGCCTCTGGCCCAGAAAAGCTATAAATCCATGAATCAGCTCAAGAAGCTGCAGCCCATGATGGCTAAAATCCGGGAAAAATATAAAGGCGATCGTCAGAAAATGAATGAGGAAATGATGCGTCTTTATAAGACCTACAAGGTCAACCCAGCCGGGGGGTGTCTTCCCATCCTGATTCAGATACCGGTGTTTATCGCCCTTTACCAGGGGCTGATGGGCGCCGTGGAACTCAGGCACGCGCCATTCATCTACTATCTCCCCTTTACGGATATTATCTGGCTGGCTGATCTCTCGGCCAGGGATCCGTTTTATATTACACCTGTGGTAATGGGTGCCACCATGTTCCTGCAGCAGAAGATGGCTCCTGCTCCGGGTGATCCCCTCCAGGCCAAAATAATGCTCTTTCTGCCCATTGTTTTTATCTTTATCTTCATCAGTTTCCCCTCTGGCCTTGTTCTTTACTGGCTGACAAACAATGTTTTGTCCATCGGGCAGCAGTGGTGGGTGCTCAGGAACGCCGGGAATAAGCCTCTGGTTAAGGCTGAAACAAAAGATGAAGGTGATGAACAGCCCAAAAGTGAAGAAAAACCTGCTCAGAAAGAGAAAACCTCTAAAAAATCATCACCCGTAAAGTCCGGAAAAAGGAAAAAGAAAAAATAGCCGGACATCCCGTGTCAGCCGCCAAAAAAGCCCGGCGGCATGTATGTTCTTTGATAATCAAATCCTGATCATTCAGGCAAATTTAAACCGGACGGCTCTGAAGACAAAGGTACAAAAAAGCCAACCAAGCGCCCTTTACAGCGCTTTGCCTGCATTACCCGAGTCGGGTCAGTTGGTCCTGAAAACAAGTCTTAGCTTGGGAGCGTCAAGGTTGTTATCGATCATTTAAGGAGTAATTATGGGAGAATACGTTGAATTCTCAGGAAAGGATGTTGACGAGGCCATAGCCAATGCCTGCAGGCATTTCGGCATTGAGCGCGAAAAGCTTGAAGTTGAAATCGTCAGTGGAGGATCTTCCGGTATTTTCGGACTGGTTGGTGTGAAAAAGGCCATGATACTTGCTCAAATAAGAGGAACCACAGAGAAAAGCGAGTCCCGGAAGAATATCCCGAGCCCGGCTCTGGTGGAAGCAGCGCAGGCCGGGCCGGATATAAAACAGGCAAAGACAAGACCTCAATCAAAACCGGCTGAGCCGGATCACAAGTCCGAGCCGCAGTACAGCCCGGATAAGGGTTACGGGGTAAAGGCCCGGGCTGTGCCCGGGTCAAAGACTGAGCCGGAACCTGTTCAAAATGATACCCCGGATGAACCGCTTCCGGGCTCTGAACAAAAACCTGAGCCGCAGGTCCGGGAAGCCGTTGCCAGGGTCGAAAAAGATGAGGTCCTGGAAACTGAACCGGAAGCCCAGCCCTCGGATCCGGAGCTGAAGGATTATGTTTACCAGCTCATGGTTCAGCTCACAGCGCCCTTTTCTCCCCAGGCCAGGATCACTGTAAACGATCAGACCAGGCCCATAAGTGTTATTATCAAAGATGAAACAACATCAGAGATACTTATCGGACGGGACGGGCAGACTCTAAGCGCCATACAGTATATTGCCAACCGGATCATCGCCAAAAACAGGCCGGGGGCGGCCAGGGTCCAGCTGGACACTGAAGATTTTCTGGAAAAGCAGAATGAAAAGCTTCAGCAGAATGCTTTTCAGCTGGCTGTAAAGGCCAAGAAAATCGGCAAAACCATGAGTACCCGGCCTCTGAGTTCATATCATCGCCGCATCGTGCACATGGCCCTGCAGAGTGACAAGAAAATCAGGACCAAGAGCAAGGGCGACGGGCCCATGAAAAGGGTGCTCATCATGCCCAAACATCGGCGCAGAAAAACTTCACAAGAATAGCAGTTTGCAGGCGGAGAATTATTCTCCGCCTTTTTTGTGGTTTTCCCAGGAGCGCTTAGGGACTATGACCCTCTCAGAATAGATAGAGCTCAAGTGACTATTCACCATGCTGCCATGTCAGCCCGCATCCTGATTTGTTTTCTGTTGCTGCAAACTCCCGGCATGAGCCCGTAAGTCAAAACCATTAATTTATTCAAGTAGCCCTGAGATTTTCTTTGTCCATGATTTTGACTAACGGGCTCATGGCTGGTCAAACAAGCAGCAATGGCGAAAACAAATCAGGATGCAGGCTTTATCTGAAAGTAGAGAAATGTGGTGAACAGATA
>PWNK01000056.1 GCA_003557865.1 Desulfonatronovibrio sp.
CCCAGGGTGGAAGTAGAAATCAGCGTGGGCGTCCCCCCTCCCAGGTAAAAACTGCCAATCTCATCACCCCTGAACTGATCCGCCCTGATTCTGAGTTCTGTTTTCAGGGCATTAAGAAACAGCTTTTCCATTTCGGGAACATGCACCTGGGAGGAAAAGGCGCAGTAATGGCACTTGCGGCGGCAGAAGGGAATGTGGATATAGAGCAGCATCTAAAGTCTATCCAGTTCCCCCCTGAACCTCTCAAACTCACTGTAAATACAGCCGCAGTAACTTTGCCTGTACAGCCCCATCTCTGCGGCCTCCTCCCGGCCCTGAACCCAGCCCTGACGGAAATCATGGTAGAGAAAGGCTGTTTTCTTCCCGGTCAGGGATTCACCCACGGATCTTATCATGTCATGTTTTTGTCTTCTGCTGTAAAGAAGAGTGGTGGTAAAATAGTCAAAGCCTGCTTGGCGGGCCATGGTCCTGGTCCGCTCCAGACGCAGCTGGTGACACAGGAAGCATCTGTGTTCCTCCCGGAAAGCCGTCAGCCGCAGAAACATCTGCGGGTCATAGTCCCGGTCTGAACCTATGATCCTCACTCCCAGGACTTGAGCCGCACGGCGCGCCGAGTCCAGCCTGTGGAGGTACTCCTTGAGGGGATGAATATTGGGATTGAAGAACAGGCCCATGACCTCATGGCCTCTTTCCCTGAGGACCTTGACTGGATACACGGCGCAGGGACCGCAGCAGATGTGGACCAGAACCTTAGCAGGCATAATATTTTTGACTGGGGACAATAAGCACCTGGCGCTCGAATTTTTGTTCCATGTTCACAAGCTTGTCCCTTTTCTGATTCAGAAGATAGACAGCCAGCTCAAGGTCAACCTCGTATTCCAGGGACGGGGGGCAGTTTTTACGCCGCAGAAGACGGTAAATATCCTTGAGGGCCTGCAGGGACTGCCACTCCATGTTGCGCACCGTTCCTGTCCCGTCGCAGGTGGGACAGCTGCGCATGGTTACGGACAGGGCCGAGGTCCCCAGGCGCTGCCTGACCATCTCCACCAGCCCGAACCGGGACATTTTGTTGACATCGGTCCTGGCCTTGTCCATTTTCAGGGCCGCCCTCAAGGCCTTCTCAACCTCATGAATATGCTTCTTGTCCTTCATTTCTATAAAATCAATGACCACCTGGCCTCCCACATCCCGCAGCATCAGCTGGTGCGGGATTTTCTGAGCTGCCTCCAGGTTGGTCTTGAAGGCCATTTCCCTGAAATCCTTTTCCCCCCCGATCTTCCCGGAGTTGATATCCACGGCCATCAGGGCCCCGGCCTGATCAAACACCAGCCGGCCTCCACTTGGCAGGTCCACCGAGCGGGAAAAAACCTGGCTGATCTGGCCTTCAAGGTTGAACCGTTCCAGAAGGCTCTTCTCAGGGTCTGTGTGAATGCGGACCATCTTCTTCCTTCTGGGATAGATCAGGCTGGCGAACTCCTGGATCTGATCGGCTGTCTGCTCATGGTCCACCCAGACCTCGGACACGTCCTCGGTTAAATAGTCCCTGATGGCCCTGAATGCCAGGTCCTTTTCCTCGTAAACCAGGGATGGAGCCTTTTCAGCCACTCCTTTTTTCCGGACCTCCTTCCAGAGCCTTTTGAGAAACTGAAGGTCCCTGGAAAGACAGGCCTTGTTGCGGTTTTCACTCACGGTGCGCACGATAACTCCCAGGCCTTCATCAAGCTTGAGTTCCTTGACCACGGATTTCAGCCTTTCACGCTCTTTTTCATCTTCAATCTTTCTGGATATGCCCAGCTGCTCCCTGCCCGGGGTAAGCACAAAATATCTGCCCGGAAAGGACAGATAAGTGGTCAGAAAGGCTCCCTTGCTCCCGGTGGGCTCCTTGACCACCTGCACCAGAAGCTCCTGTCCGGGCTTAAGGACCTTCTGCAGTGGAGGAAACTTGTTTCCCCGGAGCGGCTTGATATCGGACTGATAGTATTCGGGATGAATCTCATCCACCTGCAGAAAACCGTTTTTAACTGCCCCGTAGTTGATGAAAGCAGCCTGCAGGGCCTGGTCGATATTATGTATTCTGGCCTTGTAGATATTGCCCTTTGTCTTGGACTGATGGAGCATTTCCACGTAATATTCCTGAATAAGGCCGTCCAGGGCCAGAACAAGCTCAATCTGTTCCCCGGGCAACACGCTGATGAACATCTTTCTTCTTCTTTTCTTTACTGACATTTTAACCTCTGCTTATATAAAATTTTGGACTGTCTTGTTTTCCTGCCAATGCTTGGATTTTGCCGGAATTTTCCATCCGGCTGAGCAGGTCGGTTATCTCCTTCAAGTCCGCTCCCAATGCGGCGGCAAGCTGCTGTGGTGTTTGCGGGCGTCTCCTGACTGTGCTCATAATTTCATCATCCAGGCCTGGCTTGAAATCCCTGGCCGGTCCATGTTTGAATATGGTCCGGCACGGGCTGGAGCAGAACTGGCGGCGCCAGTTTTCAATGCCCGGCACTGCCCCCCGGGACAGGTCCATATAGGCCCCGGGCCTGGTCATTATGGCGATGTCCACCCTGTCCGGACGCATCTCCAGTTGAAAATCCTTTAAAAGCGTCAAATTTTCAACGGAGTCGTTAACTCCGGGCAAAAGCAGGACTTCCAGAAATATTTTTCCTCTGAACATGCTCCTGAAATCTAATAGCCCCTGAACAATGGATTCAAGCTTGATTTCAGGATGAGGCCTGTTTATCTGTTTAAATTCCCCCTGAACCATGGAGTCCAGAGAGGGAAGAACAACATCCGCTCCCATGAGCTCATTTCTGAGCTGGTCATCATCCAAAAGGGAGGAATTGGTCAGAACCGCCAGCGGTATCTCCGGCCACGAGTCTTTAATGGAAGAGATAATCTCCCCCATCCTGGAATTAAGACAGGGTTCACCCGGGCCACCAAGTGTAATATGCTCCGGTCTCCGGGCGCACCTCTTCAGCCATTCTCGGAGCTCTTTGAGGATAACCGCGCTGTCTGCCAGAGGTGATCTGCGTAATGTTTTGATTTCAGTTTTTCCGGATTCACAATAAAGACAATCAAAGCTGCAGATGTTATCACCCAGGAGGTCCACCCCCAGGGAAGAGCCAAGCCTCGATGACAGGACAGGGCCGAATATGTGCTTGTACATGAGTTGGTCCCGCTTAAACGGCCCTTTACTGGCCCTGGAAAAAACTCTAAAAAGTTTCCATCCGGAAAGCCCTTCTTTCCGGAGGTTACGCTACCGGTTTTCTTTCCGTAAAAATGAGTTCTTTTTTTGGCAAGAAAAACAAATGCTTATGAGCAGGCGTATCATTATCCGCTGACGAATAATTATGCAGGTTGACTAATCCAAAAGAAAAAGAACCGTTTCCGGATGAAAACAAAAAAGTCAAGTATTGACCCAAGACCACTGCCGGACCGCAAGAATACTGCCGGCCGGATGAACAAGGAGCAGCCTTACCCCATGATACACGCTGGTCAATTGGTAATGCTGGTAAGCCCCAAGGGCAAGCGTTACTTTAGAATTTTAGATCCTTCAGAGATTCTTAACACCAATGACGGTCAACTTCAAATGCAAAAGGTCCTGGAAAACGGTTTTGGAAGCAGGCTTGATACCCATCTGGGTAAAACGTACACCGTGCTCAAGCCCACCCTTTATGACCTGATTAAATCCGTGCGGCGCAGAACCCAGATTATCTATCCCAAGGACATTGGCTACATCGTCATCAAGCTTGGAGTCGGACCGGGATCCAGGGTTGTTGAGTCCGGATGCGGATCAGGCGCCCTGACCACTGCCCTGGCCTGGTTTGTGGGTGATCAGGGCAGGGTATACTCCTATGAACGCAGAGAGGATTTTGCTCTTCTGTGCAGGGAAAACCTGGAAAAAAACGGTCTTGGCCCAAGGGTTGAAATAATCAACAAAGACATTTCCCTCGGCTTTGAGCAGCAGGAAGTCGACGCCCTTTTCATGGATGTGCGCACTCCCTGGGATTTCCTTGAGCATATCCCGGGGACCCTGCTCCCCGGGGGGCCTGTAGGCTTTTTGCTGCCGACGGCTAATCAGGTCAGCACTCTTTTGGAGGCCCTTGAACAGGGACCTTTCGCTTCAGTGGATGTCCTGGAAATTCTGGTCAGAAGATACAAGCCGGTTCCGGAAAGGCTGCGCCCCGAAGACCGGATGGTCGCCCATACCGGATACTTGATTTTCGCCCGGTTGAGTACGGGCGTACCGGATTCATCCTTTGAGCTCCACCTGGAATCCCAGGCTGAAGGAGACGTCTGTGAACCTTGATCAACAGCGCCGGGAAAACAAGGGGTTAAACAGCCAGCTCCGGGATAATCTCAAGTCGATCCAGAAGAGAATCAGCAAGGCCCTGTCAAAAAGCTTCCATCCCAACAGAAATGTGACCCTCATCGCTGTGTCCAAAAAACAGCCCCTGGAAAAAATCTCGGCCTTGGCCGGACTTGGACAGATTGATTTCGGAGAAAACTATGTTCAGGAGGCCCTGGGAAAAATGGAGGCTCTTTCGCATCCTGGTCTAAGGTGGCATTTTATTGGAGGTCTGCAGACCAATAAGGCCAGATACGTGCCTGGAAAGTTTTCTCTGGTTCACTCTGTTGACTCGGCTAAGCTGGCCCGTGCCTTGCATAATAAAGCCAAGAGCCTGGACATTGTCCAGCCCGTCCTGGTCCAGGTCAACCTGGCTGGTGAAAGTCAGAAGTCAGGGGCGGCAAAACAGGATTTGCCCGAACTGGCTGAAGTTATTCTTGAACTGAGCCACCTAAGGCTGGAAGGATTGATGCTCATGCCTCCGTTTTTTGATGATCCGGAAAAGGCAAGGCCGTATTTTGCCGGAATGAGGATGCTGGGCCGCAGCCTTGAGCACAGCCTGGGTGTTAGATTACCCCACCTGTCCATGGGTATGTCTGGTGATTTCGAGGTGGCCGTAGAAGAAGGGTCAACCATGGTCCGCATTGGTGAATCGCTGTTTGGGCCAAGGCCCGGGGGTAAACTGACCTAACTCAATTCCTGATAAGTGTTTTCCGGATTTTTATTGGCGCAAGCTACAGCAGAATTAAACTTCATTATTGAATATGCCGATAATTCAAAAAGCACCAGGTGAATACCTCCTTTTGAGCACAACTAATCATCTCAGGATTTAATCAATGGATCTGGCTACCATTGTCGGCTTGATACTCGCTTTCGGACTCGTTGGCGCGGCGATTCTCTTTGGCGGCAGCCCTCTGATCTTTATCAATATTCCAGCGGCATTCATTGTCCTTGGGGGCACAATGGGCGCCACCCTGGTCAACTATCCCCTGGGGCATGTCCTGGGGCTTATCGGAATCATAAAACAGACCTTCATGACCAAGGTGGAGAACCCCACCCGGATAATCGAGCAGTTCATGGAATACGCCAACAAGGCCCGGCGGGAAGGCATACTGTCCCTGGAGCCGCTGCTCAAAACCATTGATGACCAGTATTTAAAAAAAGGACTGCAGCTCACCGTGGACGGTCTTGAGCCGCAAACCATCCAGGAAATAATGGAAACTGAAATTTCCTACCTGGAAGAAAGACACGATACCGGGGCTGAGATACTTGCCATAATGGGAACCATTGCCCCGGCCATGGGCATGATCGGCACGGTTATCGGCCTGGTCCAGATGCTGCAGGCCCTGGATGATCCCTCGGCCATCGGTCCGGCCATGGCTATTGCCTTGATTACAACTTTTTACGGAGCTTTGCTGGCCAATCTTGTTTTCAACCCCATGTCCGGCAAGCTGAAGGCCAGAAGCAGAGAGGAAATGCTGGCCAAGGAGATGATGCTCGAAGGGATCCTGTGTATCTCCAAAGGAGAAAATCCGAGAATAATTGAAGAAAAGCTCAACAGCTACCTGCCTCCCAAAATCAGGCGGATCACGGATTAAGATATGCCCCGGGAAAAAAAAGAGGCCAAGAAGATACCGGCTGTGGCCCCATGGCTGATCATCTTTACCGATATTATGACTCTTCTGCTCGTTTTTTTCGTGCTGATCATAACCTTTGCCATCTTTATCGATCCCAGAAAGGTCAAGCTGGTTCTTGGCTCTCTGGCCGGAACCTTTGGGGTGGGTACAGCCAAGCAGGATGTCTTGAGCGAGCTTGAACGCGATTGGGTGGTGGAACCAGGACCAATGCCCGATGACCGGGACCTGGCTCAGCTTAAGTCTTTGTTGTGGGACGACAAGAACGATGACCTCAATTTTGTGGAGAACAGGTTCATTCAAATTTTTTCCATTAATACCGACGTCTTGTATCATCCCGGACAAATCCACCTGACCCCCAGGGGCGAAGAGCTTCTGGACCAGGTCATCCCGGTTTTGCATGAACTTGAATATCCGGTTCTATTAACCGGACACAACTCGGAACTGCGCGACGAATTCGGGCTGGAATATGAAGCCGTCAGGCAGCGGGAAATAATTGACGCCTCATGGCAGCTGTCTTTACACAGGGTGCTCAATGTGTACAGATATCTGCTGGAACAGGGGGCTGACCCGGACATGATCAGGGTAGAGGCCTTCGGCCGTTTCTGGCCCAGATACAGCAACCGCACTGAAGATGGGCGCAGAAACAATCGCCGGGTGGAAATCATCCTGGACAGGCGCAATCCTGAATGGACTCACGCCAGGGTGGACCAGGCTGTCATGCCCCTTGAGCATGACCCTGACAGTTTCAGGTACAGGGATTTTATTTTTGATCTCGGCCCCCCGCCGCGCTGAGCCCTGTTTATTATTACCGGCTGCTTCCAGGACGGAGAATATTTTGATCAGGAAGAAGAAGAAACCCCGGGCAATCGAGCCCCTGTGGATGATCACCTTCGCGGACATGGTGACCATCCTGCTGGTCTTTTTCATCCTGCTATTGACCATGGCCTCGCTGGACAGAGAAATAATCAGGGATATTGTTACCGTATTTCAGGATGACATCGCTTTCCTATCGCCGAGGTCATCGGGAAGGCTGCCTGATGAATACGTCATCTTTGAGGAGCTGCTGGAAAAACCCTGGGAAGTGCTCAAAAAGCAGGACCGAATCAAGGATCTGCTTTTCCCCGATGAAGTCCTGCCACCAGAAATCAGCAGGAGCACCCTGGATGAAAATCTGAAAGTTCTGGCCAGGCCTGAAGGAGTCGCTCTCATGCTCACTGACGAATTGCTCTTTCCCTTTGCCCGGACCAGTCTTGGTGATCCGGCCAGGCAGGTTCTTGCCCAGATCCTTCCCCTGGTCAAATCCTGGCCTACGTTCGTCAATATTGCCGGGTACACCGATAATATTCCCGGCATAACCATGGACAATTACGAGTTTGCCGCCCAGAGGGCCATGGCGGTTAATGAGTTCTTTATCATCAACGGGGTTAGGCAGGAGAGACTTTCCGTTTCTGCTTACGGCCCCCACTTTCCAGTTGCCTCCAACGACACCGACCAGGGCAGGGCGCTCAACAGGAGGGTGGAAATTCTTCTCAAGACCGGAGCCAAACCCTTGCTTTAAAGCACTGGTTATTTAATATATAAAACATGCTGACCATAATCCGGCCCAGCCTTGCATCACAACGCTCACTGCCCAGGCATGGTCAACAGGCATGCGCAGATAACACCCTCGGATATTTAGAAATAACAGCTAGCAGAACGGAGTAGTTCATGGCCGCGGATAAAAAAAAAGGTAACGATAAAACACAGGCTGAAGAAAAGAAGAAACCAGGCCTGCTCAAGTGGATCATCCTGGCCCTGCTCCTGATCGTGCTGGGTACGGGAGGATACTTTGGCTACAGTTATTTTAAGAGTCCCGATGATGAGATGGTCTCTGAAGAGCTGTCTGTTGATCCCAGGAGCACTCATACAGTGGAGCTAGAGCCCTTTGTGGTTAACCTGGCTGATCCCCTGGGCAGGAGATATCTGCGGACAAGGCTTCAGGTTGAGGTGGTGGACCGCGGCACAGCCAGAGATGTTGAACGGTTCATGCCCAGGGTTCGTGATTCCATAATCCTTCTGCTGTCCAGCAAGGCATATTCAGATCTGGACTCCATGGAGAAGAAAATTCAGCTTCGCAATGAGATCGTTGAGCGGCTGAATCTGTTCATCGGCCAGGGCAAGGTGCTTAATGTCTATTTTTCCGAGTTTGTCGTCCAGTAACCTTATGCACATCGGCCTTAACAGCTAATTAACAAGCCTATGAACAAAATACTCGACCAGAACGAGGTGGATGCTCTTCTCAGAGGACTTACCGGGGGAGAGCTGGAAACAGAGACCGAAGTTACCGAAGATGATTCGGGAGTGGTTGAATTTGACATTTCCAACCAGGACAGGATCATCAGGGGCAGGATGCCGGTCCTTGAAATCATCAACGACCGCTTTGCCCGGCTCTCCACAAGTTCCATGGCCAATGCCATGCGCAAGCGGGTGGATGTCAACCCGGTCTCCATAGACATGTCGAAGTTCGGGGATTTCATGCGCTCTCTTCCCGTACCCACCAGCATCAATATCTTCAAGATAGATCCCCTGCGCGGCAACGCCCTGATGATCATTGATACCAGGCTTGTCTTCGCCCTGGTTGAAAATTTTTTCGGAGGAGCTGGAACACAGCCCAAGATTGAGGGCCGGGACTTTACCCCCATTGAGCAGAGCATAGTGACCCGGGTTGCCAGAATGCTCCTGGAGAACCTGGAGGACGCCTGGAGACCTGTACACGAAGTCGGCATTGAGCTCGGCAGGTCCGAGGTCAATCCTCAATTCGCAACAATTGTCCCCCCCAGCGACGTGGTGGTCGTGGTCAGCTTTGAAGTGGAACTGGAGAACGCCATCGGCTCACTGGTCATCTGCCTGCCTTATGCCACCATTGAGCCCATTCGGTCCAAGCTGTACGCCTCCTACCAGTCGGAAAGGCTGGAAGTTGATCACGCCTGGCTGACCAGGTTCAAGGAAAGGCTTATGGAGATCCCGGTTGATGTCAAGATCACTCTGGGCCATAGCCAGATAACCGGGAGGCAGCTTCTGAACCTGGAGCTGGGAGATATCCTTGTCCTGGATACTGATGAAGAGGACCTGCTCAAGGCGCAGGTGCAGGGGGTGGTCAAGTTTCATGGAATCCCGGGATTTGTAAAGGGAAACTCAGCCTTTCAGGTGATAAGGGAAGAAAAAGCCAATTTCTAGCAAGGACAACATAATGAGCCAAGAAGACAAAAGGGAAATGGAAGATCAGGACAAACTGGCTGAAGAATGGGCCGCCGCCCTGGCTGACCAGGAAGAGCCAGAGGAGGGGGAGTCAGGTTCCCAGCCCACCCCGGACACAGAGTCAGCAAAAGACGCCCAGGACGATGAAGCCCTGGCCGATGAATGGGCTGCCGCCCTGGCTGCTGAGGAAGAAGAGAAACTCCGGGATGAAAAAGCTCAAAAGACCCAGGCCGCTCAAAGCAAGGAGCCCCAGTTCAAAGACATGACTGCGGAGGCCAAGAAAAAACCTGAAGGCATGAAAAGAGACCTGGAATTCATCCTGGACATTCCTTTGACCGTCACCGCACAGCTGGGCAGCACTCAACTTCTGATCAACGAACTTCTGCAGCTGGGGCAGGGTTCCGTTATCGAGCTGAACAAACTGGCAGGGGAACCTCTGGAAATCCACGTCAACGGAAAGCTTGTGGCCAGGGGGGAAGCAGTGGTTATCAATGAAAAATTCGGGGTGAGACTCACTGATATCATCAGCCCCATCGAGAGGATCAAGCAGCTTGGATAACTCTTTGGAAGGAACCCTGGACATGGGTCTGGCCGGCATAAAGATGGCCTCGGCCCTTTTTATTATTCTTGGCCTGATCCTGCTGGGATTCTATCTGCTCAAGAGATACGGGCATAAAGCCGGCCTGGGCATGGGCTCCGGGAACAGACTGAAAATAATGGAAGCCCTGAGCCTGGGCCCCAAAAAAAGTGTAATAGTGGTCCGCTTTTTGAATAAAGACCTGGTACTGGGAGTCACAGACTCCAATATAAACCTCTTGACGGAGAACCAGGTTGATGAACAAGGCGACCAAGATTTTTCCGAAATCCTTTCTCAAAAGACTGATATGGACAGTTCCTAGCCTGATTCTGCTGCTTCCCGTGGCTGCCCTGGCCCAGGAACCCATTGTCCCCACCCTGTCCATGCAGTTTTCCGGAGGTCAGGCTAGTCCGGAAAAAGTGGCCGTAACCCTGGAGATCATCTTTCTGCTGACAATATTGTCCGTTGCCCCGGCCATTGTTTTGACAGCGACCTGCTTCACCAGGTTGATAATTGTTTTCTCGTTCATTCGTCATGCCATGGGCACTCAACAGATGCCCCCGAATCAGGTTCTGGCCGCTTTGGCCATTTTTCTGACTGTGGCCATAATGTCCCCGGTGGGGGCAAAGATCAATGATACCGCTCTTCAGCCATACCTGAACGAAGAAATCGACTACAGGGTGGCTCTGACCAACGCTGAAGAGCCCTTGCGTGAATTTTTGTTCAAGCATACCAGGGAAAAGGACCTGTCGGTTTTTTACTCCATTACCGGAAAAGACCGTCCTGAAACCAAAGAAGACGTTCCCACCATGCTTCTGCTGCCAGCCTTTGTCATCAGTGAACTCAAGACCGCCTTTCAGATCGGGTTCATGATCTACATCCCCTTCCTCATTCTGGACATGGTGGTGGCCAGTATTCTTCTGTCCATGGGAATGATGATGCTGCCTCCGGTCATGATCTCCATGCCCTTCAAGGTACTTCTTTTTGTAATGGTGGACGGGTGGAACCTTCTGGTGGGTTCCCTGGTAAACAGTTTTGCTTGATTCAGGTACTTCACATTACATACTCTGGAGGAATAAATGAGCCCGGACTTCGTCATAGGATTCGCCAGGCATTCCATTGAAACCACCCTGATGATCGCCCTGCCCATGCTTGGGGTAGGCATGCTTGTCGGAGTAACGGTCAGCATAATCCAGGCAGCGACTCAGATTCAGGAAATGACATTGACCATTGTTCCCAAGATTATATCCATCTTCCTGGTTCTTCTTTTTGCCTTTCCCTGGATCATGAACAAGATGATCAATTACACCACCGAACTTTTTCTTAACCTGCCCAACTATATCGGCTGATTTTCTCCAGCCTGGAATGCCCGGATCAGGATTGCGGGCATGAGCGGACAAGCCGCGGCAGGCCATACATCCCTGATTTTTTTAAGGGACCCATGCAGGGCTGAGGCAGGCAAGCACTCAGGCTCCTTCAGCAGGATACGAAGCTCCTGAGTCAAGAATATCCCGGATCTTGATGAGCAGGTCCTTGATCTGATAAGGTTTGCCGATAAACCCCGAAGCACCTGACTTCTCTAATCCTTTGGCCTGGTCCCTGGCCGAGTATCCACTGGAAATTAGCACCCGGACGCCGGGATCAATCTCAAGCAGACGGGCGAGACATTTGTGCCCGCCCATGCCGGGCATGTTGATGTCCAGGACGATGAGCTCTATTCTATTGCCTTGTTCCTTAAAAAGCTCCAGGGCCTCTTCTCCGCTGCAGGCCATGAGAATATTGTAACCGAAGGACTGCAGGGCTTCAGCTGTGAGCTCTCTGATATCCAGATCATCGTCCACGACCATAATGGTTTCCAGGCCCCCTTTTCCGCAGGCGTCCGCATCAGAAGCCCAGGCCTGATTGACCTTTTCGGGAAAGGCCGGCCAGTAAATGCTGAAAGACGTGCCCTGTCCGGGTTCACTGCGGCAGATTATGTGTCCGTAGTGCGCCTTGACTGCTCCGTAAACCGAAGCCAGCCCGAGACCTGTGCCTTTGCCCACCTCTTTGGTCGTAAAAAAAGGATCAAACACCTGTTCCAGGCTCTTTTGATCCATGCCCGTACCCGTATCTGAAAAGATCATCAGTACATATGGACCTGGTTCCAGACCGGGAGCCAACTGATTATCCAGATTCAGATTCCTGGTTTCAATTTCCATTTTTCCGCCTTCAGGCATGGCGTCAGCCGCATTAGTTCCCAGATTCAAAAGCACCTGCTCCACCTGAACCGGGTCAGCATTGATGGTCCACAGGTCAGGGCTCAATAAAAGATCAATGTTGATCATTTTTGGAATGGATCTTTCCAGGACCTTGACGGTTTCTTTGATTTCCTGATTCAGATCAAGAGGCTTCCTCCTAATTTCCACTTTCCGGCTGAACAGCAGCAGCTGCCTCACCAGCTGAGAGGCCCTGTCAATGGATCTTTGAATGGTTTGCAGCCTTTCTTTGTCCGGATGACCCTCAGGCTTATTCATCTCCAGAAGCTGCAGGTTCCCTCCCATGGCATGCAGGAGGTTATTGAAATCATGAGCTATGCCTCCGGCCAGCATACCCACTGACTCCATTTTCTGGGCCTGGTTAAGCTGAGCGGACAGTTTCTCTTTTTCCTCCTCAGCCTGTTTTCGCCTGGTAATATCACGAACATATTCGACAACCCCGGTACAGACTCCAGCCTGGTCCACCAGAGGAAAGGCGAAAAGCTCGAGGACCCCGGTTTGTATTCCTTTCTGGACAAGGGGGACCTCGTCAAATTCAAGCCGGCCGGTCTTAAGGGCACGGCTGGACGGACACAGCCCGCACTTCTTTGAACTGCCGTGATAAGCCACATGGCACTTCTTCCCTTCCAGGGGGAGCATGCTGGAGTACCATTTCTTCATGACCCTGTTGACCCTGATGATGTTCAGCTCGGTATCCAAAACACTTATTCCGTCCTGGATGGAATCAAATACCGCCTGGAGAAAACCTTCATGCCTGCGCAGTTTTTCTTCCGTTTCCTTGCGCCCTGTAATATCAACAGCAATCTCCAGCCTGACCATGCGTCCGTCAGTCCATCTTATGGCCATATCATGACAATCAAACCATTTGTTATTAACGGTATTTTTGAATTCCCACCTGTACACACCCCTGGGCTTGCCTTGAAAGTCCAGAAGCTTGCTGTTGGTGCAGAATTCACAGGGACCCGCCTGGTTTGACTGGATACTCTCCCAGCATTTTCTGCCTTCAATATCGCCCAGGTTATCGCGCCCGTACTGATTTACAAAAAGAACTTCGTGGGAATCCATGTCTGCCACATAAATCAACGAATTGATGTTGTTCAGGATTGCCAGTAGCCGCTGATTGGCCTCCCTGACAGATTTTTCGGCCTCCATCCTCGCTGAGAGGTCGATGAAGGAAGCCACGCTCTGGGTGGTACCAGGTATCATGTCCACGTTAAGCAGTACATTGTATTTCCGGCCATGACGGTCAACAAAGCGGAATTCATACAGCTTGGGTGCTTTTTCCTGGTCATGGCGGCGCTGGTAATGATAGTCTTTCATTCGCTTCAGGTCTTGCCAATCAACAAACTCGGTCCATGATTTTTTCCCGTCAATGTCCTGGCCGGTATAGCCGGAAAGCTCCTGAAACCGGGAATTTGAGCGCATAATGGTGGTGTCTTCATTAATTATGACCTGGGCCGCTCCTGAGGTCTCGAAAACCGCTCGGTAGTATTGTTCAGACTGCTGCAGGGCTTTGCCCATCTCCCTGTTCCGGGTTATGTCCAGGTTGAAGCCCTGATAATACAGTGTCTTGCCACTTGAATCGCGAATAGCCCTGGCGCTCCAGGAAACCCAGAGCACAGATCCGTCTCTGCGGCGAAATCTGGACTCCTGATTAACTACTTCACCCTGTCTTTCAAGGTGTTTTTTGAACTTTTCCCTGTCAGCAGGGTCGCAATAGACCTGGGAGGCGATATCCGTGACCTTTTCAATCAACTCCTGCGGGGAATCATAGCCCAGCATCCTGGCCTGAGCCATGTTCGCCGAAATATAGCGCCCTTCAGGAGTGCTGCTGAATATGCCCACAGGGGCGTTCATAACGATGTCATGCGGGTCCTGAAAGCCTGATGGACTGCTATGGGCGGGGCTTGGAGGAGAAGCTGGTTTGGACATGCTGGACTCCATAAGAGCTGAGAATTGAATGACTGTCTGCAAATGCCCCTTCCGGGCGGCATCACCCGCAAAAAAACGCGGATAATTAAAGCCAGTTTAGAGTATAAAAACTTTTATCTTTCAAATCAATACTCAAATCATCACCTGCTGGACCACAAAAGGCCTTGTTTTTGACAGAAGGGTCCTTTTCCTTACATTTTAGAACCTGTACAGGCTTGCCAACCCCGACTGCCGGGGGTAGACAGATAATGGATGCACGGCGCCAGGGACCAAATCATTAATTTTATTGCCTGCATCCCCGGGAGACAAGTAATGGCCCTTAAAAAAGGCGGTAAGACTGAATATGACGTAATCATTGTGGGGGCAGGTCCGGCCGGGCTTTTTGCCGCATATTACCTTTGTGAAAATACCAGCCTGGATATCATGCTTATTGAAAAGGGCAAGGCCTCATCCAGAAGGCACTGCCCCATCAGCGGCAACCAGGAATGCATGCGCTGCAGACCCTGCAACATCCTGTGCGGGGTAGGAGGGGCCGGACTGTTTTCCGACGGCAAACTGAACTATATTCATAAACTGGGCAAGACTGACCTGACGCAGTTCATGCCTGTTTCAGAATCAATAGTGCTTATTGAAGAAACAGAAACGATATTTAACCGGTTCAATATGGACGGGAAGGTTTATCCCACAGATATGAACACGGCCAGGGCGATCCGCAGGCAGGCCCACAGGCATGGTATTGATCTTCTCTTAATCCGGCAGAAACATCTTGGCAGCGACAACCTTCCTGGACATATCGGGGCAATGGCTGATTATTTAAGAAACAGGGGGGTGACTATTCATACCTCAGAGGAAGTAAAAGAGGTCCTTGTGAAGCAGGGCAGGGCAGCCGGAGTGGTTACCAGCCGAAGGGAATACAGGGCCTCGAACATAATCCTCGCCCCGGGCAGGGCCGGGGCGGAATGGATGACAAGCCTGGCCAGACGCCACGGACTTAACGTATCCCAGCGGGGCATTGAAGTCGGAGTGAGGGTTGAGGTTCACGCAGATATCATGCACGACCTGTGCAGTGTAATATATGATCCGACTTTTTTTATCCGCACCAACAAGTACGACGACCAGACCAGGACCTTCTGCACCAATCAGGGGGGGTTTGTCGCCCTTGAAAACTACCAGGATTTCGTCTGTGTCAACGGCCATGCCTACATGGACAAAAAGTCTGATAATACCAATTTTGCGTTTCTGTCCAAGGTCATCCTCCAGGAGCCTGTCACGGACAACCAGGCATACGGGGAATCAATAGGACGGCTGGCCACCATTATCGGAGGGGGGAAACCCATACTTCAACGTTTCGGGGATCTCAGACGCGGACGCCGTTCAACCTGGAACCGGGTTAGAAACAGCTTTATTGAGCCCACCATGAAAAACGTGACCTGCGGGGATATTGCCATGGCTCTGCCGGAACGCATCGTACGCAACATTACCGAGGGACTTGAAAAGCTGAACAACGTTGTCCCGGGTGTTTCCAACGAGGAAACCCTGCTCTACGCTCCTGAAATCAAGTTCTTCGCCACCCAGGTTGAGACCAGCAATGTCCTGGAAACAGCCATAAATGGATTTTTCGTGGCCGGCGACGGTCCAGGAGTGGCCGGGAACATTGTTTCCGCTTCAGCCACGGGGATCATCCCGGCAAAAGAAATAGCCAAAAGAATGGGGGAAAAGCTCAAAGAGCGCTCAACAGCTGAAGCTTCTTGAAGGAAAACGTAAATTCCAGGCCTTGAATTGATTGCGAATTTTCAGGCTCAATGGACGTCCTTCAGAGAAGCAACTGCATCCCGCAGGTGATCAAGCCAGATTTCACGTACGTTTTCATAGGCGCCAAGCCCCTTCATAGTCACTTTTGTCTCTATGCCCATGGCCTGGAGCACGCTGGCCCATGATTCGGTCTGCCTTCCAGCCATGTCCTTAAGCGCATGGTCCCCGGCCACAACCATAAGCGGCAGAAGAAGAGCTTTTCTGATTCTGTTTTTTTGCAGTAAAGGGATGATGTCCTCCAGGCCGGGAGTGCCTTCCACCGCACCTACATAAATGTTTTGATCTAAAATCCAGAAGTGATACTGAAGGGCTGCATAAAGGGCATTGGCTGGATGAAGGCTTCCATGCCCCATGAAGATTACCGCCTCCCCGGGTTCCCTCTTGGGGGGAACATTTTCCAGCATGGCCTGGGTGAATCTCTGCAGGTCCCTGGTAGTGCTCAATAGGGGGGCCCCCAGGCTTATCCTTTGGATCCCCTTTGGCAAACCCTCAAGAGCTGCCCTGGTTCTGATGAGATCGTGGTGTTCAAGACCTGGAATTATCAACAGGGATTGCAGGGCGACCCTGGAAAAACCGCTCTCAGCCATCAAACCCAGGGCCTGAACCGGAGAGTTGAACACCAGGCCCTGGGCTGCCAGTTTTTCCCGGACAACCTTTGATGTGTAGGCCCAGAAAATGTCCACGCCCGGAAAGAGGCATCTGGCCCTGCTTTCAATTTGGGCATAAACTCCATCTGCACCGGGGACTGTAGTTCCGAAGGCTGCCAGAAGAATGGCCGTATCTTTGATGCTTGAATTCAATGCTGCCCCCCCAAAAAAATCTGTCATCTCTTATATCTTGGGTGGACCAGTTTCTAAGCTTTTTGGGAAAAAAGGTAAAGAATACAAAGCCTGCTTGTCACTGTCTGAAATAAATGCCCAAAAGCATACAGTCCGGGCCCAATGCATGTGACAGGGCTGCTGGACTGTCAGGCTGGTCGGAAAGGGCAGCCCCTTTAGTCCCTCCTTTTTTCAGTCCAGCTTTCCAGACCTGGTTTCAGCTTGCTCCGGAGAATAAATCATCTTGCCAAGTGATGACTTTTTCTTATACTTTCAAAGACCATGCATCCTCCAAAACAGCTCATATTTTTTTTCCTGTTCATGCTTTACTCCAATATGGCCCTGGCTGCGTTAAACACCAATGAGAACAGGGAGGAACAGCCCGTAAGGGGAATAAGATATGAAACCCGGATCAGCGGTGAAATAGAAGGAAATATTCTGCAGGCCCTGACTCAAATTTCCGACACCAAAGGCCTGGAAGAGCGCCCACCCCTGACCCTGACTCAGCTGCACAGAAGGGCCAGGGCTGACGTACAGGAGTTTAGCGATGCTTTTCGATCTTTCGGCTTTTACGCACCTCAAATTGATTACCGCATTGTCCAAGACAGAACACCTGTTTTGGTGGAATTTTTAATTGATCCCGGCCCTGAATACCTCATTCAGGAAGTGAACATTCATAATATCTGTCCCGAGATGACACCCCTGCCAGACCTGCCCTCTCCTGAACAGCTGAATCTTGCCCCTGGCACCAGGATTAGATCGGCCGGGGTTCATGAGGCCATGAAGATCATCCTGGAACATGTCCGGGAAATGGGACACCCTTTTCCGTTTGTAGAGATCGACCGGGTGGTCATAGACCACAGTGAGCACAGGGCCTACATTGATTATAACCTGGATCCCGGCCCGGTTGCGGTTTTTGGCCGGACAGAGGTGGCCGGTTTAACCCGGGTTAAAGAGGAATACATTTTCAAGCGTCTTCCCTGGAAAACCGGAGATCCTTTCAAGGCATCCCTGATGAGGGCGTTGAGAAGACAGCTTACCGCCAGCGGCCTTTTTACCCTGGTAGATGTCACCCATGCCCCGGAGCTGGAAAATGATAATCAGCTGCCCATAAAGGTGAACCTGACTGAAAGAAGCCCCAGGACAGCCAGGGCCGGGCTGGCTTATCAGTCTGACATCGGGCCTGAGCTGAAGCTGGGCTGGGTACACAGAAATCTCAGGGGACAGGGAGAAGTCCTGGAGTTTGATATCCTGGGCTCAGATATAAAAAAATCAGCTGAGGCCGGTTATACCATTCCAGGGTGGCTTCGTCCTGACCAGAAGCTGGTATTCAAGTCCGGCCTTGTTCAGGAAAGCCCTGACGCTTTCGACTCTGACAGCGCTTTTGTTACAGCAATGCTGGAAAGAGCCCTGACCGACAAGCTGACAGCAGGCATTGGTCTGGGATACAGGCTGAGCAGGGTGAAACAGCTGGGGGAAACAAGCGAGATGGGACTTTTTTTCATTCCCCTGGAACTGAGCTTTGACGGCCGTGATGACATCCTTGACCCGGGAACAGGAATACATATTAATATCAGAGCTGCTCCTTTTTTTGATACTTTTGAGCCTGATAACAGATTCGTTAAGACCTATGCCAGTGTAAGCACCTATCTGGAGCTGATGTCGCAGAAGCGGATTGTTTTGGCCAACAGGGCGGCTGTGGGCACCATCAGCGCGGAACATACCTCTAAAGTTCCTCCTGATGAACGGTTCTATTCCGGGGGAGGGGGTTCGGTCAGGGGTTACAGCTTCCAGTCAGCCGGACATCTTGAAGACGGCAGGCCCGTGGGAGGGCTGTCTCTGGCTGAAATCAACAATGAACTCAGGTTCAAGGTCACCAGACGTTCAGGCCTGGCTGCCTTTGTTGACGCAGGAAGAGCCTATGACACCTGGTATCCGGATTTAGATGAAAGACTGTTCTGGGCATGGGGTCTGGGGTACAGATACTACACTGATTTCGGACCCATCAGGCTGGACGTCGCCTTTCCCATAAACCGCAGAAGCAGGGTTGATGACAGCTTCCAGGTTTACATAAGCCTGGGCCAGCCCTTTTAGCCTGAAGCAATAGTAGCCGAAAAATTACCGCCGCCCGGGTTACTATCTTTAAACAGTCTGACAATCATGAGCATGAACAAATATATCAAGATACCCTTAATTATTTTTTCCGCCTTATGGGTAATGGTCATCCTGGCGCTTATCCTGGCCATTGCCTTCATCCAGACAGGGCCTGGACAGAGGCTTGTTGAAAAGACACTGAACAACCATCTGGTATGGGATGAGGGCAGGGTGGGGGGATCTGGTATTTCAGGGCGGATTCCCTTTGACTTCAGCATTGACAATATCTCACTAAAAGACAATCAGGGCCAGTGGCTGGGCATTGATCAGGCCAGACTCAGGTGGTCATTTTCAAAATTATTGAGCCGCCAGATTCATATCTTTGAACTCGGAGCCGGAACAGTTGATCTGGACAGGCTTCCAGACATATCCCCTAAGGATATTGATGAAAAGACTCCTCCTGCATTGCCCCAAGAGCTGAGGTGGAAATGGCCCTTGCCTGCGCTAACCGCGGAAAGCATCTTCCTGGACAGGGTGCGCATATCAGACCAGATCCTGGACGAATACGCTGAGCTTAACCTCGCCAGCACCTTCCTTGCTGATGACCAGGGGTTTTCCTTGGCCCGCCTGGAGATCAGCCGGCTGGACAAACCAACCTCTCTAATCAGCCTGATGGCTGATCTGACCAGAGATCCTTACTACCTTGATCTGGATCTGCTTATCTTTGATACTCAGATTCTTGAATCTCTTATTCCCCTGGAAAACTGGCCCTCGTCAACAGCTCTGGAGCTTAAAGGGTCGGGACTTCTCAGTACCTGGCAGGGCAGGCTTTACCTGAGCGGGGAGGATGTTTTCAGCGCAGATCTGGCTCTGGAAATCATGGAGGAAGATTCTTATTTTATTAATGTCGGAGGTGAATTGTTTGTCAGCCCCGCCCTGCTACCAGCTCAAGCCTTTGAATTCACTGAAGATCCTTTCTCCTTTTTCTTGAAGGCCGGACTTGATGGCTCCCACGGAATAGTTCTGGAAAAATTGGCCATGGACTCTTCCCGGCTTGGCCTTGAAGTCAGCGGCCATTTTGATCTCAAGGAACAGAAAACCTCGGGCATGCTCAGTCTGCATATTGCTGACATTTCCGCCTTGCTCCTGCAATCAGGTTTTCAGTCCACTGATCCGCTGAACATCCAGGCCACCTTCAAGGGCCCTGTGGACTCTTTAAACGTCATCTCGAAGCTTGGGGCTGGTCCTGTGGCTGGTCATGGACTGTCGGTCCAGCAGGTAATGCTCAACAGTAATTTCCAGCTCAAACCCTCAGCTGGAACAATCTACTCCGCAACAGGCGATCTGCGGGTAGAAGACCTGCTTATTCAGCAATATCCTTATCTGCCTGAAAATTATGGGGTCAATTTTGAAATTGATCACTACGCTCAAAACATACTCTCTTTAAAACAACTCAATATCCAGGCCAGGGAACTCAAGGCAAACCTGAGCGGTGAAATAAACTTTGAAAGCATGCAATTTCAAGCAGGGCTCCTGGCCTCGGCCGGACAGGCTCAACAGCTGATCCCCGGCCTTGGCCGGGATACTTTCTTTTCCACGGACATGGAGATTAAAGTCAAAGGCGGAGGGGATATAGGGACCATGAACTTTTTTGCGGATGCGGACCTGTCCATGCCGGGCTTTAAATCCGACGATACTGTACTCAACACCCTGGCGGGAGAAAAACCCCGCATAACCGCAGGCCTGACATTTGATGACCAGATGCTGCTTCAGGTTTCCCAAGCCAGAGTCAAGGGCACAGAATTCCTCTTTACCGGGTCCGGGGATATGGATCTGAGGAATATGGAAATGGAATATTCCGGCCTGCTGTCCGTGCCCTCCCTGACAGGGCTGAGCCAGGCCCTGGATAAGGATATCAGCGGAGAGATCCAGATCCAGCTTGATGCTGCTGGGGAAGTTACCCGGCCTCGGCTCAGGGCTCTGGCCGACATCAAGGATTTTGTTTTCGAACAGCTGGAGCCTGCTGACCTTCAGGCTGATCTGGAGACGCACTTTGTCCAGGAGGGGCCACGGGGAAGCTTGGAGATGTCCATTACTCAGGATGAGAAGCGGCTAGATGTTTATACCGGATTCAATGTTACGGAACAAATAATTTCCATCTTTAATTTTTACGCCACAGGTCACGGACTTGATATAACCGCGGATATTGATTTCAGCCTGGAAAGCAGGCTGGCTGATGGTAAGCTCCTGGGGGATATCCCGGATCTGGACAGGCTCGGTCAGTTTATCGGCCTGAACATTTCCGGCGCCCTGGAATGGGACATCATCCTGGCCCCCCAGGAGGGTAAGCAGAGCATCTTTTTTTCTCTTGCCGGGGAAAATCTTGGGTATGATGACCACTTCATATCAGAAGTGGAGGCTTGGGGGGATATGGACCACGTCTCACCCCAGGGCCTTTTCCATTCTCAGATAAGGGCCTCGGGCATGAGATTCCCTCAGACAGAAATCGCCCTTTTTGCCGCAGAAGTCCAGGGAACGCGGGACAGGGTTAATTTTTCAACGGATGTTTCCGGAGAAGTCATACACCCCCTGGAACTGGTCATGCAAGGGAGATATACCGCCCTGGAAAACAGGCACACCATTGAAGTTTCAGACCTGCACGGAAATTATGCCCATGAATCATTTCATCTGAATGCCCCAGCCGTCTTGATACACTCTGAGGACCTGACCTCCCTCAGGCAGTTGAGCATGAAGCTGGGGCCAGGTACGTTAACGGCTGAAGCCACCATGACCCCTGAGCAGGCAGATGTCTCACTAAAGCTTCAGGACCTGAAGCTGGAAAACCTTCCGGTACAGCAACTGGATCAACTCCTTGGAGTGCTCCATTTGGATTTAACCCTTTCCGGTAATCCTGCCAGCCCCAGACTGAGCGCTGATTTCCATGTTGAGGGGCTGGCTCCTTCAGCTGCCCATCTGGAAATATCCCAGCCCATGTTACTGACGGCTCACTTTCGCCTGGAGGGGGGGCAGGCCCTGCTTGAAGCTGCTCTTATGGAAAACAGGAACACCCTTGTGGGATTAGAATATAACATGCCCATGGAATTTGCCTTGGTCCCTTTTACCATTTCCCTGTCTGATACAGTTCCGGTCCAAGGTCAACTCCATTCCGAGCTGGACCTTGAGACGCTGAGTATGATTCTGCTGCCGCCTGACCAGCTTTTAACCGGTATTGTTCAAGCCGATGTTGTTCTTTCCGGCACACTGGCTCAACCTGAGTTTCAAGGAACGCTTAACCTTAATAACGGCTCGTATGAGCATCTGGACGGGGGTGTCTTTATTTCCGACCTGGAACTGAGGGCCCAAGCGGATCAAAACAGGATAACCATATCCAGGATAAGCGCTTCTGATGGCTTAAGCGGTGAAATCAAGGGGTCAGGATCAGTAGACCTGGACCCTGCTGAGAATATGCCCTGGAATCTGGATTTTATCCTGAACAATATGCGTATCATCAACCATAAGCTGGCGCTTGCATATATCAGCAGCGGCAGCCTGGACATCTCCGGAGATAAATCCAAGGCTGATTTGTCGGGCAGAATAGGATTCCAGTCTGTCCATGTTGGCATCCCTGATCAGGCTCCTCCCGGGATTGTCGACCTGGATGTAATTGAGATCAACCGGCCGGAAGACCTGGAAGAAACCCATACCCGACCGATTAAAACGCATTACCCTGTCAGCCTGGACCTGGAACTGGACTTTCCTTCCAGGGTATATGTCCGGGGCAGGGGCCTTGATTCCGAATGGGGAGGAAACCTGAAAATCACTGGAGAGGCATCCAGTCCGTCCGTAAGGGGAGACCTCAGCGTGGTCCGGGGAAGGCTGGAAATACTTGACCGCAGGTTCAACCTGTCCCGTGACTCTATTATCAACCTGGACGGCACACATCCCCTTGATCCCCATATCGACATCAGGGCGGAACTGCGTCAGAGAAACATCGTAGTTAACGTCAGGGTTTTTGGACCTGCTCTGCAGCCTGAAATTGAGTTGACCTCAGACCCGCCCATGCCTCAGGATGAGATCCTGGCCTGGGTTCTGTTCGGCAGGGACCTGGCAAATATTACCCCGTTTCAGGCTATCGCTCTGGCCAACGCAGCCCGAACCCTGGCCATGGGACAGACTGGCCCGGGTGTTCTTGGTCAGGTCCGGGATTTCATCGGGGTGGATGACCTGGATATAACCGGAGATCCAGAGGATGGGGAGACCCAATTCGGCCTGGGTAAATACGTGCATGAAAGAGTTTATGTTCAGGTCAAAAAGGGAACCGGGTCTGGATCAGACTCTGTCTCGGTTGAAGTGGAACTGACTCCGCGCATAAGCCTGGAAAGCAGCCTTGAGTCGGAAAAGGGAAGTGGAGTCGGGATTTTCTGGAAGTATGACTATTAAAAGATGAAGGTTCAATCCAGGATCTCCTGCTTATACTTGGAGTGCTCCCGGATTAGCGGACATCCTCCAGGCGCCTTTTGATGACCATGGGGTTGGGATAAAAATTTTTTAACTCAGTTATTGTTTCCATAGCCCTCACTGTATCGTTTTCATCAAGATAGAGGTCATAAAGGAGAATCCCTGCCTGGGCACGCTCATTTTTTTCAGCTTCAGAATACAGTGTCTCCCGCAGATAATAAACTGCCATATCCAGGTTGTTCAGCTGATAATATGCCCTGCCCAGATAATAATTGATCCGGCCCTCATGTGCAGGGGAGGGATGGGGAACTTTTTCCAGGCACTGATAGAGTACGTCCCTGGATCTGTAATAATCCCTCCTTTTGTAAAACGCGTCCGCCAGCGCTTCACAGGACCGGAGCAGCCGCTCATCATCAGGGGCATAACCTAAGGCCCTTTCCAGGGTCTCAATGCCGTTTTCAAAGCTTGTCTGCTGAATATAAAGCTGACCGATTCTCATGAAAACGGACCACATTCTGTCCTGGTCCAGTTCATACTCAACATTCATTGACTGCAGAATGTCCATGCCGGCCTGAGGGTCCCTGCCGATTTCCAGGTGAATCAGGAGAAGCCTTTCCCAGGCATCAATCCTTTTTAAAGGGCTGGACCCGCTTTCCAGGAATAAACGGTAATACCTGGCAGCATCTCCCAGCTTACCCTGGGCAAATGCTTCTTCCGCCTGGAAATAAAGATCATTATCAATCCTGTCCCCTGTGCACGAGGAAAGAAAAAGCACGGCACACAATGCAGCCAAACCCAAGGGTAAAAGCTTTTCTCTAAAGCTGTAAGCAAAACCTTGTCTCACCGAAACAACCCTTTTCCAGGATCATCAGCCCCTGCCAAAAGCAAACCGTCCGGATGCGGGGAACTCTATTTTGCCCTATCCTTCAACATTTCCTTCCGGAAGAACCAGCTGGCTCTCCTGAACTATGGCATCAAAACAAATAACTTTCTGGTCAGCTTCCAGGTTGACGATGGTTACGCCCTGGGTCGATCTGCCCACTGAACGTATGTCTGAAGCACTGATGCGGATTATTTTATTGGCTGAGCTGAAAATAATAAGTTCGTCGCTGTCTGACACAAGCATTGAACCAACAACCGGGCCTGTCTTGGGGGTAACCTTCATATTAATCAGTCCCTTTCCCCCCCTGGATTGAATTCTGTACATATCCAGACTGGTTCTCTTGCCGAATCCATTCTCTGAAACTGTAAACAGATCAGTTCGTTCGTCTCCGTTGGCAATTACCACCGAGACAACCTCATCATTTTTACGCAGGGCAATTCCTTTGACCCCTGCTGCATTACGGCCAATAGCACGAATTTCTTGGCTTAAGAATTGAATGGCAAGTCCATCCCTGGTTGAAAGAATAATTTTGGATTTTGAACTTACCACCCGGACCCCGATCAATTCATCTTCCTCCCTTAGATTGACCGCAATAAGGCCCAACGCGCGCATATTCTTATACTGCTCAACTGCTGTTTTCTTGACTATCCCTTTCTTGGTTACAAACAGAAAATAATCTTCGTTTTTCAGGTTACGGTCACAAAGCGCGGTGGCAATATACTCATCCCCGCTCAATGGCAAAAGGTTGTGGATATGGACTCCTTTTGCCGTCCTGCTGCCTTCAGGTATTTCATGAGCCTTGATCTTATAGCCCTTGCCTTTATTGGAAAAAAGATAAATATCCTGATGATTGCTGGTGATGATCAAGGTGGAAATAAAATCCTTTTCCGAGACATTGGCCCCGGCAATGCCTTTGCCGCCTCTTTTCTGCTGATGATAGAACTCCAGAAGGGTTCTTTTGATATATCCCTTTCTGGACATGGTCAGGACCACGTCACTGTCCGGAATCATGTCCATGATATCTATGCTGTCAGGGTCGCTGTCCAGAATTCCGGTTTTCCTCGGGGTCGCGTAGCTGCTCTTGAGATAATCAAGCTCTTCCCTGATCACCCCTTTCAAGACCTGTACGTTTTCCAGTATGCTTTTAAGATACTCAATTTTTTTAAGGATTTCCCTGTATTCCTCAAGAAGCTTCTCTCTTTCCAGGTTTGTAAGTCTTTGAAGCCTCATGTCCAAAATGGCCTGGGCCTGAATATCAGTAAGGTCAAATGATCTGACAAGTTTTATCTTGGCCTCGGCCGGGGTGGAAGAAGAGCGGATCAGTCGGACTACTTCGTCAATGTTATCCAGGGCGATCTGGAGTCCTTCAAGTATGTGTGCCCTGTGTTCAGCCTTTTCCAGATCAAATCTTGACCTTCTGATAATGACTTCTTTTCTGTGCTCAAGAAAAAGTCCAAGAATCTCCTTTAAATTCAGAAGCTTGGGTCTATTATTGACCACAGCCATCATGTTAATGCCAAAGCTTGTTTCCAGTGCTGTCAATTTGTACAGTTTATTGATTATTACATCCGGAATGGACCCCTTTTTCAAGTCCATGACGATTCTTATTCCATTGCGGTCTGATTCGTCCCGAAGATCTGATATTCCTTCAATTTTTTTTTCGTTGACCAGTCCGGCTATTCTCTCCACCATATTGGACTTGTTCAGAGCGAAAGGGATCTCGGATATGATTATGGTCTCCTGATTTTTGCTTCCAGACTCAACTTCAACTCTGGCGCGTATCTTGAAGCTTCCCCGGCCTGTTTCATAGGCCTGCCTGACCCCTTGCATGTTGTATATATAGGCGCCTGTAGGCAGATCCGGGCCCTTGATGAAGACCATCAGCTCCTTGACGGAAGAATGGGGGTGCTCAAGTAAATACAGAAGACCTTCAACCACCTCGCCAAGATTGTGGGGGGGGATGTTGGTGGCCATGCCCACGGCAATTCCTGAACTGCCGTTTACCAGAATATTGGGCACCTTTGTGGGAAGGACTTCCGGTTCGTGCAAGGTATTGTCATAATTGGGACGGAAATTTACGGTCTTCTTTTCTATGTCTGCCAGAAACTCACCAGCAAGCCTGGACATTCTGGCTTCGGTATATCTCATGGCAGCTGGTGAGTCACCGTCAATTGAACCAAAATTTCCCTGGCCGTCCACCAGGGGATCCCTCATGTTGAAGTCCTGAGCCATGCGCACCAGGGCGTCATAAACTGCGGAATCCCCATGGGGATGATATTTACCGATAACATCACCCACAACCCGGGCTGACTTTTTGTAGGGACGGTTATAATAGTTTCCAAGGTCATGCATGGCATAAAGGATTCTGCGATGCACGGGCTTTAGTCCGTCACGCACGTCAGGTATGGCTCGGCCTACTATTACGCTGAGAGAATATTCCAGGTAGGATTTCTTTATTTCCTGTTCGATAGAAATACTATTATTCACAGACTGGTTTCTCCGAAAAGATGGTTATAGATAGTTTGCGGGCGATTCTTAGATGTCAAGTTCAGAAACTTCCAGGGCATTTCTTTCGATGAATTCCCTTCTTGGCTCCACCTTATCTCCCATAAGCCTGGAAAAAAGATCATCAGCATCTTCAGCGTCGGCAATGGTCACCTGCAGCAGGGTTCTTTTTTCAGGGTCCATGGTTGTGGACCAGAGCTGTTCGGGATTCATTTCCCCGAGACCTTTGTATCTCTGGATATTGATCCCCTTATGGGCCACATCAAAAACCTTATCCAGGAGATCAAATATACCCTGAACCTTCATTGTTTCTTCCTTATGCACCACACTGAATTTGAGATCCGGTTCTGACATCTTAATTTCATTAAAAAAATCAAATGATTGTTTATAAATCCTTGAGTTAAAAAATTCTATGCCGATTTTTACTGAATGTTCGTTTTTATCAGTAAAAATAAGGAAATATCTCTTTTCAGCATCTGTTTCCTCTTTTTCAATCTCCATGTTGAAACCATGTTCCATGACAAATGAAACAAAGTCAGAATAATCTTCATAAACAAAAGTAACTGGATGAAGCTTGAACCTGAATTTAAGAAATGTGGTAAAAAGATCCCGGGTAATCCCCATGTTGGAGGCTTCAACTGAATTGTCCCGAATGGTGGTCATCTTTTGAATCATATTTATCATGCTATCACCAGAATACACTGATTTGTCCTGGGTTCTGATGGACAGTTCCTCAGAAATTCTGGAAAGCAGAAAATCATGCATCTCTTTTTCATTACCAATATATTTTTCAAAATTGCCTTTATGTATTCTGTACAGGGGAGGTTGGGCAATATAGAGATACCCTCTTTCAATGAGTTCCCGGTACTGTCTGAAAAAAAAGGTAAGCAGCAGGGTTCTGATGTGCGCTCCATCCACATCAGCATCTGTCATGACCACTACCTTGTGATACCTGAGCTTTGAAAGATCTGTTGAATCCTGGCCAACTCCAGCACCCATGGCCGTTATCATGGCTTTGATTTCATTGTTCTCCAGGATTTTGTCGAATCTTGTTTTTTCCACATTAAGAATCTTTCCGCGCAGGGGAAGAATGGCTTGAAACTTGGGATTTCTTCCTTGCTTGGCTGATCCTCCTGCAGAATCGCCTTCGACAATAAAAACTTCAGATTCCTCTGGTTTTTTGCTCTGACAGTCAGCCAGTTTTCCAGGAAGGGAATAGTCGGATAACGCTCCTTTACGCCGCACAAGATCCTTGGCTTTTCTGGCTGCTTCCCTGGCCCTGGCCGCATCAACTACCTTGTCAATAATAATTCTGGCTTCTTTGGGATTTTCACCGAGAAAAACCATCAGCCTCTCATAGACAACTCCGGTCACATATCCGGTCACTTCACTGTTGCCCAGTTTGGTCTTGGTTTGCCCTTCAAACTGGGGATTGGGCAGCTTGACGCTGATTATTGAAGTCAGTCCTTCCCGGACGTCATCGCCCGTTAGTCTTTGCTTCACTTTTTTTGAAAGTTCCGGGGAGTTCTGGATATAGGTATTTATGGCTCTGGTTAAAGCCTGACGCATGCCGAAAAGATGTGATCCACCCTCCACCGTGCGGATATTATTGGCAAATGAGTAAACTGTTTCCTTGTACCCTGTCTTATACTGCATGACAAACTGGATACTGACGTTATTTATCTCGCCTTCTCCATGAATTACTTTATGCAGTCCATTATCGCGGTTGACGTTTCTGATAAAGGAGATCAGACCTCCATCGAACTTGAAGATATCCTTTTTCTGAATCCTCTCGTCGAAAATCTCAATGCGCACCCCGCTGTTGAGGTAAGCCAGTTCTTCAAATCTTTTGGCCAGTGTCTCGTAGTCAAAGCTGACTTCATCAAAGACTTCTTCATCAGGTCTGAATTTAATTGTCGTTCCCCTGCCTGAGGATTCTCCCAGGTCCTGAAGACTGCAGACTGGTATGCCTTTTTCAAATTTCTGAAAATACTTTCTCCCGTCACGTCTGACTGTGGCCTCCAGATACTCTGACAAAGCATTGACAACCGAAACTCCGACTCCGTGAAGTCCTCCTGAAACCTTATAGCTTTGATTATCAAACTTGCCTCCGGCATGCAGAACGGTCATGACAACTTCCAGGGCCGGCCTCTGTTCCTTGAGGTGCATATCTACAGGAATTCCCCTGCCGTCATCGGAAACAGTGACACTGTTGTCCAGATGGACAGTGACCCTGATCTGGGTGCAATATCCGGCCATAGCCTCGTCAATACTGTTGTCCAGAACCTCATAGACCAGATGATGCAGGCCCTTGACATCGGTACTCCCGATATACATTGCCGGTCGTTTCCGAACGGCGGACAATCCTTCCAGGACCTGAATGCTTTGGGCTGTATAATCCTGATTTAACTCTTCCATTAACTTAATTCTTCCTCTTCTTCAGTGTAGTAGGTCTCTTCCTGTATCTCCACAGGCATGGTTACAACGAAATAATTGGGATCATTCTTGCCGGTGACCTTGCAGGGATCTACCTGGCCGCTCAGATTCATACTGATTTCTTCAGATGAAAAATGGCCTAAAATATGTAACAGGCCCTTAATATTAAAATATATATTATCGATGTCTCCCTGATAATTACAGCTCAGTATTTCCGTAGCTTCGCCCGTTTCAACAGCAGTGCTGTCAATTCTGACTTCATCTTCTTTGAGTACAAATACAGCTGACTTATTAAACTCAGTGCTGAAAATTAGAATCCTGTCCAAAGCATCCATGAGTTCATTCCTGTTGATCACCAGCAGGGACTTAAGATCCATGGAAAAAGAATCCATAATTTGTTTATAATCAGTATATTCATCAAAACTCATGGGGAAGCTGATGCTTTCCTGAACATCCTGTTTTCGCACAAAAAATCTTTGATTTGAGACACTTAATTCTATTTCACCAGAACTTAGCCATTTGCGCAGTTCCAGGAGATATTTTTTGGGTATAAGCAGGCCATCTTCCTGAATAAGGCTGTAAATGTTATCATCTCTTACAGTGTACAGGCTCAGGTTTTGAGTATCAAATCCGCAGAATTCAACTTCCTGTTTATCTTCATCCCCCCTGGACACTTTCATGCAGGTCATGGATCCACTGGTATCATCGTCACTGATGGAAAAGGACACTTTGTCGATAATCTCTTTCAAAACCTCACCGGACCACAGTGTATAATTTTCATCAGGAAAAGGGTTGAGTTCCGGAAACCATGAACTTTCGGTAGTGGGAATTTTATACTTCCTTTTATCCTGTTGAACAAAAAGAGTATTGTTTTCATCGTCCGACTTGAAAAGTATCTCCCCGGGTTTCAGCTTGCGTATCAGATCATTGAACTTTTTGCCTTCAACTCCCACCAGCCCTTTTTCCAGGACATTGGCCCTGTATTTACCGATAAACTCCACGTTACTGTCAGTGCACTGAATTTCAAGCAAATCGTCCTCAGCCTTCAGCCATAATGTTCTCAGATAAGCAGCTCCAGTTTTTTGAGAAATCACGCTGGAAGCCTTGAGTACACCGTCAATCATGTCTTCTTTAAATATTCTAATATACATTATATTCTCCTTTTTAGTAATATCCTGTATTCAAAAGTATATAAACTGTATATCTATTTGTAATTCATAAGAAATTTAGTCAAAGAATATGAACATAAGGCAAAACAAGGCGCCTTGAAAAATAAGTAGGTTTGACTCAGAAGAGGTTTTCAGACTTTATGAACATGAAGACAACTTTATTGTTCATAGCGTTGTTTCCCTTTAGGATTGTTCAATTTTTGGAAATCTGCATAAATGAGTTTGTCGTTCTATTTCAATAGCTCAGGAAAAAGTCAGGTTGGTGACTTAAGACGGCTGAAAAATCAATGAGTTACAAATAAGGTTTAAAAATTTTAGAAAAACTGTAAGTTGCAGTTTCATCTTGCCTCAGGCATTATGGAAAAGTTATGCTAGGAGACAGGTCGCACAGTCTGGAAAATTTGTAGCCTGCTCTGGTGCGCCGATAAAAAGTCTTTCTTTTCAGGCCCAGAATACTGAAAATAGAGTATGTAGGACCAGGCTAAGAATCTGGCAGGCGTAATAATCGAAGAGTTCATCAATTACTGGTCCTGCCTTGTTTTAAGAAGGGAGGCGAGTAACCCCGTTCTCAAAAAAGTTAAATATCATAATTGCTGGAAATTGTAAAAATAATATCTCCACTAGTTTTATTTTAACGGCCAGCGCAGTTAAAGCGTTTCAGGGCAGGTACAGAGATATGAGGCGGACCGGGTGGATGTCGAACCAAACATATTGAATAAATATCCAGTTTGAGCTGTAAGTATTTTTTTATGAAGAGAAATTAA
>PWNK01000009.1 GCA_003557865.1 Desulfonatronovibrio sp.
ACCCTTCCTCGGTATTTCGTGCTATCTGGACCCCGGCCTGCGCCGGGGTGACGGAATAAAGTGCCGGGTTGGCGAGTTCTCTCGGTCGTCACCCCGGCGCAGGCCGGGGTCCAGGTGTTTTCTTTTGGTTCCATTGCCGGGAACTATTGAGAAGTTACAAAGTTCTCTGACAACTGTTTGTGTTTACAGATCAATACCAGGATCTTGAATGTCCGGAGTCTTGGCGAATTTAACTCCTTGATTTCTTTGCCTTTACTTTTAGCCTTTTACCTTTAACTTTTCACTCTCTAGATATTCATGCTTGACAGTCATAATTGCTTAAGCAACTTTTTCGGGGAGCTGGACAGGCCACCTGTCCTTACATTATGATTCAGGCGAATAGATGCTTTTTTTCCTGTCAACCTTCTTTTACCGCGGCAAGTTAAACAATGAACGTACAAAAAGCACTTATCCTGGGCGGGAAGAGTGGACTTCTGGGCCAGGCCCTGTTCCACACCATGGGCGCAGATAGATGGGAGATCATATGTCCTGAAAAAAATGAAGTTGACTGGTTTAACCCTGCACTGACGGATGAGTACATCCAGGATCATAAGGTAAAGTTTATCTTTAACACCATGGCCTACACCCAGGTGGACCAAGCCGAATGCGACCGGAAAAATGCTTTTAAATATAACGCTGCCCTGCCCTCAGTCCTGGGAAGGGTCTGCCGGCTGCGCAACATTTATCTCATTCACTACAGTACGGATTTTGTCTTTAACGGCAAGAAAAGCACTCCCTATACCACCAGGGACACTCCAGGCTCCAGGTCAGTGTACGGCCAAACCAAGCTTGAAGGCGAAAAGGCCCTCCTGGCAGAACCCTGGGAAAAACTTTTGATCATTAGAACAGCCTGGCTCTTCGGACCATTCAAGACCAATTTCGTGGACAAGATAATCAACCTGGCCAAAGATAAGGACAACCTCAATGTTGTTCATGATCAGGTCGGGTCTCCCACTTATACCCTGGATCTGGCCAGCCACTCTTTAAGGCTTGTGGACAAAGGCACTTCAGGCGTGTTTCATCTGGTGAACAAAGGCCGGGCATCATGGTGCGAGCTGGCTTCAGAGTCCATAAGATGCGCCGGGCTGTCATGCAGGGTGACTCCGGTCACTTCTTCAGAATACCCCCAGAAAGCTCCCAGGCCGGCCTACTCGGTCCTGGACTGCTCTAAATTCAGTATGGTCACCGGTTCGACCCCAAGGTCCTGGATACAGGCCCTGCGTGAATACATCTATCATTACCAGGAATCCAGGAACTGATCCGGCTAGCATACCGCGCGCGGATTTTGCCGGCCAGCAGGGCAGGCCCATCTTGACACGGGCCGCAACCGTTGTTAACTGACTGGCACTCTGAGCAACAGAGTGCCAGCGAGGTGCATTCATGACCCTGGACAATAGACAAAAAGATATCCTGCTGACAGTTGTCAAAAAATATATTCTTACCGGTCAGCCGGTGGGTTCCAGGACCGTGGCCAGGGATTCCAGCCTTAAGCTCAGCCCGGCTTCCATCAGGAATATCATGGCTGATCTCAGCGATGAAGGCTACCTGGAGCAGCCCCATACCTCTGCCGGAAGAGTCCCTACGTCCAAGGGAATCAGGGTATATCTGGACTCCAGCCTTGAGCTGGAACCCTTATCCAGGGAAATCGAGGAAAGAATCAAGTCAACCCTGAGCAGTGTCGGGCCTGACCTTTCCCAGACCCTGAGCCAGACCTGCAAGGTTCTTTCTTCCCTTTCCAGCCAGATCAGCCTGGTCATAACTCCCAGCCAGCAACTCATCCGCTGGCAGCAGATTGATTTCGTCCTGCTCAGGCCGGGACTGGTCATGTCCATACTGGTCATGGAAGGCGGAATGATCAACAACAAGGTCATAAAAGTGGATGATGATATTTCCAGTGATGACCTGATCAGGTTCAGCAACTATCTGAACGAGCACTTTCAGGGCAAGACGCTGCTGCATGTCCGGGCCAGTATCCTGGCCCAGATGCAGGCTGCCAGGAAAAAGTTCGAAAACCTCTACGAAAAAGCCCTCCAGCTGGCCCGTGACTCATTTGAAGACGCCAGCAGGCAGATCTTCGTGGAAGGGACCCATTATCTGTTCCAGGGAACTGATTTTTCCGATCTGAACAAAATGCGTGAACTTTTTAAAATATTGGAAGAGAAATCAAGACTGCTCAAGCTTCTGGATAAGACCATTGAAAGCAGAAACCTGAGCATCATTCTTGGCAGGGAAGAAAAAATGGATGAACTGAATGATTTTACAGTCATTTCCTCACCCTACAGCATCCGGGATGAAAACATCGGAGCAGTGAGCATAATCGGACCAACCAGGATGAATTACTCAAGAATAGTTCCCGCTGTTGACTTGACCGCAAAAATCCTTAGTCAATTGCTTCAGGGCATTTATGAAAACGGCTCTGATCTTCAGGGGCAGGCCTGAGGTTTTGTCCGCGCGCATACTCAAGCCGACCAAAGGACCGGGTATCACCGGCTTCCTCCGCGCAGACAGCAGGCCCCGGAACACTTTGAAGAGCTTTGTTCATGGCCCTGTCCGGCTAAAAGTTTATGATGATGGAGGTATTTGTAAATGTCCCGGGAAAATGAAACGCAGGATAAAGAAGGGCTGACTTCTGCAGAGGAAGAACAGCCAGAGCTGACTGACAGGCTCGAGATGGCCTTGACCGAAGAAGAACTTCTGAAGGTCTGTGAGGATCAGGTCTGTCCACAGTGCCGGCTGCTTAAGGAAGAAAAAGACAAAACCCTCAGAGCCCTGGCAGACACCGAAAATTTCAGGAAGAGGCTTTCCAGGGAAAAGGACGAGTTCTGCAGATATGCACTCTCCTCATTTGTTGAAGAGATTATTCCTGTCCTGGACAACCTGGAACTGGCCCTTGAGTATGGACGCAAAAACAAAACCTGCAAGGATCTGGTTGACGGCGTGGAAATGACTCTTTCCATTTTTAAACAGACCCTGGAAAAAAACAACCTGACCCAGGTGGGCAGCATTGGCGAAGAATTTGATCCGGGCATACATGAAGCCCTGGCCCAGGAGGAAAGGGACGATATGGAGCACGGCAAGGTCTGCCAGGTAATGCAGAAAGGTTATGTGCTAAATGACCGCCTCATCAGGCCGGCCAAAGTCATGGTCAGTAAAAAATGCTCCAGTTGATAACCGGTAAATTATTGTAAAAAAATATGCCGTGCTGCCTTTACATTCCTGATTTTATACTTATGAAATCATTCAATCATTTTGAGCAAGTTTAAGGAGGCTTTCAAATATGGGAAAAATAATCGGAATCGACCTGGGGACCACCAACAGCTGCGTGTACGTTATGGAAGGAAAGGAAGCCAAATGCATCACCAATCCTGAAGGCGGCAGAACCACCCCTTCCATAGTTGCTTTCACCGACAAAGAACGTCTCGTGGGCGAAATCGCCAAAAGACAGGCTGTAACCAACTCCGAAAAAACAATTTTCGCCTTTAAAAGGCTTATGGGCAGAGAATACGATGACCCTGTCATCAAAAGCTGGGTCAAAAGCTGTCCCTACAAGATTGTCAAGGGTTCAACCGGGGATGCCAGTATTCAGGTTGGAGACAAGAAATACAGCCCTGCGGAAATATCAGCCATGCTCCTCCAGAAATTGAAGAGCGATGCTGAAGCATATCTCGGAGAAAAGGTCACCGAGGCAGTAATAACTGTTCCTGCCTACTTCAATGACAGTCAGCGTCAGGCCACCAAGGATGCCGGGAAAATTGCAGGTCTTGAGGTCAAGAGAATAATCAATGAACCTACAGCCGCTTCCCTGGCCTACGGGGCCGACAAAAAGGAAAACGAGAAAATAGCCGTATTCGACCTGGGCGGCGGGACCTTTGACATATCCATCCTGGAAGTTGGAGACAACCTTGTAGAGGTCAGGTCAACCAATGGCGACACATTCCTGGGTGGTGAAGATTTTGACCACCGGGTAATTGACTATCTGGTCAGCGAATTCAAAAAGGAAAACGGCATTGATCTTTCTAAAGACCGCATGGCTCTGCAGAGGCTCAAGGAGTCCGCTGAAAAGGCCAAGAAAGAACTTTCCACCACCATGGAAACCGATGTCAATCTGCCCTTCATTACCGCTGATCAGCACGGTCCCAAGCACATGAACATCAAACTCAGCAGGAGCAAACTGGAAAACATGGTCAGTGACCTGGTGGACAGAACCATCGACCCCTGCAAAAAAGCCCTTGCTGATGCCGGTCTCAAGGCTTCTGATGTCGACCAGGTACTCCTGGTGGGCGGAATGACCAGAATGCCTCTGGTTCAAAAAAAGGTCGCGGATTTTTTTGGCAAAGAGCCCAATAAAAGCGTCAATCCCGACGAGGTTGTGGCCATGGGCGCGGCTATCCAGGGAGGTATTTTCTCCGGGGACGTCAAGGACGTCCTGCTTTTGGATGTCACCCCTCTGTCCCTGGGCATAGAAACCATGGGTGGAGTATTCACCAAGCTCATTGACCGCAACACCACCATACCAACCCGGAAAAGCCAGATTTTCACCACTGCGGCCGATAATCAGCCTTCGGTTTCAATTCACGTACTCCAGGGCGAACGGCCCATGGCCGGAGACAACATGACTCTAGGCCGCTTTGAACTGACCGGGATCCCGCCTGCTCCCAGGGGTCTGCCTCAGATAGAGGTCACCTTTGATATCGACGCCAACGGAATAGTCAACGTGTCAGCCAAGGACACCGGAACAGGAAAAGAACAGTCCATCAGAATTACTTCTTCCAGCGGGCTTTCCGAGGATGAGATCAACAAGCTGGTCAAGGAGGCTGAATCCCATGCCGAGGAGGACAAGAAAAAACAGAAACTGATTGAAGCCCGCAATCACGCCGACACCCTCATCTATACAACTGAAAAATCCCTGCGGGATCTTGGAGAGAACATTGACGCTGAACTCAAGGCTGATATTGAGTCCAAGATCGAGGCCCTGAAAAAAGCCATGGAAGGCGAGGACGAACAAGAAATCCGGACAGCTACCGACCAGCTTTCCCAGGCTTCACACAAGCTTGCTGAAAAGCTGTACTCTCAGAAGACCCAGGAGGGACAGGCCGGACCTCAGGATAAAGGCGCCGGTCCAGGCACGGAGCAAAAAGGCTCCAGTGACGATGATGTTGTGGATGCCGACTACACCGAGGTCAAATAATATCTTGACACCGGCTTGATACCGTTTCTATTCTGGCCCGGCTCAGGCACCTGAGCCGGGCCTTGTTTTTTCAGGCCTGGGTCAGGTCCGAACCCTGTATTTCCGGCAAAAAGACAAGCCCTGAAACTATAAATATTGAGAGTGAAAAGTTAAAGGTCAAAAGTTCACCCGGTTAAACCACGCTTAAGCGTGAATGCCGGAGGCAGTTTTTAACTGGGTAAAAAGTAAAGATAAAGAAATCAAGGATTTAAATTCGCCAAGACTCAGGACATTTTGAATCCTGGTATTGGCCTGTAAACACAAAGCTTTGTCAGAGAACTTCTGACTGTCAAGTTAATAGTTAAAAAATAAGACAAGAAAACAGTTAAAGTGCAAGGTTCACCAGGTTAAACCGGTTAAAAAGTTTACATCCTGAAAGTCTTTCTTTCCGGAAACGAGGAGTTTTTTCTTTTGGCAAGGAAATCAAACAATTATGAGGAGGCGTATCTTTATACGTTGACGAATAATTGTACAGATTGACGCCGCCAAAAGGAGAAAGAACCGTTTCCGGATGAAAACTAAAAAGCAGACCAGAAAAGCATTGAGGTTCAACCAGTTTATCCAGTCAGAAAAGCAAATCTTTGAATTAGAACCGGGTGACGTCAAAATATATTAAGGGTAAACAAACATTTTAAAATGATCTTACTCAGACTTTCTGCCTTATCCCTGCTTGTGCTCATTCTTTGCGGCTGCGCGGAAAAAAAGGTCATTCCAGAGCCCGTATCCCCCAGGGAATCCCTCATGCAGCAAGCAGCAGTATACTGGGACAGGGAAGACTATGCCCAAAGCCAGGAGCTTTACCAGAGACTTTCCAGGATGCCTGAACTGTCCTCGCGGCAGCAAATTATTGTTGAGCAGAGACTCGGAATAAGCGCTTATTACAGCCATGATCATCAAACCGCCCTGACTGCTCTGGACAGATGGCGTCAGCTTGATCCCCCGGCCGCCCGGTTCTGGCAGTGGCACGAAATGTATTCCAGTTCCCTGAAGCATGTGGAGGGAAAAGAGGCCTTCCACAGGTATCTAAGCGAGCTGGTCAGGGATATGGATCTTGATTTTAAAATCAGAGAAAAGGCAGCTCTGACCCTTGCTGAATTTCACTTTCACCGCTCCAGATACCCTGAAGCCATGTCCGTCCTGGAAAGGATCCATGCCCTGGCAGCCACGGAAGAGGAGCAAATAAGCCTGGAAGAATCCCTTGGCGAATTCCTGGAGCAATTTCCAGCAGCCCGCCTTGAAAAAGCCATTCCTTTTCTGGACAGGGAAAAACTGAACCTCTATCCCTTAAACGTCTTTTTCTGGTCCCTGTATTCCATCCAGCTTGAAGATGATCCCTCCCTGTGGGAAGCATTATGGCCCAAGCTCAGCCAGCTGAGCCGTCAGGGGGAATTTGTTGACCGGGCTCGCTACCTGCAGGAACTTGAGGACTGGCTTGATAAACTGGGAACACCCGCGGCGGAAATTGTCTTGCTTTTACCCCTGAGCGGACAGTTCTCATCGACCGGATGGAAGATTCTGCGTGGAGCCGGCATCGCTCACTGGGAGTCAATTCTTAACGGATCCAGGGTCAGGGTCAGAGTATTGAATACCGATGAACAGGGATGGCTCGAAACTTTTCAGGAAATGGACTCCATTTCCATAGTGGGCGGGCCCCTTTCAAGGGATGCCTGGCAACAGATAGTCTCATCAGGGCTTAACCGGAAGAAGCCGTTTTTTACCTTTCTGCCCTCCATTGAAGACGAGGGGATCTCGGGCTGGAGGTTTTTCACCAGCCCCAGAGACCAGGTCCGGTCCCTGATAGACAAGGCTGTCTCAGATCTTGGGTTCACCGATTTTGCCATCTTTTATCCTGAGGACGATTTCGGTCGGACCTTTGCCCAGATATTCTGGGAAGAGGCATCCAGCAAGGGAGTGCGCATCAGCGGACTGCAGAGCTACCCTGGCAATGAACCCCAGCGCTGGAACAGCATAGTGTCCTCCTTTCTTGGTGTTAAAAGCACGGACAGACCCTACTTGAATCCCAATCCTGATTTTCAGGCGGTTTTTATTCCCGACAGTCTGTACAGGGTCAAGGGGCTTATTCCCCAGTTCTTTTACTTTGATCAGAACCAGCTGGTTTTTATGGGCCCCATGCTCTGGTCCCAGGCCTTTTCTCCAGACACTCTTGAGCAGCAGTACTTTTCTCTCTCCATGACCACTGGAGCCTGGCTGGCAGAGCACCAGACACCAGGTTCAAGCAGACTTAAATCATTAATGAAAGACACCCTTCAGGGTGATCCGGATCTCTGGGTGGCCCTGGGATATGATTTTGTCAAATTTGCCGCCGGCCTGGGCACACTGCCCCCGGCTGAAGAACATGACCAGGTTAATGAACTGCTGTCAGCAAACAGGCATATGGAATGGAGCATGGCTCCTGTTTACTGGTGCGAACAGGGCAGGGCATACCAGAATCTTCATGTTTTCCAGATGAACAGGGCCGGTCTCTCCCTGGCTGACCCTGAATACATCAGCTCCCTGGTTTTGATCAGGGAAGCCCGCAAGGCCCACTGGATGGAAAGGCTGAGGGAAAAAGATGAAGCAGAACCTGAAAGGCGGGCTGAACAGGAATAGCACCAGGAGGCCCCCGGGCTGACTTTTGCCTGGAGTGGCTGCTGATCAACTTCCATCTCGAATAATTTTCAACCGCTGGAAAGATTCCAGCCGCATTTTTACCGGGGGAAAAACAGTTCATGGAAATAACAAAAAAAGACGTAGCCGGGATAGCTGACCTGGCCAGGCTGGAACTCAAGGAGGAAATGGCGGAAAAATTCGTTACCCAGTTCAGGGATATCATCGGCTACATGGATAAGATGAATGCACTGGATACCAGCCATGTCTCACCCCTTTACTCGCCCTCAGAAAACACATCGGTCATGCGCCCGGATACTCCGAAAAAAGAATACCAGCGCCGCGATCTTCTTGCGGGATCCCCTGATCAAGACGGCCAATACCTGATTGTGCCCAGGATTTTGTAACAGCCAGGACCAGCCCATGAATAGCATTGCAGATACTTCCCTGCTTGAAATCAGCAGATCCATCCAGAAGCGGAAGATCGGAGTCAGGGAGGTTGTCCAGGCCTGCCTGGAGAGAATTGAGCACACGGAGCCCAGAATCAACGCCATGCTCAGCATGGACCCACAGTCGTGCCTGGAACTTGCTTCCGCCATGGACAGTGCCGGCCCTGATCCGGACAGACCCCTGTGGGGGGTACCCCTTACCATTAAAGACGTGATCTGTACCAGAGATTTCCCCACCACCTGCGGATCGAAAATTCTTCAGGATTTCAGGCCGTGCTATGAGGCCACCCTGGTTGAAAGACTCAGACAGGCCGGGGCGGTCATCCTGGGTAAGAACAACATGGACGAGTTTGCCATGGGCTCTTCCACAGAGAACTCGGCCTTTAAAACCACCAAAAATCCCTGGGACCTGAATTGTGTACCCGGCGGATCAAGCGGAGGCTCAGCGGCCGGGGTAGCTGCCGGACAGTGCTTTGCATCCATAGGCACGGATACCGGAGGCTCCATTCGCCAGCCGGCTTCTTTCTGCGGCATTACCGGGCTGAAACCAACTTATGGCAGGGTGTCAAGATTTGGCCTGGTGGCCTTCGGATCATCCCTGGACCAGGCCGGGCCCATAACCAGATCTGTTGCCGACGCCGCCCTGATCATGAATGTCATATCCGGTCACGATCCAAGGGACTCGACCTCAGCCTCAGTGCCGGTCCCTGACTATCTGGCGGCTGTTCTGGAAGCAGAAAGTCTCAAAGGTCTGCGCATTGGGCTGCCGGCTGAATACTGGGAGGAGGGAGTCAGCTCCGAGACCCTTGAATGCTGCCGCAAGGCCGTCAATGCGGCCCAGGAAGCCGGGGCGCAGATTATTGATGTGGCAATGCCCCACACCCGTTTTGGTATCGCCGCCTACTACATAATCGCCATGGCCGAGGCCTCCTCCAACCTGGCCAGGTATGACGGGGTCAAGTACGGTTTCAGGGACAGGACCAGCCCCGATCTTCTGCACATGTACCGCAAATCAAGGTCCCAGGCCCTGGGTGAAGAAGTGCAGAGAAGAATAATGCTCGGCACCTATGTCCTCTCAGCAGGGTATTATGATGCATACTATAAGAAAGCCGCCCAGATCAGGCGGCTGATTCTTCAGGACTTTCTCCGGGCTTTTGATTCCTGCCATCTGATCTGTGCCCCGGTTACTCCGTCCACAGCCTTCAGAGTCGGGGAAAACATCGATGATCCTCTACA
>PWNK01000048.1 GCA_003557865.1 Desulfonatronovibrio sp.
ATGGCCCCGCAGCCTGTACCAATATCCGCAAAATACTGGTCCGGAGATGACTTGAAATGCTCAACTGCCAGCTCCACAATGAGTTCTGTTTCCGGTCTTGGGATGAGCACACTCTTATCCACCAGAAAATCATACCCGTAAAACTCCTTGCTCCCTGTAATATAGGCCAGGGGTTCTCCCTCTGCCCTTCTGCGCACAAGGCTCTCAAACATACTGACTTGATTGTTTTCTAGAGCAAGATCAGGATAGGTCAGGACTTTCTCCTGGGAGCAGCCCAGGACAAACCCCATGATCATCCTGGCTGAAAGCCGGGGTGAATCAACACCGGCCCTTTCCAGGGCAGCGGAAGCTTTATTGATTAAGTGTGATGAAATTGCCGCCATCTGTCTTTATTGGCGCTGAAAACAATATCCTCTATGAATGAGGCCTTTGTTTTGAAAAAAATGACCATCTGAAGTTAAAAAATGACGAAAGAAGATGATGAGGGATATTTATGCTGCCCTTGACTCCTTCAGGGCCTGGGCCTGAAAATTCTGGACAAGGGGCTCAATAACTTCATCGAGCTGTCCTTCCATGATGGCTTCCAGATTATAAAGGGTAAGGTTAATTCTGTGATCGCTGACCCTGCCCTGGGGGTAATTATATGTCCTGATTCTTTCTGAGCGGTCCCCCGAACCCACCTGGGCCCTCCGGTTGGCGTCAAGCTCCTTCTTCTGTTCTTCCTCCAGGGCGCTCAAAAGTCTTGAACGCAGGACTTTCATTGCCTTTGCCCTGTTTTTATGCTGAGACTTTTCATCCTGACAGATGACCACCAGCCCTGTAGGTTCATGTGTTATTCTTACAGCGGAATCAGTAGTGTTTACGCTTTGCCCCCCAGGGCCTGAGGACCTGAACACATCTATTCTAAGTTCACCGGGATCAATTTTCAGATCAACTTCTTCGGCCTCAGGCAGGATGGCCACGGTAACGGCAGAGGTATGAACCCGTCCCTGAGACTCGGTTTCCGGGACCCTCTGCACCCTGTGCACCCCTGATTCATACTTCAGCCTGCTGTAGACATGGCTGCCCGCAATTGATGCCACAACTTCCTTCAAACCCCCTGTCCCGGTTTCATGAACGCTGAGTATCTCCACCTTCCAGCTGTTGTTTTCCGCGTACCTTGAATACATCCGAAAAAGATCCGCCGCAAAAAGGGCGGCTTCTTCCCCCCCTGTCCCGGCCCTGATTTCAAGGATGATGCTTTTCTCATCCATGGGGTCCCTGGGAAGGAGCAAGACCTTGAGTTTTTCCTTCAATTGCTCAATATCACCTGCTAGCCTGTAAGCTTCCGCTTCTGCCAGCTGGCGGATTTCAGGGTCATTGTCATGAAGAAGCTCTTTATTCTCAACAAGCTCAGACGACATCCTTCTGAATTCACGGTAGGCGGAAACAATGGGGGCCAGATCAGCATGGGACTTGGACAGACGCCTGTATTTCTCCTGGTCTGAGTAGACGCCTGGATCGCTGAGATCACTCTCGATCTGCAGATATTCCTGCTCAAGGGCATCTAACTTGGCATACATTTCTTCACCTGAATACTTGTTACTTGTTACTACCCGGACGACCCGGGTTAAACAGGAGCTGAGACAACCAGAGTGCTGCGGACGTTTTGAAGATACTTTCGGGAGCACCTGGGACATGCTGGCAGCGACTGAATTACTCGTTAAAATTAAACAGAAGCGGGTAGCAACAAGGCTGGAAAAGTGAATTTATCCCTGGCTGTTCTGAGCGCCTGACTGGGCATACTTCTTCTTGAACCTGTCAATCCTTCCGGCAGTATCGATGAACTTCTGCTGACCGGTATAAAAAGGATGACACTGGGAGCAGATTTCCACGTGAATCTCTTGGCCTGCTGTGGACCTGGATTCAAATTCATATCCACAGGAGCAGGTGATTCTGGTCTGGCTCAGCTTGGGATGAATATCTTTTTTCATGACATACCTCCATAAAAATTTAAGAGAATGATTGTTATATCAAAGTCCTGGTTTTGGCAAGCAAATTTACCTGAGATTATATGTTATCCTGATTTGCGTCTCTTTTTAGGCTTGCAAAGCGCCTTTTTTTGAGTTAAAAAGAAAAGTTCTAAAACACACGTCCGGAACCCATTGGGTGCCCCTCTCCCGGCATTGTGGCTGACTGCGGGGGTAATGCCGGACGGAGGCTAAACCCAGGAGGATATTATGGCATACGTAAGCATGAAACAGATGCTTGAAACCGGAGTCCATTTTGGACACCAGACCAGGCGCTGGAACCCTAAGATGAAGCCTTATATTTTTGGCTCGAGAAAAGGGATCCATATTATTGACCTGCAGCAGACCGTTAAGCTTTACCAGAAGGCCGATGATTTTATTGTTGATGTCGTCGCCTCCGGAAAAAAAGTTCTTTTTGTCGGCACCAAACGCCAGGCCAGGGAAGTGGTCAGGGCTGAAGCGGAACGAGCTGGAATGTACCATGTCACCAACCGCTGGCTGGGCGGAACCCTGACAAATTTTCAAACCATAAAGGGCAGCATCGAACGTCTTAAAAACCTTGAAAAAATGTTTGAAGATGGAACTGTGCACAGGTTCCTGAAAAAAGAAATTGTCATGATGCAGCGCGAGGTGAAAAAACTCAACTCCGACCTTGGAGGAATCAAGGATATGGAGAACCTGCCCGGAGCAGCCTTCATTATTGACCCCAAAAAAGAAGATATCGCGGTCAAGGAATGCCGCAAGCTGGGCATACCCATTGTGGCCGTGGTTGATACCAACTGCGATCCTGACTTGATCGACTTTGTGATTCCCGGTAACGACGATGCCATCAGGGCCATAAAGCTGTTTTCAGCAAGCATTGCCGACGCCTGCCTGGAAGGTCTTGCCAAATCAGGTGAACGCGACGCCCTGGAACAGGCCGCAGACGATGAAGCTCCTGCAGAAGAAGCTAAGCAGGCAGAAACAACAGACAATAACCAGAAAGAATCCCTGGAGGAAGAATAATGATCAGTGCACAGATGGTTAAAAGCCTGCGCGACAAGACAGGCGCAGGCATGATGGACTGCAAGAAAGCCCTGGAAGCCACCGATGGAAATGAGGATAAGGCAATGGTCTGGCTCCGGGAAAAAGGCCTGGCCAAAGCCCAGAAAAGAGCTGGAAGAGCGACTTCAGAAGGCTGGATAGGTTCATACATTCACTCCAATGGGAAAATTGCGGTCTTGATTGAATTGAAATGCGAAACAGATTTTGTGGCCAAAAGCGACAAGTTCAGGGAACTGGCCAAAGATCTGGCCATGCAGGTTGCGGCAGCTTCTCCGGTATGCGTGACACCGGAACAGCTGCCCCAGGATGTTCTGGAAAAAGAGAGACAGATCTACCTTCGTCAGGCCATGCAGGAAGGCAAGCCGGAAAACATTGCCGAAAAAATCGTTGAAGGCAGGATCAAAAAATACTATAAAGAAGTGTGCCTTATGGAGCAGCCCTTTATCAAGGATGACTCTAAATCCATAGAGGATCTCCTCAATGAAGCCGTAGCTGTTCTGGGGGAAAACATCCAGGTCGGTCGTTTTACTCGCATGGCTTTGGGTGAAGACAGCGAATAGCAGCAACAGGGCCTTAACCGGCCCTTTTTTTTGACTTAATATTTAATTTCCGCGTTACGTTGTGCTCACATCACCCGGCCACACTCAAGGCTTGACCCATAAACCTTCAAAGGCACACCGGGCTGCTGCGCTGAAATTTTTTCAATAAAATAGATAAATACTTAGAAACAACAGGCCAACTTCATGACCAGCATCAAATATGACAGAGTATTGCTGAAGCTGAGCGGAGAAGCCCTTGCCGGGAACAAGGGTTTTGGAATTGACCCGGAAACCCTTTCATCAATATCAGAGGAAATCGTCAAATCCCTGGAACTGGGAGCGCAGATTGCCATGGTCATCGGCGGAGGGAACATTTTTCGCGGGGTGACCATGTCTTCCAAGGGGATGGAAAGGGCTTCCGCCGACTATATGGGGATGCTGGCAACGGTCATGAACGCTTTGGCGGTACAGGATGTCCTGGAAAAAATGGGCGCGGACACCAGGGTTATGACTGCCATTTCCATGCATGAAGTAGCAGAACCGTACATCAGAAGAAGAGCCATAAGGCACCTGGAAAAACAGAGAATAGTAATCTGTGCCGCCGGGACCGGGAACCCCTTTTTTACCACAGATACTGCTGCGGCCCTCAGGGCCATGGAACTCAAGGCCAAGGCCATCCTCAAGGCGACCAAGGTTGAAGGGGTATACGACAAGGACCCGGTTCATAACCCGGATGCTGTAATGTTTGGAAGACTTACATATCTTGAGGTCCTCAAAAAACAGTTGAAGGTCATGGACTCGGCTGCTATTTCTCTGTGTATGGACAATAATATGCCCATTAAAGTCTTCAACCTTTTTCGGAAAAACAGCATCAGCCGGGTGATCCAGGGTGAGGAAATCGGAACTTTAGTCCAAGGAGGATAGGATGCAATCAGTGCTAAAAGACTGCGAGAAGAAAATGGACAAGGCCATCTCAAATCTGGAAAAGGAGTTCTCCAGACTCCGAACAGGCAGGGCTTCAACCGGGCTGGTTGAAGAGATCTCGGTAGACTACTACGGTACCCTGACTCCTCTTAATCAGCTGGCTTCCATCTCCATACCCGACAGCAGGACAATTTCCATCCAGCCCTGGGACCGCAACGCCTTTTCTTCAGTGGAAAAGGCTATCATGAAATCAGATCTGGGGCTTAACCCTGTCAATGACGGCAAGGTTATCCGGATCAGCATCCCTCCCCTGACCGAGGAAAGGCGCAAAGACCTTGTCAAGCTGGCCAAAAAATATGCCGAGGAGGCCAAGGTGGCCATCAGGAATATCCGGCGAGACGCCAATGACACAGTCAAAAAGATGAAAAACAGCAAAGAACTTACTGAAGATGAGATGCACAAGGGCCAGGATGAGGTTCAGAAGCTGACCGACTCTTTTGTGGAAAAGTCTGACCAGCTTCTGGAAATCAAAGAAAAAGAGATAATGGAGATTTAGTCTGCTGGATAGACTGCCAGGCCATCTGGCCATTATCATGGACGGCAACGGACGTTGGGCCCAGCGGAAGAATCTTCCCAGAAGCGAAGGTCACAACCAGGGGACTAAATCCGCCAGGGCTATTGTTGAAGAGTCAAGACGGCTGAATATCCCATATTTGACTCTCTACGCTTTTTCCAGGGAAAACTGGACTAGGCCCAAAGAGGAAATTTCATTCCTGTTCGGTCTTTTGACCAGATTTCTCACCGGAGAACTGCAGACCCTGATCAAGCAGGACATCCGGCTGAACATTCTGGGAGACATCACCGACCTGCCCCTGCCAGCCAGAAAGGCGGTTGAACACACCTGCTCCAAAACAAGGTCCTGCAAAAGCATGACCTTGAACCTGGCTCTCAACTATTCAGGACGCTTTGAGATTGTCAGGGCCTGCAGACTAATGCTGGAACAGGGCCTTTCTCCGGTGGAAGTAACTGAAGAAAACTTCAACAATTATCTTTACACAGCCGGTCAGCCGGACCCTGATCTGATCATCCGCACCAGCGGAGAACTGCGCATCAGTAATTATCTTCTTTATCAATCCGCTTACTCCGAACTTTATTTCACCCCAACCCTGTGGCCGGACTTTACCCCTGAAGAATTGCATCTGGCCCTGGAGGAGTACGCTTCCAGGCAGCGCAGGCTGGGCGGGATAAATTCTTTATGAACCTCACCACACACCACAAAAGAATACTCACCGCGCTCATCCTTTTGCCTCTCCTGGCCGGAGTTATCTATTTGGGAAACACGGTTCAGGCTGTTATCATTTCCCTTATCGGCTTTCTGGGGCTTTGGGAGTTTTACAGCCTTTTCTGGCCACGCAAGGACCGCTTTTTTCTCAGGCTGACGGGCAGCCTGGGGGGGGCTCTTTTCATTCTGGACTCGGGACTTGGCTGGACAAATAATCCGGTTCTGTTTCTGGTTTTTTTCTTCTGGATCACCTGGCTTCTTTTCCTGATGGAATACAGCAGAAGAATTGACCGGGCAGAGTTCAGAGACTACCTGATACTCATAGGAGGACTTTCATATCTGCCCCTTGTTCTCAGCTTAATTTTCAATCTGTCAGAACTTGAAATAATCCTGGTTCTGGCGGCTACTTTTTCCTCAGATATTGGAGCATATTACGCAGGATCATGGTGGGGCGGGAAAAAAATATGGCCGGCAATCAGCCCCAAAAAAACCTGGGCCGGCAGCATTGGCGGCCTGATCCTGTGCCTGCTGATATCAATGCTCATGGGTCTGGCTTTCGGGCATGCCTCATGGCTGCATTATCTCTTTCTGGGAGTGCTGCTGAACATCGCCGCGCAGCTGGGAGATTTTTTCCAATCATCACTAAAAAGATGGACCAAGGTCAAGGATTCAGGACGTATTCTGCCCGGTCATGGAGGCATCCTGGACAGGATAGACAGCCTTCTGTTGCTCTTGCCTGTTTATGTATTATATAATCTGCTGTTCAACGTATTTTAAAGAGTATCTAATCAGCTTGACACTCAGCTGTGCTTCTGCAGCATCTTTTTTCATGCGTAATATGCGGGATACTCCATGTCTGCATAAAGTGCTGATTCAATGTCTTGATTTTTTTTGTTTTTTTACCCTTTTTTTAACGTCTCAAGTAATTCAACGCATGGTCAATAACAGGCGAACAAATTGATATCCTACATTTCCTCACTGGACATGACCCCTTTTTCTTCCCGGGTCAAATCTCTGGTAATACTGGGATCAACTGGCTCCATAGGGACCAGCGCCCTGGAAGTGATCCGGAAAAATGCGGACCGGTTCAAGGTCAAAGGTCTGGCAGGAGCCAGGAATGTTGAGCTGCTGGCCATCCAGGCCAATGAACTTCGACCGGAAGTCCTGGGTGTGCTCAACTCTGATCTGGCCCAAGGTCTTCGTTCCAGGCTGGACAAGGACTACAGGCCAGAGATTGTTCACGGGGTTTCAGGCTATGTCCGGATGGCCGAGACTGAGGAAGCCGATTTTGTTTTCTCAGCCATGGTCGGAGCGGCAGGACTTGCCCCAACCATGGCCGCAGCCATGGCCGGCAAAGTTATTCTTCTGGCCAACAAGGAATCCCTTGTCCTTGGAGGGCATTTAATCCGAAAGATCTGCCATAAGACAGGGAGCGTGATTCTGCCTGTAGATTCGGAGCACAACGCGGTTTTCCAGGCTCTCCAGGGACATGATCCTGCGGAAGTTGAATCCATTATTATTACCGCTTCCGGCGGTCCTTTCCGGGAGAAAAACGGAAAGTTCCTGAAAAATGTCACCCCCGATCAGGCTCTGGCTCATCCCAACTGGTCCATGGGCGCCAAAATCAGTATCGATTCAGCAACCATGATGAATAAAGGCCTGGAAGTAATTGAAGCTCATCACCTTTTCGGTCTTCCTGCGGACAGGATAAAAGTTCTGGTCCATCCCCAGAGCATTGTGCATTCAATTGTTAGTTATTCCGACGGATCACTCCTGGCCCACATGGGAGTGCCGGACATGCAGATTCCAATAGCTCACTGCCTTGGGTACCCTCAACGGCTCAATGTTGATCTCAAGCCCCTGGACTTGACTGAGGTTGAAAACCTCACCTTCTACAGTCCGGACATGCGGGCATTTCCCTGTCTTGATCTGGGGCTGCAGGCCCTGGAAAGAGGACCGAGCTTCCCGGTGGTGCTCAATGCGGCAAATGAAATCTGCGTGGAAAAATTTCTTTCAGGCAGGATAGGCTTCATGGACATACCGAAACTGAATTCCAGGGCCATGGATGACCACAGATTATCCGATATGAACTCCCTGGAAGACATTCTGGGACTTGACTCATCCACCAGGGAAAAAGTTCTGGGATGGATAAGGACATAAAACATGTTTGAAAGTGTCATTGCAATAATACTGGTGCTGGGAGCACTGATCTTTTTCCATGAACTGGGCCACTTTCTGGTGGCCAGGCTTTTGGGCATCGGCGTCTCCACCTTTTCTCTTGGATTTGGGCCCAAGCTTTTCAGCTTTATGTCCGGCAAGACCGAGTATCGACTCTCAGCTGTGCCCCTTGGCGGATATGTCAGTCTGGTAGGCGAGTCGGAGGGCAAAGAGATCCAGGATGAATTTACGCCTGATGAATATTTCTCCCGAAGACCCCCATGGCAGAGAATAATGGTGGTGGCAGCCGGTCCGGTATTCAATTTTGTCCTGGCCTGGTTCATTTACTGGGGACTTTTCTGGGCCAACGGGCAGATGGAGCTTATTGCCGAGATCGGACAGGTGGCTGATGACAGCCCTGCTTATGAAGCAGGCCTCATGCCCGGAGACCGGGTTGTGGAAGTCAATGGCCGGGAGATAACCTATTGGGACGACATGGTGCTAATCATTCAGCAAAGCAATGGTCAACCTCTTGACTTCAAAGTCCTCAGAAACTCGAATGTTCTGGGTTTTGTTGTCATCCCGGAGATGGCCACACGCCAGAACATATTTGGTGAAGAAATCGTAACCCCGCAGGTAGGGGTCATTGCTTCAGGGGAGACCGTAAGTATTGAGCTGGGCATGTTCAGCGCGGCAGCTGAAGGTGCCGCCCAGACCTGGATGCTGATGAAGCTCACTGTCCAGGGAATAATCAAGCTTATTGAGCGCATAATCCCCCTGGACAACATAGGCGGCCCCATCATGATCGCCCAGCTGGTTAGCGAACAGACTCAGGAGGGACTGATCAACCTGCTGGCCTTGACCGCCCTTATCAGCATCAACCTGGGCCTGATCAACCTCTTGCCCATTCCGGTTCTGGATGGGGGGCACATAGTGTTTTATACCGTGGAAATGATTACCGGAAAGCCCCTCAACGACCGCATGAAGCAGGTGGCAACCACAATAAGCATTTCTTTGCTGCTGGCTCTTATGGCCCTGGCAATATTTAACGACCTTTGGCGGATTTTCAGGTGAACACTGAATCTGCTCTTTCCTGGGGCCAATGGTAAATACTGAGCAAAAACCCTCCATTTACCTGGTCCTGAACTGCTCGGAAGAAATCCTCCAGGTAGTTTTTGGAACTCCCGGGCAGGTTTTGTGGGCCACTAACGTATTCGCACCAGGCCGGGCCATGAAGCATATTGCCCCAGGGATCAGAGCCGGACTGGACAGTCTTGAAATCCAGTCCGGTGATCTGGCCGGCATAACCTGTGTTCAAGGTCCGGGCAGCTTTACCGGGATAAGAATGGTCTTTGCCCATGCCCAGGGCATGGCCATGGGCGCCAGAATACCCATGTCCAAAATTTGCGGTTTTGACGCTCTTATTTCCGGACCGGGCCCG
>PWNK01000116.1 GCA_003557865.1 Desulfonatronovibrio sp.
ATGCTCTTTTGTCCAGCCGGCAGGAACAAAAATATCTCAGGCAGATGAATAACGCCCCGGGCAGCTAATGCGCATGAACGGCTGAAGGAGCTGTTGCTGCCTCGAGGAAACAATAACTCGGAGAAGAAAATGCAGAAAGAACCTGTTGAAGCCATTGAAGAAATTTCAGAAGTATTTAAATTCGAACTGTGGCTTAGATTTTATTTTATTGTCGAAGAGCAGGGCAAACTGCTCATCAGCCTGGATGATCAGGTTCTGGCCAGGATGGAGCAGGAATTCGGCCACCTGGCAAGTGTGGCCTCGAGCCTGAACAAAATTGAACTCAACCCCTCTGTCTGCCAGAAGAAAATCGTTGAGCACCTCATGGATGAGTTTGAAGGCAAAAAATATGAAATTGGATCTATTCCAAAAATCCTGGACAGCATCGCCTTCAAGACTGAAATCCAGCTTTTCAACACTTGGGCCCATTTGCACGAAGATCACCTTGACAAGACGACTTTGGGCTTCAAAAAGTGGATAGAACTCTATAATGAATGGAAAAAGTCTGAAAGCGCCGAAAAAATCAGCCTTTCTTTCAGTATGCGCGATGTCGGACAAGACAGCGGAACAAGGTCCAAAATGACCAATTAATATTCATCCTGCAGTCTGCTTGTCCCTGGAAAGGTTATCGCCTGGTTTTTTTCTGTTCCAGAATTGCTTCTTCAATTGATCTGACCATCTGGGCGGGATCCAGCTGATCACCCCTTTCATGGAGTGCGAGGATCAGGTTGACCTGTCTCTGGATCAGAGGCTGCTTGATGTTCAGGTATGTTCTCCAGACAGCAACTGCCTTTTCAGCCTCACCATCCATGGCATGAGAAAGGCCGGTATACAAGGCTGCATAGTCATCCCCGGGTCTGTAGCGCTTAAGCTTCTCCCATACCCGCCTGGCTTCTTCGGTCTGATTGAGCTTCATTCTGCAGAATCCAAGCCTGCGCAGGGCCTCCAAATGCCCTGGCTCTTTGTCCAGACACCGGGCATAAGCCTCTGCCGCTTCCTGGTATTTTCCTTCTCTCAACAGCCAGTCTGCCTTTAATACCTCCGGGGCCATGCCCGAGGACTCATCCTGTTCTTCCTGTCTCCGGAGCTGTCTCATAAAACCCTTGAACAGGTCCCTTCGGGACAGCTTGTCTGGTTTTCCGTCATCCATGATATTCAAAGATCATTTACTGGCGGCCATTTTATAAACTTCATGGGGATCAAGTATGAGCACCACGCTGCCGTCGCCCATGATTGTTGCCCCGGAAATGCCCGGCTGATCTCCCATATATTCTCCCAGGGACTTTATAACCACCTCCTGTCTTTCCAGGAGGGCGTCGACAACAAGTCCCAGCCTGCGATCTCCGGCCATGACAATCACGACAGGAAGAACATCTCGTTCTTCCTGACTGACTGGAAGTTCCAGCAGCTCTGCAAGGTCAGCCAGACCCAGGACCTCCCCTCTCAAGGTTACAGCTTTGCGCTTATTAATTTCGCTCAGCTTGGAGGATTCAATCTTGGTTGTTTCAGAAACGGCATCCAGGGGGATCGCATAAATCTGACCTGCAACCTTGATCATCAGGGCTTCGATGATGGCCAGGGTCAGGGGAAGGGTTATGGAAAACTTGGAGCCCTTACCCAGAGTAGAGTCTACAACAACACTGCCCTTCAGGTTTTTGATGTTGTTTTTGACAACATCCATTCCAACACCGCGGCCGGAAATGTCTGTAACCTTTTCTGCGGTGGAGAAGCCCGGAGCAAAAATCAGATCAATGGCTTCCTGGTCATCCATGTTCTGGGCTTGCTCAGGGGTAATCAGATTTTTCTCCATGGCTTTGGCCTTCATTTTTTCAGGATCAATTCCCCGGCCATCATCCTCCACCTCGATTACCACGGAATTTCCCCTGTGGGCAGCCCTGAGCCATACTGTCCCGGTCAGATTCTTGCCTGCCTTTTTCCGATCATCTTCTGACTCAAGGCCATGATCCATTGAATTCCTTATGAGGTGAACCAGTGGGTCCCCAATAAGTTCCACCACACTTTTATCCAGCTCTGTCTCTTCACCATCGGTTACCAGCTGGACTTTTTTGTTGCTCTTTCGGCTGAGATCCCTGACCAGCCTGGGAAACTTGCTGAAGACAGCCTGAACCGGAACCATGCGCACGTTCATAATGGTGACCTGAAGGTCATCCGAAATCCTGGCCATGGAATTGGTGGTTTCCGTAAGCTGCTGGGCAATGATCCCAACATCATGCCCTTCTTCCAGAGACCTGGAAAGCATGGCAAACCTGTTGCGGTTGATAATCAACTCGCCTATGAGGTTCATCAGATCATCAAGCTTGGAATGATCAACCCTTAAGGTTGAAGCAATGGCGGTTTTATTCCTGTCTTTGGGGGGTGACTGATCTTTTGACGGGGAAGAGAGTTGAAGTGCATCTTCTTGAGCTGTCGAAAGATCACCGTCGTCCTGGGCCTGACCAGTTCCATCGACCATCTGGTCCATTTCTGCTACTGATCCGGGCATACCCTCATCAGCTGGTGATGGGGGTGGCTGGTGACTCTGAGAGATCTTGTCCAGTTTTTTCTGGATCATGGATTCAAGTATGCTTATTTCCTGAGCCAGAAGATCGAACATCATGGAGAAATCCATGTCCGACTTCCGGGCCTGGTCCACAAGACCCGCGGTTCTGCCGGCATAGGTCTTGAGCTCTTCAAAGCCCATATACCCTGTTGAATTCTCAACAGTAACCAGAGACCTGTAAAGCCCGTCTGCAAAATCATTGTCCACATCCTTGTCCCGGGCAGTTTTCAAGGCGAAATTCATTTTCTCAAACTGCTGCCGCACAGCCTGCTCAAAAATGCTTAGATCCTCCTGGTCCAGGCTGGGCTCAGCAGTATCTTCTGCGGGCAGCCGGGCGTCTGATTCTTTGGTCTCATGTCTTTGTTTTTCGGGTTCCAGTGCGGCTGTAAATTCTTGAGAAAAATGGTCATCCCGGCCTTCCGGCTCGGAAAAAAGCCTGAGCTGCTCAAGGATTACTGAAATATCAGTTGATTTTACTTCCCATCGATTCTGGTCAACCATGTTCAGTATAGACTCCATGACATCGGATACAGAAAGGAGTACATCCACCAGGGCACGGTTGACTCTCAATTCACCGCTTCTGATCTTGTTGAGGATGGTTTCGGCCTCATGAGAAAGGACATTAATTTCCTGAAAGCCGATTATGGCGCTGTTGCCCTTAATGTTGTGAAAAGACCTGAACAGGTTATTAACCGCCTCTTTTTCCGGGTCAGGATTCTTTTCCAGGTCAAGAAGCATGGAGCCCACATCAGACAATATCTCTCGAACCTCTTCCATGAAATCGCTTAAATGATCCTGGCTGACCAGTGTAAGGCTGTATGTTTCCTCCCTGCTCTGGTCACTCTTTTTTAAGGAATCACCAGTCTTCTCAGGCCTGGGAGGGGTTGCTGAACTCCTCTCCCGGGCAGTTTCAGGAGAACGTTTTTCAAGGAGCTCATCTATCTGGCTGATGACATGATCTGTGCCAACTTTTCCTTCCTCACCGTGGGCTTCCAGATTGTCCACCATTTCCCTTAAGGCATCCGTAGCTTCCAGAACCAGATCCATAATGGCCGGGCTGACCTTCATCAGACCTTTGCGCAGTTCGTCCAGGATACTCTCGCCTTTATGGGCCAGAATGTTCATCTGCTTGAGCCCCAGAAAACCGGAGGCTCCCTTGAGGGAATGCATGGGCCTGAAAATATCGTCCAAAAGAGAGAGGTCATCCGGGTTATTTTCCAGTTCGAGCAGCTTGGGCTCGATGCTTTCCAGATGTTCCCTGGCCTCTAGGACAAAATCAGAATAGATTTCTGGATCAAAAGAATCTTGATTCATGGCTTCTACAAGTTGTTGTTATCCATGCTGCTCTTTTTACATCCTGTTTACCATCGGCATATGTCTGCTCAGCAGTATTTTGGCCGGCAGAGTTTTCCATTTTCTTATTCGGGGAAACAGCTCCGGTCACGGCAGGCCATAAGAGCCAGTCCGGTTGATGACCCAAAGGCCGGCACTTCTGGCTTTATCCCAGGAGCATCCTGATGTTTTTCAGGAGGCTATCAGGCTGAGCCGGCTTGACCATATAAAGGTTGGCTCCAAAATCAAGCCCAAGCTGAATATCCTTTTCCTGTCCCTCAGTGGACAAGATAATAACCGGGGTATCTCTGAATTTTTCCTGCTCCCTGAGATTCTTGATAAATGTGAAACCATCCATACGAGGCATGTTAATATCAGTAATTATCAGGTCTATTCCGGGCATGGAGTAAATCTTTTCCAGGGCGTCCAGACCGTCTTCAGCCTTGGTTACATGAAAACCCTCTTTCTTGACAATAAAAGATATAAGATTGCGCACCGTCTTTGAGTCATCAACGATCATGATATGCTTGGACATATTGCTCTCCCCGAAAAACTTACACGAGCTGCTTGAACCGTAAACTTCTGCCTCTCAGGCAGTATTCCCCCGGCTCAGCAGCAGCCCATCATGGCCTGGAGCCTGGACACCTGCCCTCTCCTGAGCCTGACAATTTCCAGCACAGACACACCGCACAACTTTCAAAGCAACATCACCGCGGCCACCTTCCCCAGGAAAGGCTACTCAGGCAACACATGCCTGACCATCGCCTCAATTGACAGGATAGATATGATTTTTTCCCTGTTTTTTATTAATGCGGCAATGAACCCCGGACCTGTGGCCAGAGCTGACTCAACATTACATTCAATGTCTCCCTTGGGCATCCTGTACATTGTGGCAATTCTTTCCACCAGAAGACCCATCTGAAGGCCTTGGTGATGGCAGACCACAATAAATCTGTTCTCGCTGATATTATCCCGGCCGGGACAAAGCAGCGCAGCCAGCCTGATAATGGGCGTCGTTCTGTTGCGCAGGTTTATCATTCCTTCAAGGAAAGGGGGAGCAGACGGCAGTTTTGTAGGCTGGACATACTTGATAACTTCCTTGACCTTGTCCATGGGCAGGGCATACTCCTCCTTGCCAATAGAAAAACTGACCAGCTGAATTTCATCAACTTGCTCCAGATCAAGCTTGTTACCGGCCGCCGGCTTTGTTTTTTTTTCAACCAGTCCTGCCCCTTCCCATGGAGTCTGCAACGCCGAATCCCGGACAGGCAGAACAGCCTTTTCAGGACTGGGTCTGACTATTTGAGCCACACCTGCCTTACCGGCTTCACTGTCAAGGAACTTTTCAATAAACAGCCTTTCCCATGGAGTAAGCTCCTGGGATTTATCCGTCAGCTCCAGGCTGAAATCCTGATCTTCAATATACTGCTCCGGGGTCTTCATCATATGCCTCGGTCAATTTCCCTGGCCAGAAGATGATATTCCAGTGCTCCTCTTGATTTTGGGGCGTGGACCTGAATCACCCTGCCCTTGGCGCTGGCTTCTCTGAACTTTGTGTCTGTATTGATTACTGTTTCAAAAATCCTGGAGCCCATTTTATTCCTGAGCAGGTTGAGGATTCTTCTGCAAGCACCAGCTCTTCGATCAAACATGGTCGCCAGGACTTTATACTTTATCGGATCATCCAGGATTTTGTTTAAGGTGCGCATGGTGTCGAAAATCAGCTTGAACCCGTGTAAAGCCAGAAAATCAGTCTGGGTCGGGATTATCACCAGATCTGCAGCCACCAGAGCGTTTACCATGATAACGCCCATCTGGGGTGGACAGTCAATTACTATCAGATCATAATCACTGCTGACCATTCCCAGCCATTTTTTCAGGATAAGGCCTTTTCCGTTCACATCTCGCAGTTCTGCGTCCAGCTCTGCCAGCCGAATGCTGCCGGGCACAAAGTCAAAAGCCGGGCCAGATTGGACATGGCTAATGACGCTTTTGTCCACTGCTGATGAACCCGGAGCCCCCTTGAAGATGTCCAGAGCGGTCTTATTCAGGGTTTCCGGGAAAAAAGCCAGATGAATGGAAGCACAGGCATGAGGATCAAGATCCATGACCAGCACTTTTTTGCCCATGGAGGCAAATGCGGCTCCCAAACTCAATGCCGTGGTGGTCTTGCCTACCCCTCCCTTTTGATTGGCTATGGAAATGACATATGCTGACAAATCACTCCCCCATAAAACCTCAAGACTTTTGCTTCTGTCTCAATATCAGCTGACGAAGGGCCTGCAAGTCATCTTCATAGACATCCAGGAACTTGAGTCCCACTTCATAACGAACCAGAGGCACGGACTCTTTCATCCAGGCGACCTCAGCCACGGCCTGCAGGTACTGGCCTGTATCGCTTTCAAAGGCCTTGAAATACCCTGGATGGTATTTATTCAGGCTTAGAATGTATATCCTGACCTGAACTTTATCCCCCAGGGAAAAATGCCGGCTGCAGCTGATCCTCAGACCTCCTGTGCTTATGTCTGCTGACTGAACACTTATCATCTTCTGGGCGTTAAGGGGAAAGGCCAACTGCCTGACTTCCACCCTGAATTTTTTTGGAATCCGGGTGTACTCGCGTCTTTCCTGGTCTTCTTTGATAAGCCTAACCTTCCTTCAGGTATACAATTGCACCTGGATAATGGACGGGCCTGAAGGCCCTGCTTATATTGTGCAGAGACTCTGAGTGGCCGATGAAAAGATAACCCCGGGGAAGAAGGTTATCATAAAAAGAACTGATGACATTTTTCTTCATTTCCGTGTCAAAATATATGATCACATTTCTGCAGAATATAATATCAGACCTGGGAACCTGTTTCAGCTGGAATCGATCACTGAGATTTATCTGACTGAATTCCACAAGATCTTTGACTCGGTCTTTAACTGCAAACCTTCCGGGACTGACCTGGTGAAAATATTTCTCAATAATATTTTCAGGGGTGGACCTGAGTGAATACCTGGTATAAACACCTCTTCTGGCAGAAATCAGAACTCCCGGAGACAAATCATTGGCAGTGATTTTTATTTCCCAGAGAGGAAGTTCGCCTTTTAGAGCCTCATGCACAATAATGGACAGATTATAGGGTTCTTCCCCAGTGGAACATCCGGCAGACCAGATATGCAGTTTTTTTTTGGACTCTGCTCTTTTACGGTCAACAACCTCTTTGAGGATTACATCCTGAAAAAGGCTGATCTGAGGGGGATTGCGGTAAAAGCTGGTTTCATTGGTGGTTATTACTTCAAACAGCTTGTTGATTTCTGACCTTCGACCAGGGTCATAACGCAAAAAGTAGTAATACTCACCAAAGCTTTTTAGATTATTCTCCTTGAGCCTGTTGGCAAGTCTGTTTTCCAGAAGATATTTGCGGCTGTCACCAATGTAGATGCCGCATTGGCTGTAAATGAAGTCGCGCAGCTGGGCAAACTCTTCATCTCCAATTTCCAGGTCTTTTTTAAGGGTTATGCCTTTGGCAAAAAGGCTCATGAAAACCTACTCCCCGCCCTTATCCTGAAGTTTATCCAGGGCTTTCTCAGCAGAATCAAGAATATCAGGATCAGAATCATCAAGGATATCCAGCAGTGCCCTGAAGGAACTCTGTCCTCCGATAATTCCCAGCGATTCAATAATCTTGATTTTCTGCAGCTTGGAGCTGTTTTCCCACAATGAAAGTATCCGGGGGACCACACTTATATCCTTCTTGCTCCCCAGAGATTCCACTGCCCTGATCCTGACCCATTCATCCTCATCATGGAGACACTCCAGGATACAGACTAAAGCCTCTTGACCTGGACATCCGCCCAGAAAGTCAACCAGGGCGAGCCTGACCTTTCTGTCTGGATCGTTCATCACCTCTGTTGCCTGGGAGATGACCTCCTTGTTATCTGGACATATTGTGGCCAGTGCTTCCAGGGCCATTTTGCGCACTTCAGGAGATTCATCCTGAAGTGCCATCTTCAGGACATGGATGTTTTCGCCTGCTCCCAGTCTGCCGAAGGCATAAACCGCCATCAGCCTTTTAAGAGGATCCGTACTCAGAAACATGTTCTTAAATTCCTGCAGTGCTTTTTCTCCACCGATGATCAGAATGGAGTCCAGTGCAGTCTCTTTAACATCGTCCCATGGATGATCCAGAAAAGGCATAAGCTCGGTAACACTTTCTTCATCCCTGAGCTTATTCGCCAAGAACTTCATGCTGTTTTTTATTATATCCCCGTCCTCATGGGTCTGCAGAAGATTCAGAAAAAAAACCTTTAGTTCCTCACCGCCTGAACTGGCAATTTCTCTGCTGATTTCTCTTTGCAGATCTCTGGTCTTGGAGTTGAAGGCCTGAATAAGCTCTTGGACCGCCTCAGGACTGCCAATCCTGCCTAGAGCCCTGACCGCGGCCAGTGCGGCGCTGTCATTTTCCATTGTGACTCCCTGAACCAAAGCCTGGTTGAAACCTATGGAAACAAGGGCGTCCTCTGCTTTCTCCATTCGATAAGCATCAACATCAGGGTCATAACTTGTGACAACAGAGAGGATCTTGGAGGTTGCCTGATCTCCTCCCACATATCCAAGACCTGCTACAGCCGCATCCTGGGTATCAATGTCTTCATCTTCAATTGCCACCAGGAGGTAGTCCCGCAGCCTATCCTTTTGCCTCTCGTCCAGAAAGACAACCGCCTTGCTGCCCAGGATATTGATGACCGCTCTGACTATCTTGTTTCGAAGGGCGGTGGGAGAAGATTCCATCCTCCTCATAAGCATTGGCAATGCTTTAACATTGCCCATTTCTCCAAGAGCATCCACGATCATTGAGCTGACCAGCTCAGAGCTGTCGTCCAGGGACTGAATCAGAGCATGGGTGGCGGATTCATCCCTGATCTTGGACAGGGCTTCAACCACAGCGTACTGGACCCATTCCTCGTCATCAAAGGCCTTTTTCAGGCATTCAGAAGCTTCTGTCCTCCCCAGTTCACCCAGACTGACCGCGGCCTGATACCTGACATTGACTTCCGGGTCGTTCAAGAGGGCGTCACACAAGGGTCTAATTCCCATGAAAGACCCTGAGTGCCCGATGATATCAGCAGAAAAAATACGCAGATCAGGATCTTTGTCTCCAAGCAGCATTATCAGTGAATCAATATTATGATGACCGATATGCCTGAGAATATCCATGGCCAGGTTTCTGATCTGGGGCGAATCGTTGCTCAGGAGAGGAATTAAGGCCTGCACGCTATGATGACCTCCCATTTTTCTCAGGGCCATGTCGGCAGCTTCCTGTACTCCAAGGCTCTCACTTTTGATAAGATCCACCAGAAAAGGAACGGCATCCTGCAGATTCAGATCCCTGGCTGCAAAAGCCCCTTCGCGCTGCTCTTCCGGGTCATCGCTCTGGAGCAGGTCAAGAACCTGATCCGTGTCCATCTCATACATAACTCTTACCCGCCACGGCAAAAAGTTTTTATCCGGAAAATCTTCCCTGCCGGATGCTGAACCTGTCGGCTATTTTCAATATTCATGCCTTGACAAAACCCGCTGCCCATTAACACAGCCCATACCGCACGCATGACTTGATGAAAATCCTGTCAGGGGATCAGTTCTCGTAAATTAAGGAACTGATGGTTGCGGCCATATCCTCCAGATCCACAATCCTGTCGGCCAGTCCGTCATCCACAACCGACTTGTGCATTCCGTATACTACACAAGTCTCCTCGCTCTGGGCCAGCAGAATACCTCCACCGGCCTTTAAATCCCTGGCTCCCAAAAGACCGTCGCTGCCCATTCCGGTCAAGACCACCCCCAGTGCGCGGCTGCCCACCCCTTTTGCAGCCGAGGAAAAAAGCACGTTTACTGACGGCTTGTACAGAACATCGCTGGGATCATCTGTCACTTCCACCTCAATCCTGGAAATCATCTGGTTGATCTTGAGATGCATCCCCCCCTGGGCAATATAAACCTGTCCCCGCCTGACCAGGTCTCCGTTCTGGGCTTCCTTGACATTGAGTCCTGTGGATTCATTGAGACGTCTGGCAAATGGACCGGTAAACGCCCTGGGCATATGCTGAGCTATGAAAATGGTTCCAGGAAAGTCCCCGGGCAGATCGGTGAGGATTTTCTGAACAGCCGGCGGACCTCCCGTGGAGACACCGATGACCACTATATCCCGGGCAGGCTTACCTGAGGAAACAGCAGGGGCAGGTTTTATCCTGGATACCTTTCTTGGTCTTTGCAGGGCCGCCAGTCTGGATATCTTAGCTTTCTTTCTGGCAACAGCCTTTACCTTGGACTGCAGTTCTTTTTCAATCTTGACAATATCCAGGCTGACCTTGGAAAGCTGCTTGGGGATAAAGTCCACTGCCCCGTATTCCATGGCCTTGAGAGTCGATTCGGCTCCCTCTGTAGTCAGAGAGCTGACCATGATCACCGGCCTGGGCATTTCCATCATGATTCTCTTCAGAGCTGTAAGCCCGTCCATGACCGGCATCTCAATATCCAGGGTTACCACATCAGGATCAAGCTTACGGACCAGATCAAGGCCTTCCTGGCCGTTTTTGGCAATACCTGCCACCTCAATATCGTTGTCCTTCTTGAGCATGGTGCTTATGGCCTTGCGCATGAAGGCCGAGTCATCAACAACTACTACTTTGATCTTACTGTTCATATCTTCTGATGCTCAAGGCAAGCTGTTTACAGTCCATGGAAAATGAAACTAGTTCTGCCCTGGAAGATGCGGCTTGAGTAGGGTTTCATTCTGTATAGTGGCAAAACCCTTATCAGTGACCAGCTTTATCCACTGGTCAACCAGATCATCCTCCCACTGAGTGCCTCTTCCCTTGAGAAGAATATCTCTGGCCTTTTCCCATGGAAGGGCCTTACGGTATGCCCGGTCTGAAGTCATGGCCTCAAATGCGTCGACTACACTTATAATTTTGGCCAGTTCGGGTATTTGACCATCAGCTATTCCGTCTGGATATCCCTTGCCGTCCACCCGCTCATGGTGGTGATAAACTACAGGCAGTATGTCTTTCATTGTCCACACCTGAGAGAGGATATCCCTGGCAATGGTGGGATGGGACTTCATTACCTCAAACTCCTCTTCATCCAGCTGGGAAGGCTTATTCAGAATATGGTCCGGAACCCCGATTTTGCCGATATCATGAAGAACTCCCGCGGTATAAAGGGCATCAAGCTCTTTGGTGTTCAGTTGAAGATAGCTGCCAAGTTTCATGGCATAAACCGCCACCCGGTCGGAATGTCCCTTGGTATAATAGTCCTTGGCTTCAACTGCTTTAGCGTAAGAATAAATTATATCTATGTTCTGGTCCCGGATCCTGGAGTACATTTTGGCGTTCTGAATGGCTGTGGACACATGGACCGCAAAAACGCTCAGGAGCTGAAGCTCATCGTTGCTGAATACCCTGCTTTCCTTGCGCAGAAGAACAATAACTCCCACTTTGCTCATCTGGGAAAACAGAGGGACCATCATCATGGAATAGGGAAAGTCATGACCATTGAAAATGGGCAGCCCGGATACATTTCTGCTGTCCAAAAGATGGGAAGAGCATTTTTCCAGGGAAGTTTCAGCCAGGCTCTGCACTCTGGCAAAGAGATCGGGATCCTCCCGGAAAAGTCTTCCTCTGACAACGGTCTTTCTGAGTCCGCGCTGATTATCCCTGCCCAGGAAAAGGACCACGCTGTCCGGGGAGAAATTTCTCTGAACCTGGAGTACAAACTCATAACATATTGATTTAAGGTCAAGTTGAGAATTAAGGGCATTGCTGAGGTTCAGAAGCCGGACAATGTTGCTCAGCCGTTTCTGCTCCTTTTTCTCCAGCCTGCTTCTAACCACCTTGTTCACCTTGACCAGAAGGTGATTAATGTTGAAGGGCTTGGGAAGATAGTCGGCCGCTCCCATCTTCATGCATTCAACAGCGGTTTCGATGGTGGCGAACCCTGTCATCACCAGAAAATCCAGGTCCAGATTCTTTTCCTTGATCTTTTCCAGCAGCTGGAGCCCGTTCATTTCCGGCATCCTGAGATCCGAGATGACCAGATCAATGTCATTGGACATAATTACGTTAAGGGCGTCCTGTCCGCTTTCTGCCTGCAGAACCTCATATCCCTCATCTTTCAGGGCATCCTTGCAGATTTCCCGAAGGCTTTCCTCGTCATCCACAACCAGAATCGTTATTGAATCGTTCTTAATTTCCATGGGCCACCTTGAATAAAATGAATCAAACCCTGACTGTTAAACCAGTTTCCATCCGGAAAGTCTTTCTTTCCGGAAACGAGGAGTTTTTTCTTTTGGCGAGGGAATCAAACAATTATGAGGAGGCATATCTTAATACGTTGACGAATAATTGTGCAGATTGACGCCGCCAAAAGGAAAAAGAACCGTTTCTGGATGAAAAATAAACTAAGTTTGGATACTTGCTGTCTATTGGTATTGATTTTTAAAGTACTCTGGGCTAATGATCATACGCCGTGTCGGGATGTGGCTCAGCTTGGTAGAGCGCAGCGTTCGGGACGCTGAGGCCCGGGGTTCGAATCCCCGCATCCCGACCATTTAATTGCCTGAGCTTTCCAGCCTAATCTTGTCTGTTTCACTGGGCCTTCTGTTTCTTCTGTCCACCGGGCACCTGCCCACACAAAAATAATCAAAGCCCATATCTTCAAGAGCTCTTGGGGAGTAAAGATTCCGTCCGTCAAATATCAGGGGCAGTTGGAGCGCGGCACGAATTCGGGAAAAATCGGGATTTCTGAACTGGTTCCACTCGGTTACTACAGCCAGGGCATGAGCCCCCTTGAGGGTTTCATACTGCTCATCCACTATTTCCACCAGAGGATCGCTTTTCAGTTCCAGCGCCGCATTCTTCCCTGCCTGAGGATCATAAGCCCGGACTCTCATGCCCGCCCTGCTCAGTTCTCTGATAATATCCAGAGCCGGAGCGTCCCTGATGTCGTCTGTATTGGATTTGAAAGCCAGCCCCCACATGGCCAGTACCTTTCCGGAAACACCTCCCATGGCTTGAAAATAGTCCATGATTTTCCCGGCCAGAACTATCTTCTGACTCTGGTTCAGGCCGTCCACGGCCTGGAGGACCTGAGGATTGTAGCCGCAATCTATTGCCGTACCAATGAGCGCCTTGACGTCCTTGGGAAAACATGATCCTCCGTAGCCAACACCAGGATAAATAAAGTGATACCCGATGCGATGATCAGAACCTATCCCGGTGCGGACATCCTCAATGTCTGCTCCGACTTTTTCACATATATTGGCCATTTCATTGATGAAAGATATCTTAGTGGCCAGCATGCAGTTGGCGGCATACTTGGTCATCTCCGCGCTGCGTACAGACATGACAATCATTTTGTCCCGGCTTCTGGCAAAGGGAGAGTAAAGGGCCTTGAGCAGCTCGGCCACCCTGATGTTGTCAGTGCCCACTATCACCCGGTCAGGTTTCATAAAGTCTGAAACCGCGTCACCCTCTTTGAGAAACTCCGGGTTGGAGACCACGTCAAACTCCAGGTCTTCCCCGCGCAAAGCGAGCTCCTCCAGGATAATGGCCTTGACTTTATCTGCAGTGCCCACGGGCACCGTTGACTTGTCAACCACTATCTTGTAGCCGGTCATGATCCTGCCTATATCCCTGGCCACCTGATAGACATAGGAAAGATCGGCCCGGCCCTCATCTCCTGGAGGAGTGCCCACGCAAATAAAGACAAACAGACTGCCTGACAGGCCCTTGCTTATGTCTTTGGTAAAATGCAGACGACCCTGTTTGTGGTTTCTGCGTACCAGCTCCTCAAGCCCTGGCTCAAAAATATGAATCTCCCCCCTGTTCAGGCCTTCAACGACCCTTGAGTTGACGTCAACGCAGTAGACATTGTTACCCATTTCTGCAAAACAAGCTGCCGTCACTAGACCTACATATCCGGTCCCAACTATGCATACATCCATTTAATGCTCCAATACGTTAATATTTTGACATCTATTTTATTTTATGAATACTTTCAACTGGCTTTTTCAGAAAAATACCGGACTCTTCCCTGCGTCCAGCCGGCATTTTGCACCGCCGCACCAACAGTCAAGCTACCAAGGTTGAGGCCCTTGTCTTGAAAAATCCGATCCGGCATCCTCCAAGCTATTTCTTCTCCACAAATTATCGGTTCAAATGGCTTGATTCTTTATTCCCTCAACTTCAAAAATAAAAATACTTGCTTTCAGCTCGACACAAATCTAGCCTCAGCCTGCTCAAGGTTCCTGGTTGGCATCTTGCCTACTGATTCAGAAGCTTTCCAGCGGAATGCAAGGATAATTCATGGACCCGAATATATTTGCTCAAGCAGCCCAGACCCTGAACATGCTTTCTGAGCAGGAAAGACTGCGCACTATTCCGGACATGGATCATGGCTCGGATCTTTACCTGGAATACAAAGGGAAAAAACTGCTGAATCTGGCCTCCAACAATTACCTTGGTCTTTCCGGTTCTGATATTCTGAAACAAGGGTCCTTGCTGGCGACAAAAAAATACGGGACATCCAGCACCGCCTCCAGGCTGATATCCGGATGCTTCAAAATACACGCCCAGCTGGAAAATGAACTCTGCTTATTTAAAAAACAGCCCCGAGCCCTGACCGTGGGTTCAGGCTACATGGCCAACCTGTGCATTCTCGCAGCCCTGGCTGGACGGGGTGTGACAGTATTTTCGGACCGGCTGAACCATGCCAGCATCGTTGATGCCGCTGTTCTTTCCAGGGCCAGGCTCGTCAGATACCGGCATGCCGACATGGATCACCTAGGCTATCAGCTGAAGAAAAACAGGGAAAGCACCCTGAAAATACTTGTTACGGATACCGTGTTCAGCATGGACGGCGATACCGCCCCCTTAGAAGAAATCGTGGCAATATGCAAGAATTATAAAGTTTTGACCATAGTGGACGAAGCTCATGCCACCGGTGTGCTTGGTCAGGGCCGTGGTCTTGCCCAGCACTTAGGTCTGGAAAAGGAAATCCAGGTGCACATGGGAACATTCAGCAAAGCCCTGGGTTCTTATGGCGGCTACATTGCGGCCAAAGCCCAAATAATCGATCTGATCATCAACCGGGGGAGGCCGTTCGTTTACTCCACCTCCCTTCCTCCGGCAGTGATCGGGGCCAGTCTAGCCGCGCTGGATTATGTAAATAATAATTCAGGCCAGGGAGAAAAGGTCCTGAACATTGCCCGCAGACTGAGGATTTTTCTCCAGGAAATGGGATTTGATACCGGCCAGAGTTCAACACAGATCATACCGGTGATCCTCAAGAAAAACAGCCTGGTTATGAAGGCCTGGCAAAAACTCATGACATACGGAGTATTCACAGCAGCCGTCAGGCCTCCGACCGTTCCGGAAAACACCGCCAGGCTTCGCCTTTCCATCAGAGCTGATTTGGGTGAAGCGGAAATTGAAACCATAAAACAGGGCTTTGCCCTGCTCAGGCGTGAGCTTGAAGTCTGATTCCCGCCTTTTCAAATTTTTTACCGACCTGGCCATGTTTGACAGTAAAAGTGGAGTCAATCATAATAACTTGACAGTCAAAAGTTCACTGTCAACTTTTTGTGTTTACAGATCAATACCAGGATTTTGAATGTCCGGAGTCTTGGCTAATTTAAATCCTTGATTTATTTATCTTTACTTTTTTCCCAGTTAAACACTGCCTCCGGCATTCACGCCTAAGCGTGGTTTAACCTATTGATTTTTTTACCTTTAACTTTTCACTCTCAACTTAATAACAGCAGGACATAAAGCGCTGAGGACAAACTGACAATGACAAACAGATGCCCATGCTAAAAGTCGAAATGCATACAGCAAGCCTTAACTGAAGACCCTTTAACACTTTGTTTTTTTTCGTTTGCCGCGTCTCTTAGCATGGCCATCAGACTTCCGCTCTTTGTCGTCTGCGTTTGCAAAACATGACTTTTTTGCAGGCCCATCTATTATGGAAAAAAACCGGAGAGGATAATGGACAAGTGTTTGATCAAATGGATTGTTTTCGACTATGGCGGAGTCCTTGCTGAAGAGGGTTTTGTAGCCGGGCTGCATGCCATAGCCAGACAGGAAGGAGTTGATGAAAGGCAGCTCTTGGAAACAACAAGAGAAATCATCCTCTCCAGTGGATATCTGGTGGGAGAGATCCTGGAGGAAAGCTTCTGGAACATTTTCCGGCATGAAACAGGGATAAACAGGAGCAATGAGCAGTTAAGAGACGCAATTCTTTCCAGGTTTGTCCTCAGACCCTGGATGCTGGAGGTTGTCGCCCGGTTGCGCTCCAGGAAGGTGGGGACGGCCATCTTGAGCGATCAGGTCAACTGGCTTGACGAACTGGACATAAGGGACGGCTTTTTCCAGCACTTCGACAGGGTTTACAACAGCTTCCATGTGGGCCTGAGTAAGAGCAACCCCCAGATATTTGAAGAACTGGTTCAATGGATCAACTGTTCTCCAGGAGATATTGTTTTCATTGATGATCACCTTCCGCACATAAAAAGGGCAAAATCCAGGGGCCTGAACGTAATCCACTACACTGACAGGGAACAGTTCATAAGAGACCTGTCAGCCTACTGCCCTGTTGAGGCATGAATCAAACCGACAGCTACCAGAGCATTGCCCGGGTCTATGATCTGCTGCTTAACCCCTTGCTGGATCCGGTACGCAAAGATATATGCAGAATTCTGCTTTGCCTGAAGATTGACAGCGTGGTTGATCTTGGCTGTGGAACAGGCAGACAGTGCGATTTTATGCATGAACATGGTTTCAGAACTTTCGGGGTGGACAGCTCCCCTGCCATGCTCGAAAAAGCAAGGCAGAAAACTTCCCAAAATATAACCTACCTTGAACAGGACATGAGGTCTACCTGCTTTCCAGGCAATTCCCTTGATGCGGCGCTTATCAGTCTTGCTCTGCATGAACATCCTGCTGATGCCCAGGAGCAGATAATTCGCGAAGCGCGACGTATCATCAGGCCGGGAGGCTTCCTGGTCCTGCTCGATCACGCCGGAATTGAAAGCCTTGCCGGCTGGGCAATGCACTGCCTGTCCCTTTTGCCGGAAAGAATGGCCGGGCGGAAACATTTTAACAACTATCTGCTGTTCATGAGAAATCATGGACTCCAGGGAGTAATAAAGCAGCAACATGACCTGAACATCATCCGGAAACAGAAGCTTTTTCTTGACGGACTGATGCTTTGCCTGGCCAGGGTCCCCAGTTAGGAAGGCCGTGCCTCTTGGCCTTGCCATGGACTGAAGCCGGATTTATTATAAAATCTGAATCCGTAAAAGCCTTTGTTCCGGGCACTGTTTCCAAGGGTCAGCCCGGTTCCTGAGCCTGGTCACACGGATTCAGAACCACACTTTGAACAAGAAATGATTCTTTGTAAACTGACCGTCTCAGGATTTATGTTTTGTTGAACATACTGTAACCTACTGACAAACAACTTGAAAAAAGGAGACTAGTCATGCTCAGCCAGAAAATGGAGACAAGCCTAAACCAGCAGGTTAACGCCGAACTTTATTCTTCCTATCTTTACCTGTCCATGTCAGCCTACTTCAGCGAAATAAACCTCAACGGGGCAGCTCACTGGATGCGTCTCCAGGCTCAGGAGGAGCTGACCCATGCCCTGAAGATATACGATTATATCAATGAACGGGGAGGCAGGCCTGTTCTGGAAGGCATTGAGGCACCCCCCAAATCATGGGGCTCACCCACAGAGGTCTTTGAAAACGTTCTGAGTCATGAACAGAAGGTCACCAGCCTGATTAATGACCTGGTGGACCTGGCCATCAGCGAAAAAGATCATGCCACCAATAACTTTTTGCAATGGTTTGTCGCGGAACAGGTTGAAGAGGAGGCCAGCGCCAACGATGTTCTGCAAAAGGTTAAAATGACCGGGAATCAGGGTGGGGGATTGTTCATGCTTGACCAGGAGCTTGGCAAAAGAGTGCTCTCCCCGGCATAAGCCATAGGCCGGATAGTGCAGATGAAAAACAGGAGTTTCATCCCCGGAGCTGATCTTCTTAAATTCCAGGGACCTTTCAGGTCAGCACTGGATATTGTTCTGGCTTCGGCCTCACCCCGGCGGCAAGCCCTCCTGACTTCCCTGGGAATCAGTTTTCAGGTTATCCCCCCCCGGTTCAAGGAACCTCCCCCTGAACCCGGCCGGCAGGCTGATGATTACGCTCTCTTCCTGGCCCGGGAAAAAGCGCGGGAAGTAGCAGCAAAAAAGCCCGCGTCCCTTGTAATGGCTGCGGACACACTTGTTGTCCTGGGAGAGACCATCATGGGCAAACCCGCCTCTGAGGCCGGGGCACTGGACATGCTCAAAAGACTTCAAGGAAACACCCATTTGGTGATAACCGCAGTCTGTTTCCAGCATGGCGCTGAAAACACTGAGAAGTCAATTATCTGCAGAACTTACGTGGAAATGATCCCGGCAGAAGAGAGGGTCCTTGCTCAGTACGTTAAAACCGGTGAGCCGGCAGACAAGGCCGGGGCATATGCCATCCAGGGATCAGGGGCCTTCCTGGTTCATGCCCTGAGAGGTTCCTACACCAACGTGGTGGGTCTGCCCTTGGCTGAAGTCTGTTCAGCTCTGCTGGAAATGAACGTCATCAGGTTGTCCTGCCAGTCACAGCCATGAGTTTCCAATGGATCAACAAGGAACTGCTGCCCGGCCTGGCAACCCTGGGCTTCGTTGGGCACATGCCCAAGGCTCCAGGGACTTGGGGTTCTCTTGCCGCAGTCGTTCTTGCTCCCTGGATTTTCATTCCTTTTGACTTCAGGGTGAAGATAATCATTCTTGTCCTGCTCTTTTTTGTCGGATCATGGGCATGTTCGGCCGCGGAAAAAAAATTCGGCCGCAAAGACCCCAGGCAGGCGGTTATTGATGAAGTCCTGGGGCAGTGGGTGACCTTCATCTTCCTGACCAGCGCCTCATTTTTCACCCTGGCCCTGGGTTTTGTACTGTTCAGGCTTTTTGACATATTCAAGCCCTTTCCCGTCAGAAGGGCGGAAAGCTGGCTGCCCGGGGGCTATTCCGTCATGCTTGATGACCTTCTGGCCGGAATATACGCTCTGGCGAGTCTTATGCTTATTCTTTGGCTGGCAGCGTATATTTTTTGAACCTCTCCAGTTCCACCTCTTACAAACAGAAAAGGAGCCGGCATTCCAGCGCCTTTTTCCCAAGGCAGGTCGGCTGTATTTTAACGTTGATTGCGTTTATTTCTTGTACCTTCGAGCATGCCCGGATGATGGGCCTCAAAATCCATGTCCATGGTATGGCAGACTGCACAGTTGTTGTTGGCTCCAATGGCATAGGGCTGGCCCTGATACTGCAGAGGTTGCACATTGTCCCGGTCCAGTCCGAACCTGTTCTTTGCCGGATACTCGGCATGAGTTGCCCCGTGGCAGGACTGACACATCAGCCCCATATCGTCGGCCCGCAGCCGGTACAGCTCGCCCACCTGCTCGTTCCAGACATTGAACGCACGGACATCACGGCTTTCCGGCTGTTCAAAGTTCATGTGGCAGGTCAGACAGTCTGGCTGCTGGTTCCAGGGAGTCCTGGAATTGATCTCATCCAGGGAAGCCACCAGCCTGGGCTCGATATGGCGCATGAGCTTGCCGGCCCGCTCAGTCTTGCCCTGTTCATATTCCCCCTTCAACAGAGTTAGGGCGTGATCCTCCAGGGTGCCGTGACAATAGGTGCAGTTCAGCTTGATGCTGGTAGCATGCACCCCGCGCTTGCAGTCGGTGTATCCTTCGGGATGGCTGGGGTGACAGGTATTGCAGGTTTCCTGGCCTTCGCGGTCGGTCAGGTAGTTGGCATGAAAGCCGTGAATGGCTGCCGACAGGTTCAAGAGTTCAGGATCACCCTCGGCATTGAGCAGGGGATCAGCATGGCAGCTCTGGCAGAGCACTGGCTGTCCAGCCTCGGCCCCGGCCATGAGCTCGGTCCTGTTTCGCTTGTCGTGGAGCCTCAGCACATCCGAAGCAGTTTCTGCGGCAATGCCCATGGTCCCCTGGACGCGCCATTCTCCACCGTGACAGGTGTTGCAGCCCATTTCCGCTGACACCGGGGCCACGGTCCTGGTCCAGGCCAGGAGTTCCCCGGTCTTCTGGTCCCAGGCTTCCACGTAGAAGAACGGGTACGGATTGATGCTTCCGTCGTCAGCATAGGGTACCACCGGGATCCCTCCGGCCACAAAGGTCATCAGGTCATCATTCAGGGTGAACTGGCCTTCCATGCCCAGACCGGTGGATCCGACATTCCTGGGGATTTCCCGGCCCATCAAAGACCTGGAGTTGTCCCAGAACGAGACATGATCAGCCGGGTTTTCAAAACCCTGTTCCACCCGGTAGGTGATTACTACATCGTCCAGAACGATTTCCGGGAATACATCCCTGCGCACCAGCTGGGCGTACAGGGTGTTGCCCGGGGGGAGCATTGACCAGTAGTCGTCGCAATCGGTTATGCACTTGAGCCCCAGGTTGTTCCAGGCCAGGAGGACGTATTCGTCTTCTTCAGGATCAAAGGGCGGGATTTCAAAGTCAATAACAGCAGGCCGGGGTGCTTCAGGCGAAAAGGTATCCCTGGCATGAATGTCCTCCACAATGAACCGGGCCAGGGCCAGGCGCTCCTGCCTGGTGCCCATGAATCTGGGCATATAGTCGTAGATCTTGCCTATACCGTTCAGAGCCGCATCCATGCCGTACAAACCGTACTTGGCCGTGATGGGACGGATGTCGTTGAGAGGACCGTCCAGGCTGTGACAGCTGATGCACTGCAGGTTGAAGATCTCCCGACCGGCTGCAGTCATGTTCGCTTCGGTGATCTCCCGGTTTTCCACCCACCTGGCCAGGGTCAAAAGTCCCTGTTCATTGATCTGCGCTTCCATCTGCACCGGGATGGAATTGGAATACATATGTTCATAGATGACATAAGGCCTGCGCCCGGCCTCGCGCATCCATTCAAAGCTGCCCATATAAAGAAGCCCGATGAACAGGAGGACAAAGGCCACTGGCCGCTTGATGCTTCCGGGCATGCGGATGGAAAACAAAAGCCCGCCCAGGACGATGATCACTGAAAGCCAGATAAAGGCCCGGAAAAAGGGTACGATCTCCGGGGAACGCCCCAGGATCATGGCCTTGGCTCCCTCGGGCACGGCAGACAGATACCACAGTCCGGAAAGAATCAAGAAAATAAAAGGCAGCAGCAGCCACTTGGCACAGTAGCGGATCATGGTCTCCCGGAAATCCGGGTCCCTGATCCAGGACGAGGTCACAAACCCGTATAGACCGGCCAGCATCAGGGCAATGAAGGTCCGGAAAAACAGGGCCGGCAAGAAAGTAGGGTTAAAAAAGGCGTGCCAGACATTGCCTGTCTCCAGCCACGCTCCCGGGGAAAGCATAAAGGCAATTATCCCGTTGATCATGAACAGGGACAGCCAGGCAAAAATAAAGTACAGCCAGCCCACAAGAAGATGTTTGTCCCTCTGCATTTTGCCGAAGGTGTAGTAATAAACAAAGATGGCTATGATCTCGGCCATGAAAAAGACCCATTCAATGGCCCAGAAATAGACAAAGGTGTGGATCAGGCGGGATGTGGCCGCCGGACTTATCAGTGATATGGCAAACCAGATTCCAACACCGCTCACCGCACCAAAGACCAGGGTCAAAAGCATGAAAAACTTGGCGTGAGTTTTGGTATAATCTAGAATCTGCTGTGAATTTTCCCGGTAACCTTTTTTTTCGGTCAAAACCAGAAAAAGACCGCCCCCAATGGCAAAATGAGCCACAAACACGTGCAGGACTGCAATGACAGCTATCCAGAAGCCACCGCCCAGTGTATATAGTTCCCAGACCGGATAATTCATTTAAGCCTCCTTCCCGGCTTCATAGGCCAGCTTGAGCATGTAAAAAACCGCTCCAAGACCCAGGACAAAAACGGCAAGAAAGATAAACAGCGGGCCGTATTCCGGGATTACCACCCTCTCAGACGGATGGTAAAACGGAGAGAGGTAGGCGTTTCTGACCAGATCGCGCATGAGGACCATGAAGGCAATGGTCAGGACAAGTCCGCCGGTGGTGGCCCAGACCATTTTTTTAAAACTGAACACGAGAATCATGGCTACCCCCAGCAGGCCAAGCAGAAAAATGGCGGTATGAAATACCGAACCGCCCATAAACAGCAGCATTATCTCCTGGGGCAGGCTGATGAGAAACCAGAGCCCCACTCCTATCTGGACAAGGGTGGAGTAGGAAAACCATTTCAAACCTTCATCGATATATTGCGCTGCCTTGGGGTCCTGCTTAAACTTCCAGGTTATGGCCATGAACAGACCGCCTACAGCTATGGAAGCCACCACAAAATGCAGGTATCTGGGAATCAGGGTGGGATCCCCAAGATTAAGCATGGTCCCTGAACGATGATCAAAGTAACCAGTCCATTTTTCCGGATTGAGCATCAGGGTCATATTGTTGGAAAAGAAGAAAGCGATAACCAGGGCCAGGACAACCATTACCACCAGGAAGTAAAGCCTCAGGTTCGGCCACTGGTCGTACTTGAAGTCATAAATATAGGCGCTGTAATACATGACTATCAGGATACCCACCACGCTCAGCCAGTACACTGCCATCATGATGGAACTGACGTAGATGAACTGTCCATAAAGAACCTGGAGGAAAAGAAGAGGAGCCACTCCAAAATTGATGGTAAAGGCAATTTTGTACGGCAGCTTGATGGAAATGTCCTTGCATACCGGACAAAGGCCATTTTTTTTCCTGAAGTGCCGGACCAGGGCGATAATCCCTCCTCCCAGCATGACATTCATTAGTAACAGGTGCAGAATAAAGGTTAAAATCAGGAAAAAATAAAACCATCCCCATTGGGTGGGAATGGCGTCTGCAACAGGGATCAGCCCAGCTGGATCCATAACAACACTCCTTGTGCCTGATAGGATTTTGGATGAAAAAGCCTTTCATGCCTTGCCAGGAAAGGTATTAAAACTTAGAAAAATGAGTTGAGCGGCCGGAATCAGAAGCTGTGCATTGGAATAATTAGTTTCCATCAGGAAAATCTTTCTTTCCGGAAACGAGTATTGTTTTCTTTTGGCAAGGAAATTAAGAAAGTTATGAGGAGGCGTATCTTAATATGTTGACGAATAATTGTACAGATTGACCCCGCCAAAAGGAGAAAGAACCGTTTCCGGATAAAAACTAATTATCAAGTTGTCAATGTACATCAGCCAGGATATTTCTGCAATGTTAATTCTTGGGAATGGCCAGTATAACTCCTGTCAGCAAGCAGGGAGGCCTTCATTTCCAGATTCTCTTCCAAAAGGCCTAAGCAGGCATTATCTCCCGAATAGTATTTGCCGGAACCTGCAAGGATATTGATCAGGATAAACAACTTAAAGGATACAGGTTAATATGCTTAAGCTTATCAGGACGGAAATTATAACCCCGATAACAGCCAGCGGAGTCAGCAATGTTCAGAATATTATTTTTGTTTGTTTTCACTGCAGCCCTTTTATCTCTGTCAGGACAGTCTAACATGGCTCACGCCCAGAGCTACCATACCCTTGCCAATGGTATGCAGGTAGTTATTCACCAGGACCAGCGCTTTCCCCTGGTGTCCATGCGTCTTTTTGTCAGGGCGGGGTCAGCCCACGAACAGCCCGGTCAGGAGGGCATCAGTCATTTTCTGGAACACATGGTCTTTAAAGGCACCCATAGTCGCGCTCCCGGCCAGGTGGCCAGGGAAGTGGAGGAGGTGGGAGGACACCTCAACGCGGGCACAAGCTTTGATTACACGGTGTACACTATTGAACTTCCGGCCCATGAATGGAAGCTGGGTCTGGATATTCTCCAGGACATGATTTTTGGTTCAACTTTTGATCCCCAGGAACTGAGCCAGGAGATAAGTGTCGTCCTGGCGGAAATCGAGAGGTCCAGGGACAACCCCGGAAGCAGGGTCTTTAACTCCATTCAGTCAACCCTTTTTCATGGCACACCCTATGCGCATCCCATTCTGGGGTATTCAGATACTGTCCGCGAGTTTGACCGCAACGACCTCCAGAACTACATATCCCGCCTTTACCAGCCAGGATCTATGGTCCTGTCCCTAAGCGGAGACATTGATCTCCAGCCTGTACTCAATGAAGCCCAAAGACTGTTTGGTGAGCTGAAAAATAGAAACGCTAAGGTTTTGCCTTCCCCGGTTGAAATCTTTATCCGGGACCGTTCAGTTGAACAGCGGGTGAGCGTGGAGCACGGACCCTGGACCAAGGCCTACATGGCAGTGGCGGTTCCCGCTCCTGAGCTGAGTTCCCCCATGACTGCGGCCTTTGATATTCTGGCCTACCTGCTGGGGGGCGACAGGACCTCATTGCTCTACAGGGAATTCAAGTATGAACAGGGCCTGGTGGACCAGATATCAGCCAGGGCCATAGCCCTGGAGAGAACCGGGCTTTTGTATTTTTACGCAGGATTGTCCCCGGATGGGGTCGAACCCTTCTGGGAAGGATTTCTTAGTAGTCTGGCTGACCTCAAGGAGGCTGAATTCACCCGGGAACACATAAACAGGGCGGTGGTTAATATTGAGGAGAGCATATTCCGGTCCAGGGAAACCCTCGGGGGAAATGCCTCAAGACTTGGATTCCATCAGCTCTTTGAAAATGACCCCAGGGCTGAGGAAAAATATCTGCACAACCTGAAAAGGGTCACCAGAAAAGACCTCCAGGAAATCATTGATTCTTATCTCTGCCCGGATAACATGGCTGTCTCGGTTTTGCTCCCTGACCAGGTAAAGATGTCCGGGGAGTCGTTCATCAATTCCCTTGCAAGGCACTCCCCCCAAACTCGTGATCCTGACCCGCAAGCCCGGGACGCGGAAGATAAAGCTGAAGTCATTGATCTGGGAAGGGGCAGAAAAATGGTTATCATGCATGACCGGCACCTGCCGCATGCATCTTTAAGCATTGCCTGGCCAGGCGCAAACAGTCTCATCCCTTATGATCATCAGGGACTGCCCCAGCTGACAGCCTCAGCCCTGACCAGAGAGACCGAAGACAGGTCCTTCCATCAGATCCAGGAATTTCTGCGTGACCGGGCCGCATCAATCTCCGCCTCGGCATCCCGAAACATCTTCACCCTCAATGCCCGTTATCCTGCAAGCTACAGCTCCGACATCCTGGGACTTGTGGCGGAAATCATTCTTAAGCCGACCTTCTCCCCAAACGAACTGCAAAGGGCGGCATCTGATCAGGTTGCTGAAATCAGGCAGCAGGAAGACAGGCCCCTTGGCTACGCCTTCAGGCACCTTTTTCCTTTTCTGTTTTCATCAGGATCTTACAGTCACCTTCAGCTGGGAGAGCAGGAGTTTGTGCTTGGGGTCACCCCTGAAATGGCCCGATCTTTCTGGGAAAAACAGAAGAACGCGCCATTTGTGATTTCCGTTTGCGGGGACATTGACAGGCATGCCCTGGACAGGCTGGTGGCAGATTTAAGCGCCGTGGACACCATGAAAGAAACTGTCCGGGGTGATTTTTCATGGTCTGAGATTAAGACCAAGGATGTGGTTTTACGGGACAGGGCGCAGGCTCATCTACTCATGGTCTTTCCAGTTCCCGGCAAAGAGCATGAGCATTCACCCGCTCTTAACGTCATGAACAAGGTACTGGCCGGACAGGGGGGAATCCTCTTCCGGGAACTCAGGGACCGTCAGGGTCTGGCCTACTCGGTGACATCCCTGTTGTGGCAATCCACAGAGGCCGGCTTTCTGGCGCTGTATATCGGAACTTATGAAGACAGGGTTGATGAGGCTCTAAAGGGCTTCAAAGAAATTGTTGCCCGACTCAGGTCCCAAAGCCTGGAAAGCGATGAGGTCAGGCGGGCTTCCAACCTGATCTTCGGCGAATATCACCGGGGCCGCCAGACCATTGCCAGCCGATCCGGGGAAGCAGCCGGCCTTCTGGCCCTGGGACTTGACCTGGATTTCAACCTTGAAATGACTGAAGCTGCCGGGCAGGTCACCCCGCAGGAGTTGAAGAAGCTGGCAGTAAAATACCTTGATCTTGAAAAGAGTTACCTGATGCGCGTTTTACCGGGAAATTAACGGCTCATCATCTTCAGCAGTCTGGAGGCAGACTGATGCCGCTCATATCCCGTCCTGCATGCAGCCAGTCCCTGGTTCAGCCTTGGCTGCCAGTTACCTGGCCAGGGCTCCCTCGCTGGCAAAAAAAACGCTTTTGTCCCCGGTGAGCGGTCTTTCCCGCAGAGGGCCGTAGTACCTGTCCTCAGTGAGTCTCATTCTATAACCGAAAGTCAGGAAAACATCCCTGGTGGCAGGTATCCGTTCAGGAGACATGCTGAACTCAAACCGGATCCCTTCCACAGGATCTAGTTTTTGAGGTAAAAACACTTCCAGGTCCCTGGCCACAACTTTTCCTTTTTCATCGCTCAAGTACACAGAGAGCCAGAAATCATGCAGCCACTGTTCTCCGGCCGGGATAACCTCCATCCTGGGCAGCGCCACCCCCCGGACAACATAATCCCCGTTTTCAACCAGGCTGACGTATTCAAAATTCCAGTACCGCATGGAAAGCTGTTCCGTCTGGTTGAGCTGAAGCTGATTTCTATCAAGATGCCTGACGCTCATATGTGAGCATCCCGCGACCAGACCCAGCAGCAAAGCCAAAATGATAATTTTTTCCTTCATGTCTGTTCCTCGAACTTCCTGTGTTTCCAATCCTAAATTTACACTGACATTTTGGGTGGTCCCTGGACAATCATCTCGGCCAGGGTCAGCCTAACCCTGGGAAACCTGGCAATCCTGGGCCCCACAAAGGCCTTCTCCAGTGCTGCTAGCTCCCTGTAAAAGGGGGTCCTGTCCAGCCTGGACAGCGGATCAGCACTTCCTGTTTTCTTTTGCGCTCTGAAACATCCGGGAAACTGGAAGGTTTTGCCGTCCGGCCGGATGTGCACATTCGGCACACCGTGCAGTCGGCAGATCATCAGCCGATGAGCATACAGGGTGCACATTCCGTCTTCATTGACAGGGCACATGATGTCCGGAGTCCGGCCCTGGCTCATTTCCAGCTGAGCCTGCTGAATATAGCTCTCGGCCCGCATAGTTATCCTCTGTCTGAGATGTTCATGGACCTGGTTCAGGCCTTTGATGAAGTAGGCCCATTCAACCCTGGTGTGATGCTGGAAGTAACTGGTGCAGCAGTTGTCCGGACAGTCAGTGCAGCTCAAGCCTATTTCCCGGGCGGCCAGAAGATATGACTCTTCCATCCTGCTGTAAAGATGGCAGAGTCTCTGAAAAGCCACCCTGGGCATTATTTTCTTTATTTTCTCAGCCACTTAATAATCAAATCCGCGCTTTTTTCAGGCCCGCATCCATCAGTATCTACAATGAGACCCGCATATTTCTCATACAAAGGACTTCTTGCCCTGAACACATCCTCCAGGGTCTGACCGGGTCGTACGGCCAGCCCTCTGGTTGAGTGATCAGTCAGGCGCATTTTAATGGTTTCAATGCCTGCCCTGAGAAAAGCGATTCTGCCCAGTTCTGCCAAAACGGCCATGGCCCTGGGGCTGTAAACCACGCTGCCGCCTGTGGAAATGACCGTCCTGTAAGACTTCAGGGATGAAATCATCTCTTCCTCCGCACTTAAAAATCCATCAAGCCCCAGCCGGTCTCTGATAACCTGTAAAGGCATTCCCCACCAGGATTCCAGGAGATAGTCGGTGTCCACCCAGGCCCATCCTGTTTTTTTGCTTATCAGTCTGCCCAGGGTGGATTTTCCGGAGCAGGGCATGCCGATGAGGACCAGGCAACTCCCTGGAACCGGAACGCAGCGTTTTCTAAGTTGCGGCATTGCGGATTCCTCTATTTTTTATGAAACTTGACAGTCAAAAGTTCTCTGGCAACATTTTTGTTTGCAGACAAATACCAGGATTCAAAATTTTCGGAGTCTTGGCCAATTTAACTCCTTGATTTCTTTATCTTTATTTTTTACCCAGTTAAACACTTCCTCCGGCATTCACGCTTAAGCGTGGTTTAACCGGGTGAACCTTTTACCTTTAACTTTTCACTCTCAAGTGATGAGAGATAACTCAAAACCGTTCAAAAGAAAAGTGCACACCGGACTCTGGAAAGGCTTTTAGTGATGAACAGACAGGCGTTTTGCAGGAGATGAAGCATGCAGGATATTTACAAAAGCAGGATCTCATTCTTGGAAGCATAAACAAAAAAACAGGGGCGCCTGAAATCCAGGCGCCCCTGTAAGGGAAGCCAGGCACCCGAAAACAACTGTTACCGCTGCTCCCTCTCGGGTCTGACGGGGTTGGCAGCGTTTCCGCCGCCCGGCTTCTCTGAAAGGTATGGCGGAGAGGGAGTCCACTAAAAGCGCGTCTCATCCCTTCTCACCCAGTGTCATAATGACCTGATTTCACTTGAAATTATCTGATTAATTATTCTTGCTTGTAGCAATTTGTCTTAACTTGACACAATAAATAACAATATTTATGGTATCACGTAAGGGGGGACATATTATGCCATTAAAAGCAAAAGAGTTATCCGCAACTGAGGTCAGACGTATTTCAAGACCGGGCCGTCATGCTGTAGGTGGTGTATCCGGGTTGCTGCTGGTTGTCAAGGATACGGGTGCAAAATCCTGGATACTCAGAACAGTGGTGGGTAATAAGCGCCGGAACATCGGCCTGGGAGGTTTTCCAGATGTCACTCTTTCACAGGCCAGGGATAAGGCCAGGCTGCTGAAGGAAATGATTCTGGAGGGCATAGATCCAGTTGAAGAGCGCCGGGCCAGACAACAGGCTCTTGTTAAGGATCAAGCAAAATCCCTGACCTTTGGGCAGGCTGCCAGACTATGCCATGATAAAAAGTCTTCAGAATTTCGCAATGCTAAACATTCTATGGACTGGATCAGTTCAGTCAATAGATACGCCATTCCAATTATCGGGAGCATCCCTGTTAGTGAAATTGACCTACCCCATATCTTGAAAGTCCTTGAACCTATCTGGAAGGACAAGACCGAAACCGCCACAAGGTTGAGACAGAGACTGGAAGCAATTCTGGCCTGGGCCACGGTATCGGGCCACAGGTCCGGAGAAAACCCGGCCAGGTGGAAGGGACACCTGGACGCTGTTCTCCCTACTCCAAACAAAATCAGAAAGCGGAATCATTTTGCAGCCCTGCCCTGGAAAGAGATCGGCGCATTTATGAAAATGCTGCGAACAAAGCGCGGGACATCATGCAGGGCACTGGAGTTTTTAATCTTGACCGCTGCAAGGTCCGGCGAGGTCAGACTGGCCACCTGGGATGAAATAGACCTGGATAATAAGGTCTGGACCATACCAGCCGACCGGATGAAGGCCGGCAAGGAGCACAGTGTTCCGCTGACTGAGCAGGCCGTCACTCTTTTGGAGTCCATGCCAAGGTTTGAAAATTCCAATTATGTATTCGCCGCTCCCAGAGGCGGGCCTGTGTCTGATATGAGTCTGTCAATGGTGTGTAGACGCATGGAAGTTGATGGAGTTCCTCATGGGTTCCGCTCCACCTTCAGGGATTGGTGCGCAGAAAATACAAATTATCCAAGGGAAGTCGCAGAAATGGCTCTTGCTCATACTATCGAGTCAAAGGTTGAGGCTGCTTACCGGAGAGGAGACCTGTTTCAGAAAAGAATGAAACTGATGGAATCCTGGACGGATTTTTGCTCAAAAGAATATCAACAATCAGGCAAGGTCCTGCCCATCAACCAGGCTATGGGAGGTGAATAATGGATAAGGACCAGCTGAAAGAGCTGAAAAAACGTCTCAAGCCCGTTCTGAAAAAGTATGACCTTGATGATAAGCTGGACCAAGTAGTTGACCTTATTGACACATACTCAAAGCACCCTGCTGATAATGCTCCATCAACACGAGACATTGTCAACGCCCTGGAGACACTCGGCAACAAGGCTACATCTAAAAAACTTATACTAGATGCGACTGCAAAAAGTCTGTCTCGTAACACTATATATATGAACTAATATGTAATATATTATTGACAAATAACAAGATTTTCACTATTTAGTCTCCTAACAACAGGGAGACATAATCATGTTACACGCAAAAAATAGAATGCAACCTTATCTGCCAATTAACGTTACTTATTTCAATGATAGAA
>PWNK01000068.1 GCA_003557865.1 Desulfonatronovibrio sp.
GCCGCCTGCTCAAAAACTTCCCTGGATTTGTGGAAATGCAGCAGCCTGACATCCCTGATCTCGGGTCTGATATAAATATCAGGCTCCAAACGTTTCAATTTTTCCTGAACTATGGCCTGTTGCATAATCTCAAAAGCATTGAAGAGTGAGTCGGTTAGATCCGGAAGGTCTGTCTGCTCGTCTGGCTTGCCTCCGGAGACATCAATGGCAGCTATATGCCTGCACTCCCCTTTCAGAAGATCGTAAGGCAGAGGGTTAACAGTCCCTCCATCAACCAGAAGCCTTTCCCCCAGTGAAACCGGGGCAAACAGTCCGGGAACTGCCATGCTGGCGTTCACCGCCGGGATAATATCGCCGGTTTCCAGAACCACCTGTTCCCGTTTCCAGTAATCGGCAGCCACCACTTTCAGGGGAATGGGCAGCTCCTCAAAAGTGGAAAAGCGAATTTTTTGTTTTAAAAATTTAAGGAACCCATGGGCGTCCAAAAGCCCGCCCGCGTCCAGGTCGAGTCTGAGCAGGTCCATGATTTTAAGCCCTGAATCACCTCTGACCAGGGCACTTAAAACCTCCATATCTGAACCTGAAAATTCTTGGACAATATGTCTGATTTCCCGCCCGGATAGTCCCGAAGAATAAAGGGCGCCAATGATTGAGCCTATGCTGCATCCGGCAATGACGCAAGGCTTTATCCCCAGCTCATCCAGGACTTCCAGCATGGGGATATGGGCCAGCCCTGCCGCCCCTCCTGAACCAAGAGCCAGTCCAATGGATGGGGCTTGCTCATTTCCGGATGAGGCTGCCGCCTGTCCAGCACCCCCCGGCCCCAGAACCAGGCAGGCCAGTGCCGTCAGAAAGCTCCTTCGGGAAAGGTTTGCTCCATTATGATTCTTGGGTTGCTTCATAAAAATTCAGGTCATTTCACGCATGCCGCTGAAAAAGGTTTCCGGATCAAAAAGCTGACTATAATCCTGGCTGAACTGGCGCATGGCCGGGAAAAAAGCATCCCACTCCTTAACCTCAATGACCTTTTTTTTGTCAACAAAAAACTTAAAGGTGGTGTCTTCAGGACACCTTGTCATTACAATTTCAACTGTTCCCCCGGGATAAATCTCCGACCAGAAGGCCGTGTAAGTATTGTCGTCACCTTCTGATTTCCGGTATTTCCGGAAAAAAGCCTCAAAAACATCTTTAATCTCCTGGTTTTCCATTGGCCCTCCTGCTCCATAGTTTTCATCCGGAAACTGTTCTTATTCCTTTTGGCTGCGTTATCGCGGCTTGAAGCTCGCCTTGACCTCCTCCAGCATTATCCCTTTTCTGTGTGCCCGTTCCGGGATGTATTCCGGTTCTGCCCGGGACTGGTCAGGCTTATCACCGATTTCAATTTCACCGGTCCAGATGACCATATTCTCCCAAAAAATATTGCCTTCCATCCGGTAGATGTATTTTCCGGGGGCAACAGGCTCTCCCCGGGCATCTTTACAGTCCCAGACGGCCTTGTGCTTTCCGGACAGGGGGGTAGCCCCGCTCACAGCATCAACCCTGCTGGACGAAACCCGGTCCCAGCTGGAAACAGCTCTCCACCGGGGCAGACTGAGGGGCCTGTTTCTGTATCCTCCCTGGGCCGTGTATCTGGTGGCAAAGACAGTGGCAACATAGTTTCCATCCATGTCCTCTATCCATATGGCAAACTGATTACTTGCCATGCGCGGCTGATGATGCAGAAAATAACTGATCTTTACCCTGCATTCCCGGACATCTTGCTCTGTGCGGGCTGGCTTTTGAACGACACTGTCTGAATTCTGTCCACTACTGTCTGCTGCCGCTGTCAGGGAATGGAACAGAAAACACATGAGGACAGGAACTAGAACAGCAGGCACCATCCTGGAGGGGGATATAAGGCTTTGAAGGGAACAACTCAGCCTGGTCATTGTCAAAACCCCTGTGTGTAGATTTTCATAATTTTAGCCGCAAGCCTCGGCGGGCTTTGACTGGCGTCCAGGACAACATCGGCACATTCCTGGTACAGAGGTTCTCTCCGGGAAAGAACGCTGGCTATTTCTTCTTGCAAGGAAAGTCTTGAAAGAGGGGGCCTCTGGGCTGCATGGGGACTGGTGCTGAGTCTGCGCTGAATGAGCTGTGCATCGGCCTTTAGGTACACGCACAGGCAATTCCTGCTTTTTAGAACATCTCTGCTGGACTTCCTGAGGATGATTCCTCCTCCGGTGGATACGATCATCTTCAGAGACCGGTCCAAACGGGCCATGATTTTTTCTTCCATGTCCCGGAAATAATCCCATCCATAGCAGGAAACCATTTCCTCAATGCTCATTCCCGCTTCCTGCTGAATCTCGTGGTCTGTATCCAGGAACACAAGTCCGGAGCACAGCGAGATTTCCCTGGCAAGAGTTGTTTTCCCTGCTGCCCGATAACCTATGAGAAAAATGTTTCCATACCCGGACAGCTGGGAATCACTTGGCAATCCATTCTTCAAAATAAGCTTCCAGTTGCAGTGAAGACAGCGAGGGACGGTCATAATACCCTGCCTGGCTTCTCTGGCGGTGCGCCTCATAGAGGATAATGGCCGCGGCTACTGATACGTTAAGGCTCTGCACCATACCCTGCATGGGGATGTATAGTTCATGCTCTACAGCTCTCTGAAGGCCCTCTTCAACCCCGCTGTGTTCATTGCCCAGAATAACCGCGGTGGGTTTTGTAAAGTCCCATTCATGCACAGGGACCGCTGCTGAAGAAAAACCGGTCCTGACCGGATTAAGACCCTGTGAAAGCAAAAAACTCAATAAATCAGGAAGGCTTTGATAATTGAGCCTTTCCACCCATTTTTTGGCTGAGGCCGAAGACTTTTTGCCCAGGTCGGGGAAAACATTGCTCGTATACAAGAGATGAACCCTGGGTATTCCAAAGGCGTCACAGCTTCTAAGGATGGCGGACACGTTATGCGCATCATGGATATTGTTGATGACCAGAGTCAGATCGTCCTGCCTCTTTTTCAGAACCTCCCTGATTCTTCTGATCCTGTGCTCGGTTCTCGGCTTGCTGATCATTGTTTTGAAAGATAAATGAAATACTCCTGATTTCCCTTGGGCCCCTTGATGGCCGAAGGCACAGTTCCCAGATGTTTCAGGCCGAGCCTGACTGTTGATACCCGGATAACTTCATCCACTGCCCCCAGGGCAACATCCTCAGACCTGACAACCCCTTTGACTGTCATCTTAGGTCCGACTTCGAACTGAGGCTTGACCAGGGCCAGGATTTCACCTCCGGAAATCAGAAAACGCAAAACTTCCGGCAGAACCAGGCCCAGTGAAATGAAGGAACAGTCAACACAGACAAGATCTGCCGGAACCAGCAGAAGATCATGAGCAGCGCTGCGGATATTCACCTTTTCCAGGTTTGCTACCCGCTCATCAGCCCTTAGCTTCCAGTGCAGCTGTCCATAACCCACATCCAGAGCGAAGACCTTCAAAGCACCGTGCTGCAGGAGGCAATCAGTGAAACCCCCTGTGGATGCTCCCACGTCAAGACAGGTTTTTCCCTTGACCTCAACCCTGAAATATTCAATTGCTGTCAAAAGTTTGTATCCGCCGCGACTTACAAACCGCTCAGGCTTATTCACCTCCAGAACAGTTTCCAAATCAAGGAAACTTCCCGGTTTTTCAACCCGGACCCTGTCAAGGTTCCGGAGCATGTACACCTGTCCGGCCATGATCAGCCTTTTGGCCTTTTCCCTGGACTCGGCAAGGCCTTTCATCAGGAGCAGCTCATCCGCTCTCTTCTTTTGGGACATGAGGACATTTCTTTTTCGACCTGGAATCTTGAAAGTGAAAAATAAAAGGTAAAAGGTTAAAAGTAAAGATAAAGAAATCAGGCAGTTAAATCAGCCAAGACTCCGGACATTTTGAATCCCGGGATTTGTCTGTAATCTAAACGCTGCCAGAGAACCTCTGACTGTCAAGCCCAGTGAATCAGTCCCAGACAATGAGGATCAAGAAGCAGAGGATGATGCGGCAGAATTCTTACTGTATAACCGAATCGACCAGTGGACACCGAGTCTACCTTGCCCTCATAAAGCACCCATCCATCCTCAAGAGTCGACATTTTATCCATACAGACAGTATTTCTGTCCAGAAAGTTGCCGTTGATATCCACTTTGCCGGAATAAATCTCAACCTGGATATCATCAGTGGTCAGTCCGTTAACATACACTTCGGCCGTAACCGTGAGCTCGTCACCGGAGTAGAGATTATCCCCTTCAGCTGCCTTGACCCTTCTGATCTTCACCTCACCCCACTTGGTCATGAGCTCCATTCTCCACGAAGCCAGATTCTTGGCCTGCTCAAATCCATTCTTTTCAAGTTTTACAAAATTCTGAAACGCGGGAAGATATGTCTTTTGTGCATAATCCTCCACCATGCGATGGGAGCTGAATGCAGGACACAGATCCCTTAAGCCGTTTTTCATCTTTCTGATCCACTCCATGGGCATATTCCCATGGGAACGGTTGTAGAATGTGGGAATAATGTCTCTTTCCAGCACGTTGTACAGATAATGGCTTTCAACAAGGTTCTGATACTCGTGGTCATCATATTCCTTGCCGTTGCCTATGGCCCAGCCATAACGGTTGTCGGGCGTATAGGCCTCATCCCACCAGCCGTCAAGAACACTGAAATTAAGAACCCCGTTGGCCACTGCTTTCATGCCGCTTGTACCGCAGGCCTCCAATGGCCGCCTGGGGTTGTTCAGCCAGATGTCACAGCCCTGGAGCATATACCCGGCAATTTCCATGTCGTAATCCTCTATGAACACAAAGTGATGCCTGCATTCTTCCCTGCGGCAGAACTGAACTATTTCCTGAATGATCTTCTTGCCTTCAACATCCTTGGGATGAGCCTTGCCGGCAAAAATAAACTGGACCGGCTGCTTTTTATTGCTCATCAGCTCCACAATCCTTTTGACGTCGGAAAGAATTAGGTTGGCCCTCTTGTAAGTGGCAAACCTTCTGGCAAAACCAATGGTCAATGCCCCGGAGTCGAGTACTTCCCCGGCCAGCTGCAGTTCATGACGTCTGCCCCCTCTGGCCAGGGTGTGCATCTTAAGTCTTTCCCGGACGAAGTCTACCAGGCGCTCCCTGAGACGTTCATGAGTTCTCCACAGTTCAGCATCAGGTATGGCTTCTGACTGTTTCCAGACCCGAAAGCAGTCTGAGTCCTCACGCCAGTCTGAGCCAAGGTAGCGGTCAAAAAGATAGGCCATGTCCGGCGCGATCCAGGTAGGGATGTGAATCCCGTTGGTTATGGCTGCGATGGGCACATCGTCCACAGGGTACTGAGGCCAGACCTTCTTCCACATGCTTCTGGCCACCCTGCCATGCAACTGGCTGACTCCGTTATTGAACCTTGAAAGTCGCAGGGCCAGAACGGTCATGGTAAAAAGTTCCTGGTCATCCCTGGGATCCTCCCGACCCAGGGCCAGAAAAACCTTGAAGGCCAGGCCAAGTTCTCTGGCATAGCCTTCAAAGTATTTCTCCATAAGATCCGGAGCGAAACGGTCATTGCCGGCCGGAACAGGGGTGTGGGTGGTGAAGATGCTGCTTGAAGCCACAAGCTCAGTGGCCGCTTCAAAGGACATGTTGTGCTCACGCATGAAGACGCTGATTCTTTCCAGGCCGGCAAAGGCTGAATGCCCCTCATTCATATGGATAACCCTGGGATTAAGGCCCATGGTGGTCAGGGCCCTGATCCCCCCTATGCCCAGAACTATTTCCTGCTTGAGTCTCATCTCCCAGTCTCCGCCATACAGCTGGGCGGTGATACCTCTGTCCTGGGGTTCATTGTCATTAATATTGGTGTCCAGAAGATACAGGGGTATTCTTCCTATCAATGCCTTCCAGATATGAATCTTCACCCTTCGGCTCAAAAGCCCGACTTCAACTGTCAGGGGCTTCCCCTGGTCATCCTTGACCTGAACCAGGGGCATTTCCTCGAAGTCATTGACAGGATAACGTTCCTGCTGCCACCCTTCGCTGGTCAGATACTGTCTGAAATAACCCTGTTGATAGCAAAGCCCTATGGCCACCAGGGGAAGATTCAGATCGCTGGTTGACTTCAGATGATCCCCTGCCAGTATCCCCAGACCCCCGGAGTATATGGGCAGAGACAGACTGATTCCGTATTCAGCGCTGAAATAGGCGATTACCGGTTCTCCTTTGGTCTCTTCAAAATCGAAGACTGACTTGGTGGCGGTGCTGTAATTTTTCAGGCTTTCCCTGGTCTTGTTCAGTCTGTCCAGGAAAAAAACGTCTCTGGACAATTCCTGAATAACATGCTGAGGAACCAGGTTGAGGAACTTGACTGGATTCTGCCTGCATTCCTGCCACAGCTGGTAGTCGATTCTTTCAAAAAGCTCTGCTATATCATGCTTCCATGAAAACCAGAAGTTAAAGGCCAGGTCCCGTAAGGCCATAAGGTTATCAGGAAGTTTCGGGGTCACGCTGTATACCTGTAATGGACGCATAATAATCCTCCGGTTAAGATACATTTTTTTTATTGTGAACCATAAGGGCCCAAAATGCAAGGCCTCATTTAATCCTTGCGGGTTTTCCCGCGCAAAGATACATTGAATTTTTTGACTTGCCCCGGCAATAATTGTTAACTTTTGTGCGTCCAGCCCGGAGATCAATTTTTGAGACAGTGCACTTTCAACTCGACCTTAATCCTATGGATAACTCTATACCAGTCAAAGTAAAATACCTGAGAAACACCCTGACCTCGGGAAATAGCCTGGAATACGCAACACCAGCAGCAGCAGGCATTGATCTGCGCGCGTTCATGGAGGAAGACGAGACAATCATAGCTCCTGGAGCCAGGCATCCCTTCCCCACTGGGATATGCCTGGAGATCTCCGTGCCCGGAGTAGCCGGCTTTGTCTACTCCAGAAGCGGGCTGGGCACAAAGCTAGGCCTGGTTGTCAGTCAGGGCGTGGGGGTAATTGACCCGGACTACCGCGGAGAAATTATCGTTTCCCTGCTCAACAATTCTCATCAAAAACGGACTGTAAAAAAGGCTCAGCGTATCGCTCAACTGATATTCCAACCATACTTCCATGCCCGGATCCAGACCGCCCGGGAGCTCAGTTCAACCCTCAGGGGTGCCGGAGGGTTCGGCCATACCGGAGAAATATGACCCCCCTGCTTAATCCCAACTATATGGACAAGCGAACATGAAAGATCTTCAGCAAGCAGCCGATAATTACTTATGTCCTACATACGCCAGGTATCCGCTTGCGGTTAAGTCTGCCCTGGGATGCACCCTGTATGACCTGGACGGCAAAGAATACCTGGACCTGCTCTCCGGGATATCGGTGTGCAACCTGGGACACAGCCATCCGGAGGTTGTATCGGCCATTGCCTCTCAGGCCGGCAAACTGATCCATGTGAGCAACCTTTTTTACCAGGAGGAACAGGTTGACCTGGCCAAAAAACTCATCAACACCTGTTCCATGAACAAGGTCTTTTTCTGCAACTCCGGGGCTGAAGCCAACGAGGGGGCCATTAAGCTCACCCGCAGGTACATGCGCAAAGTGCTGCAACAGGACAGATTTGAAATCATCACCCTCAGCGGCTCATTTCATGGGCGGACCCTGGCCACTCTCACCGCCACCGGTCAGGACAAGATCAAGGATGGCTTTGACCCTTTGCCTCCCGGATTTAAAATTGTGCCCCATAACGATGCCCATGCCCTTGAACAGGCGGTAAACGAGCATACTGCGGCCATTATGCTTGAAATCATTCAGGGAGAAGGAGGTATCAGAATAATTGATGCCAGATACATGGAAAAGGTTGTCCAGCTCTGTGCCAGGCACGACCTTTTGTTAATTGTCGATGAAATCCAGACTGGAATGGGCAGGACAGGCATGTTCTGGGCTCACCAGCATTATCAACTCAATCCGGATATTATAACCTCAGCCAAGGCCCTGGCCAACGGATTGCCCATGGGGGCAGTGCTTTGCACGGACAAGACAGCCCGGGCCTTTGACCAGGGCAGCCATGGAACAACCTTTGGAGGCAGTCCACTGGCATGTGCTGCAGCCTTGAAGGTCCTGGAAATCATGGAAAGAGAGGGCACAGTATACAGGGCGGATCGGCTGGGCCGGGAATTCATGGCAATTATGGAGGGAATCAGGCTTAATCACCCTGAAAAAATCAAGGAAGTCAGAGGGAAAGGTCTCATGCTGGGTATTGAGCTTAGTTTCCCGGGTAAAAATATCTGGCAGGCGCTTCTCAATAAAGGCTTTGTCCTTAACCTGACCCAGGAAACTGTGCTCAGGCTGCTGCCCCCTCTGATCATCTCCATGGAGGACATCAACAGATTCTGCGTGTGCCTGGACAGCCTTCTAAACGACTCAACTCTTTGCCGGAACTAAGCAGTGTACCGCTTAACCATAAGGTCAAACCCGCAAGACTCTGAAACAATGCAGATACTGCTTCATGCAAATATCAGCTGGGGATGGGAAGAGAGCTCTCAGCATACGTTTCTTGTTCACTTCACCGGCAAAGACCGGGCTGTGGAGTTCATGGATCTTGTCCGGGACACCCTGCCGGATTCTCTCTTTGAACTGGCACCCGTCCAGAACATGGACTGGTCGCAGGACTGGAAAAAGTATTTCACTCCCGTAGCCGTTGAAGATACCTTTATTATTATTCCTGAATGGCATGCTGACACAGAATCCAGTCTGATAAAAATAATCATAACCCCAAAAATGGCTTTTGGGACCGGGCACCATCCAACCACCAGCCTCTGCCTGAAATCACTGGCTTCGGTGTTCAAGCAGGGAGCCCTGGACAGTAAGAGCACCTTTCTTGATCTGGGGACCGGGTCCGGCATTCTGGGAATTGCCGCTGCAAAACTGGGAATGACCGGGTTGGGCCTGGACAATGACCCTTGTGCCGTGGACAACGCAAGTGAAAACATCGCCTTAAACAATGTGGGGTCCAGATTTCAGGTCAAAGCCGGGGAAGTTGCCGCAACAGGTAACAAAGACAGGTTCAACCTGATCCTGGCCAATATTCTTTCATCAACCCTCATAAACCTGGCAGAAGAACTGTGTTCAAAGCTGGATAAACACAGGGCCTGTCTTATCCTCTCAGGAATCCTTGACAAACAGGTCCAGAAAGTGATTTCAGCCTACAAAGGTCTGGCTCCGGGAACTCCTTATGTGCAGAGCCAGGATGAATGGAGCGCAATTACCTGGATAAAAGAACATTAGCATGAACAGCTCAAGCCTTATTCTGAAATATTTTGACACCATGAGTTCCCAGCTGGGGCCCAGCAACTGGTGGCCGGGAGAAACTCCCTTTGAAGTGATGGTTGGGGCCATCCTGACACAGAATACCAACTGGCAGAACGCGTACAAGGCCATCCTGACCCTCAAGGACAAGAGCCTTCTGGAGCCTGGGAAAATGTATCTCCTCACTGAATCTGAACTGGCTGAACTGATTCGTCCGGCCGGCTACTTCAGGCTCAAGGCAAAGCGGTTGAAAAATTTTCTGTTTTTTTTAAAAAATGAATGCGCGTTTAATTACTCCACACTGGAAAAATACAGCATAAATCAGCTTCGGACTAAACTGCTGGGGGTTAACGGCATCGGCCCTGAGACCGCTGACAGCATTATTCTTTATGCCTTTCAAAAACCAAGCTTTGTCGTGGATTCATACACCCACAGAATTTTCAATCGGCACGGTCTTGTTCACCAGGAAATGGACTATCATGAACTCAGAGACTTTTTTATGCTCCGTCTGCCTGAAGACCCGGTTCTTTTCAATGAATATCATGCCCTCATTGTCCGGGTGGGCAAAAAATGGTGCCAGAAAAAGTCTCCCAAGTGCTCCGAATGTCCCTTGAACATCTATCTCCAAAACCAGGAATAATCACCAGCTGTTTCTTGCTCAATGCTCTGTCTTACAAAACCGCGACAGGAGTTGGTTTCCATCCGGAAAGTCTTTCTTTCCGAACGTTACACTGCTGTTTTGCTTTCCACAAACCAGTTCGCAGGCTTTGGCGAAACCTTAGCCCCAGAAAGGCATTTACGCCTGAGGTTAATCAATAATCATGGTCAATAGATACAACTTTTTTCTACTTTCAAGTAACAGCCATGCCCATACTTAAGTCTCTCAGATTCTTTCTGCTTTTTTCCCTCGGAGCGTCATTGCTTGTCTGTCCCGGACAGTCCAGCGCGTCCAGGCCTGAGGAGCTGCAATCGGAAATCAAGGCCAGACAGGAACAGCTTACCAGGCATCAGATGACTGTGGACAAGCTTTCCCAGCAGGAAAGGGAGGTTTATTCCAGGCTGGCCAGAGCTGAAGAAAGACTGAATGCAATCTCCCGGGATCTTGAATCTCAGGAGAACAGACTGGAAGAGCTTGTCTCCCGGGAAGCTGAACTGGCCTCAGAATATGAAATACTTTCCAGGGAAAAGGACGCGACCCGGGAGGAACTGGCCGCTCTCATGGATAATATGTGGCCGATTTTTCTGCAAAGCCAGGGTAAGGGGATGGCCAAGCTGATGGAATGGCCGGATCTGGACAGAGAGATGACCTGGCTCAGGGCAATTTACCGTGAGGCTGAAAATACCTATTCACTGCTTCAGGACCAGTCTGCCGAACTTGCTTCAAGCCTTGTCCGGCTGGATATCATGAAGGATGAGTATCAGTCCGGCCTGAGTCAGGTAAATACAACCAAGAACCGGCTTCTCAACGAAAAACTGAGCTTTCTGGGAGAACTGCGGGAGATAAGGGCCAAAAGACTTGCCGACCAGGAAATCGTCGACGAGATACTGGACATCATTGACGCTCTGAATTACCAGCTCACTGTATCCACTCACAGGGAATTTGAATCCCTCAAAGGGTTTCTGCTCTGGCCTGCTACCGGAAAATTGACAGATTCCTACAGTCCGTCCGGAAATCCGCCCCATAACGGATTAAGCATTTCTCTGGAGGAAAACCAGCCCGTCCGGGCCATCTCCTGGGGACAGGTTATGCACAACGATACCTTGCGCGGATTTGGAAGAGTGGTTATACTTTATCATGGAAACAACTATTATACCCTTTACGCTTATCTTTCCGAAAGCAGCACGCAGATCGGCCAGGAAGTTGAAAAGGGTGAAACCATCGGACTGGCCGGATATTATCCCAAAATTAACAGCCATGGCATATATTTTGAATTGCGTTTTAAGCAAAAAGCCATTAACCCTATTCCCTGGCTGGAAAAATCATAATTTTTTCTTGAGTACAATTGCCGCGAGGCAGGCCTTATTTTCGCCGTCATCATTCTAATCCTGCCTGATCCGGTCCTGAAATCAGTTTGGGAACAGCTGTCCAAACCATGTCCTTTAAAATCCAAGATCCATACAAGCTGGAGGAAATAATGCGTGTTAATCATTTAATCGGGATTTTTCTTATTCTTTCATTGCTCATCCTTTCTCCCTGGACCGGTCAGGCCAGAGAGGACCACTATGAAAGTCTCAAAAGGTTCAGTCAGATTCTGCACCTTATTGAGGATAATTACGTCCACGAAAAAGACAGGGAAGATCTTCTTCAGGGGGCCATTGAAGGCATGCTCAACAAGCTCGATCCCCACTCGGCCTATGTTACCCTGGAAGAGCTGAGAATGATGCAGGAAGACTTTTCCGGAGAATTCGGGGGGATCGGGATCCAGATTGGAATGCGCGACAACCGTCTGGTGGTCATCGCTCCCATTGAAAACACTCCTGCCTATAAAGCAGGTCTGCAGGCAGGAGATATGATCCTTGAAATCAATTCAGAGTCCACCCAGGGCAAAAGCCTCTCCGATGCGGTCAGGCTGATCCGGGGACCAAAAGGAGAACCGGTGGTTCTCACCATTTTATCAGCAGATGAAAACAAGCCCAGGAAAGTGGAAATCGTAAGGGACACCATTCCGGTTCATTCCGTTAGGATCCAGGAGATTGAACCGGGTTATGTCCAGTTAAGAATAACCGACTTCAAGGGCAGAACCACTGATGATCTGAGAAATGAAATCCGGAAATATAAATCCAGTCAGGAATTGAAGGGAATAATTCTGGATCTGCGTAATAACCCCGGCGGCCTGCTGGATCAGGCTATATCAGTATCAGATCTCTTTCTGGACCAGGGGCTGATTGTATATACCCAGGGAAGAGATGCCGGCAAGCGCAAAGACTATAATGCAACCAGGAGGGCCGAAGATGTGGACACCCCAATGATTGTGCTCATAAACTCCGGATCAGCCTCCGCCTCGGAGATCGTCGCCGGTGCTCTGCAGGACAGGAACAGAGCCCTCATTCTTGGAGAAAACACCTTTGGCAAGGGATCTGTTCAGAGTATTATCCCTCTGCCCGACGGCTCGGCCATCAAGCTGACCATCGCCCTGTATTACACTCCCAGCGGGCGTACCATCCAGGCCGAAGGAATCTCCCCTGATCTGATCATTCCCTTTCAGAGGGTGACGGATGCTCAAGGTGATTCCGAGCACCCAAGTCTCAGGGAGTCGGGGCTTGAAATGCATCTGGAAAATCCTGAAACCCGGGCCAGAGATGTCCGCGAACTCAAGCCGGAGGTCAGGGAGCTTCTGGCCCAGGACAACCAGCTTCGACTGGCCTTTGAAATTCTCAGGTCAATGCCCAGAATCAAGGAGCTTACCACCAGGCGCTAGCAGCTTATGGCTTCAAAAAGGAAAAAAAAATCCGCAAAGGAAAAATCCGCTGCAAAAGGGCGCCGGATTTTTTCAGTCCGTCTTGGACTGTGGATCATGGCCTTCGGGATAACTTTTGCCGGCCTGCTGGCCATCCTCCTTCTGCCTCACAAGGAAGAACAGGTGACGGTCCAGTCCCCGCAGCCGTCCCAGATTGCCCGGCAACAGGAAGCGCCGGAGTTTCAGAAGCCGGTAACCATAGATAAAACAAGGCCTTTTGTTTACGAGGAAAGGATAGGCGCGAACTTTGACCTTCTGGTCTGGCAAGCTGACATGGCCATCATTCAGACCCTGGCCCTCATGGGACACGGTGAAGAAAGAATGGTCCACAAAACAATTGAACCCAGGTTCTTTTACGGCACACCCTATCACTATCAGGAAATAACCATCTATACCAGCAACGACCGGGAAGAATTCGTCAACAGGCTCAAGACGAATCTGGACCGCCTTCTGTCCAATGCCACTCTGGACAGGGGTACTCATGACAACCAGTGGTCGCTGTTCCTGAACGGTCAAAATACCCATGTCATCACCCTGGAAAAAATCCTGGAAAGGCCCCTTCCCGGAACAGGAAGACTCGTGCTCATAATTGATGACCTCGGGGGAAGCCTGCATTACGCCAGAAAACTCAGCCAGCTTGATTTTCCGGTGATTTTTTCCATACTGCCCCTGATGCCTGAAACCACGGAAGTCGTCAATTTCGCAAGAAGCAACAACATTGAGACCATGCTCCATCTCCCCATGGAGCCCATGGGCTATCCAGGAAGCGCGGAGCCTGGTCCGGGAGCCCTGTTTGTGGATATGGACGACATCCAAATCAGAAGCAGGGTGGTTCAGAATCTGGCCCAGGTCCCTGACGCCATTGGGGTCAATAACCACATGGGATCAAGGTTCACCCAGGATTACCGGGGAATGGCCATAGTGTTTGAGGAGCTGAAAAAACGTGATCTGTTCTTTCTGGACAGTCTGACCACTCCTAAAAGCGTGGCGGAAAAAATGGCCCGGGAAAAAGACCTGGACTTCATTAAAAGGCATGTTTTTCTGGACAACGTCCAGGACCAAAACGCCATTATTTTCCAGCTGAGCAAGGCTGAAAACATTGCCATCAAGCATGGCCTTGCAGTGGCTATCGGACATCCCTACCCTGAGACCCTGGAAGCCCTCAAGAAGTGGAGCAGGCTTAGAAACACCAACGTCGAGGTGGTCAGAGTTTCTGAACTCATGGCCACCAAAAGATACAGAACCGCCTTTCAGGACAGCCCTGAGGCTCATTGATTATCAATCTTTTACCCCTCCATTGACCGAGCTGATGTTCACATGCTCTTTCAGAGGAAAATCCAGGAGTACCAATGATCCAGAAGACCCTATCCATCATCAAGCCGGATGCCACCGAGAGAAACCTGCAGGGGGCGATACTGAAGATGATTCAGGAGGCCGGACTGAAAATCACAGCCATGAAAATGATTCACATGACCAGAACACAGGCCCGGAGTTTTTACGCAGTCCACAGCGATAAACCCTTTTTCGACAGCCTTACCGAGTTCATGTGCTCCGGCCCAGTGGTGGTCAGCGTGCTGGAAGGAGAAAACGCCATTAGTTCTTACAGACAGGTTATGGGGGCCACCAACCCGGACAAGGCAGACCCGGGGACCATCCGCAAAACCTATGCTTTGGACATTGAAAGAAACTCGGTCCATGGCTCAGATTCACCAGAAACTGCAGAAGTTGAAATATCATATTTTTTCAGCCAGCTGGAGATGGCTGGTTAATGACTGTCAGTATCGGCTTTATCGGGGCGGGCAGTATGGGCGGAGCCATGATCTCCGGACTGGCAGCCTCCAGGGAACTGCGAATACTGGGCTACGACCCGGACAGGGTTAAACTGGAAAATCTGCAGAAAGGCTGCGGTCTGATCCCTGTGGATGATTTTTCAGCCCTTTGCCGTCAATCTGACTATATCTTCCTGGCAGTCAAACCGGGAATCATGAAGGAGGCGGTCAGCCAGGTCTCTGTTCATCTTTCCCCTTCCCAGTGCCTGGTATCCATTGCCGCGGGCATCACAATTCCCAGGATCATTTCATGGTCCGGTGACAAGTATCCTGTCGTCAGGATAATGCCCAATACCCCGGCCCTGGTGGGTAAGGGAGTGTTCGCCCTGTGTCTGGATCATGAAAGAATCAGCTCGTCCCAGAGGGACTTTTTGACCGCAACGGTGTCCAGTCTGGGCAGGACCTTTATCCTGCCGGAAAGATACTTTGACGCTTTTACGGCCCTCATCGGATCCGGTCCGGCATATGTCTATTATTTCATGGAAAGCATGGTTGAGGCCGGGGTTCTTCTTGGACTTGACCGCACTACAGGAGCGGACATGGTCCGCCACCTTTTTGCCGGGTCCTCGGAAATGAGTCTTGGCCGGGACAAAAGCATCACCGAGCTCAAGGAAATGGTGACCTCTCCAGGCGGCACAACCATAGCCGGCTTGAGCGTACTGGATAGAAAAGCGGTCAGGGCGGCGATAATGCAGGCCGTTGAGTCGGCCGCCAGGAGAAGCAGAGAGCTTGACCAGGATTAATGGCTTGCGCTGAGCAATTGTTTATGCAGACCATAAGTCCACCAGACGAAACTGCCCGACGTCAACCAGGCCCATATCAGTTAGCTTCAGCTCCGGAATAACCGGCAAAGCCAGAAAGGACAGAATCATAAACGGGTTTTCATGGCCAAAGCCCATGGCAATGCAGGCCTGCTTCATAAGATCCATGGCATATGTGACCTCCCTTAGCGGCCTGTCACTCATCAGTCCGGCCACCGGCAGGGCCAGGGAAGCCAGGACCTTTTCATCGGCCACAGCCGCCAGACCGCCTTTCATTCTCTGAACCTCCTCTGCTGCTGCCAGAATATCTTGGTCATTGCTGCCGGCGACAATCAGGTTATGGGCGTCATGGGCCACAGTTGAAGCAATGGCTCCTTTTTTCAGTCCTAAACCCCGGACAAAACCCAGACCAACGTTGCCCGTTGACCTGTGTCTCTCCGCCACCACAAGCTTGGCCAGATCATTCTCAGGGTCGGCCTGAACCAGGCCGTGCACGACCCTGGGCTTTGCCTCTCCCCTGCGGGTGTAAATCTGTCCTTGGACAAGATCCATGACCAGTATTTTTTTGCCCCTGGCTGGAACGTGCAGGGACTTTTCATTCAAACCACTGATATGAATGGAATTTCCAGGCGGATCAACTATGTTCTCAAACAAGCATTCCTCTCTGCGCCTGCCCTGAAGAAATACCTGCTGCACCTGGAAATCCTCTAGGTCCTCCAACAGGACCATGTCTGCCCTGTATCCGGGTGCAAGGGCCCCTCTATGCTTCAGGCCGAAGTATCTGGCCGGATTAATGGTCACCATCTGTACCGCCCGGACAGGATCCATGCCCAGAGAAACCGCCCGGCGCAGGTTGTAATCAAGATGGCCGGGTCCTGCCAGGTCCGTGGGATGACGGTCGTCCGAAACTAGGGAAAAGTTCGGCCAGTTCAAGTCATTGACCACTGGCAGCAGATCTTCAAGATTATGCTCTGAAGTGCCCTCCCGGATCATGATATGCATGCCCTTGCCGAGCTTTTCCTTTGCCTCGGCAGGGCTTACACATTCATGGTCACTTCCGGGTCCGGCCAGGATATAGGCGTTGAGATCTTTTCCTGAAAGTCCCGGTGCGTGTCCGTCAATGAGCAGGTTGGAACTCATTTCCAGTTTAGCCATGACTCCGGGATCATTGTGTATTACCCCTGGAAAATTCATCATTTCTCCAAGGCCCAGGAACCTGTCAGGATACTTTTCCAGAAGGATTGACAGTTCCGGAACATCAAGGACCGCCCCGGCAGTTTCCAGATGAGTGGCCGGAACACACGAAGGAAGCATGAAGTATACAGAAACCGGCAGGTCAGCGCTGGAGCGTATAAAGTACTGGATACCTTCCACGCCCAGAACATTAGCTATTTCATGAGGGTCGCAGACCACCACCGCTGTACCCCTGGCTGCCACAGCCCGGGCGAATTCAGGCGGAGTGAGCAGAGTTGATTCAATATGGATATGAGCCTCAATAAAGCCTGGACAGAGAAAACCTCCCTGGCCGTCAACAGTTTTTTCAGCCCGGTAATTCTCAAAACCGATGATCACTCCGTCCTTAACAGCCACATTGCAGCGCTCAATGCTCCCTGAAAGGGTGTTTACCAGGTTGACATTGGTTATCAGCAAGTCTGCGCCGTTTTTTCCCCTGGCAGCGTTCACAAGTCGGGAAATGCTTCGGTCCGGTCTGAACATGGATATCCCTCCTGAAAAATACTGATGTCACCGGGCTCAACGCTTTCTGGACCTGATCATGGCCATGACAAGGCGCAGGCTCAAAAAGAGCCCGATGATATACCCGATAACTCCCAGGGCGGGGTAACCCCAGAGCCTGGGACCAGTGTCAGCCAGGATAACCATGCTTGAACCCAGAAAAAGAGCTCCGGTGATTATGCCCACCACCAGACGGTTAACAATCCTCTCCATGGTCGCCTGCATGGATTCAAGGTTTTCATGCCTGAAGCGAATGACCAGGTCTCCTCGGTCCAGCTTGCTGACAATTCCCAGAGCCTGCCTGGGAAACTCATGCTGAAAACGGAAGAAATACCTGATGTTTCTTTGCAGGGCCTTGAACAGGTTTTGGGCGCTGAACCTGTTCCTGGCCAGCTTCTTGACCAGGGGTTCAGCTTCCCTGATCACATCCAGGTCAGGATGCAGCATTTTGGCTGTGCCCTCTGCGGTGACCAGGGCCTTGATCATTATGGACAGATCAGTGGTCAGTATCCTGCCGTGACTGCGCAGGATGGAAGTCAGTTCCAGAAGCAGGTGCCCCAGGTTGATCTCTTTAATGGGCATTCTGGTAAAAAGACTGATTACCTCCAGAACCTCATTCTGCAGAACATCCCTGTTGATCTTCTCCTGGCCTATGGTGAAGCCCAGAAGAATATCAGCGACAATTTCTACATCATTGTCCACAACAGCTGAAATAAGCTCGATGAGTTCAAAGCGGACCTTGTCCGTCAGGCGTCCCACCATGCCCCAGTCAAGAAGAATCAGATTTTCATCCTCGTCAACAAGGAAGTTGCCCGGATGGGGATCAGCGTGAAAAAAACCATATTCCAGGACCTGGCGCAGTGACAGGGCTAGGCCTCTCTTGGCCATGGTCGCCCTGCTTTTGAGAGAAGAGATGTCCACATCCTTCATCTTGCTTCCTCGGGCCAGTTCCATGGTGATGACCATGTAGTTGCTGAAATCAGAATAGGCCTCGGGAACCAGTATCCCTTCCATATCCTTGACAGTTGTCCTCACTATCTGCATGGTCCTCTGCTCCCGGACGAAATTGAGCTCCTGGAGCATCAGTTTTCTGATGCGGCGGACAAGGTCGGGCAGATTGTAAACCTTGAAAGATTCTATGCGTCCGTCAAGGCGCACAGCAATCTTTTCCAGAATATCCATGTCGTTTTTAATGGTCTGGGCAATATCCGGACGCTGAACCTTTACCGCCACCTCCAGGCCGGTGCTGACAAGTCTTGCCTTGTGTACCTGAGCCAGTGATGCCGCGGCCAGTGGGGTCTCTTCAAATTGAGCATAGATGGTCTCAAGAGGAGCGCCAAAGCTGTCTTCAATTACCTTTCTGATCTCGGGAAAGGCCTCGGGAGGAACATCATCCTGGAGCTTGCGCAGCTCATCCAGAAGCTCCTTTGGCAGAAGATCGGCCCTCTGGGAAAGAATCTGACCACATTTTATAAAGGTGGGGCCAAGCTCCTCCAGCACCTTGCGCATTCTCTGCCAGGTGTTCAGGTGAGTATCATGAAACCTTATCTTTTCCAGATACTTGCGTCCCGGTATCTCCAGGCGGTCAACTATGTCGTCAAACCCATATTTGAGCAGGGTGGAAATAATCTCCCGAAAACGGCTCAAGCGGGCTATGGCTTTAATGTCCATGAACTGGTCCTGGATGTTGTTGAAAGCTGGTTATTGACCCTTTTTCTCTTCTTCAAGACGCAGGCTTTCCAGGGTCGACACCCGGTCCTCAAGACTGGCAACTCTTGCTTCCAGGTTTTCCAGCTGCTCCCTGCCGGCTATGTCCAGGGAAGCCATAGCTGATTTTACGCTTTTGGAGATTCTTTCCTGGAATTCATGCTGCTGGTCCTCGCTTTTCTGAACAAACTCTTTGATTATGTTCTCACCTTCTTCAGCTGACAGCTTGCCCTTTTCCACCAGGGAATTGATCTTTTTCTCCACTTCCTCGGCTGTTACTATGATCAGTCCCAGCCCGGTAAACAATCCTTTTTTAAATAAATCAATCATTTTTTCCTCCATTAATTGCTGAAATAAGTCGAGTTAAAAACCTATGTTGGGGCAGGCCTTCAAAGCCTCTTCAATGTCTTCCCGGGTAAAGGCCTTGTCCTGAAGCTCCCCTCTGAGATAGGCATCGTAAGAACCAAGATCAAGAAGCCCATGTCCTGAATACAGAAAAACTATCACCTGCCCTGGCTCGGCTTCCCTGGCCAGATCGATGGTGGCCTTGATGGCGTGAGATGTTTCCGGCGCGGGAACGAAGCCCTCTTCCTGCATGAATAGTCTGGCAGCGTCAAAAACCTCATTCTGAAAATAGGCCCTGGCCTCAACGTAGCCGTGCTTGGCTATATGGGAGACAATGGGAGACTCTCCATGGTACCGGAGACCTCCGGCGTGAATGGGCGGCGGAAAATAGGCATGGCCAAGGGTATACATCTTGAGCAGGGGTGTCTGCCGAGCCATGTCTCCAAAGTCATAGGCAAAAACACCCCTGGTCAGGGTCGGACAGGCCTGGGGTTCAACAGCCACGAATCTTACAGCCTCCCCTTTCATCTTTTCAGGCATATAGGGCAGTACCAGGCCTCCGAAGTTACTGCCTCCACCCACACATCCAACCAGTATATCCGGTTTGTCTCCAGCCAGCTTCATCTGTTTCTTGACTTCAAGCCCGGTTATGGTCTGGTGAAGAATAACATGGTTCAGCACACTGCCCAGGGCATATTTGGTATCCTTGTGGGATGCTGCGTCCTCAACCGCTTCGGATATGGCCAGACCGAGGCTCCCACCTGATCCGGGATCCTTTTCCAAAACCCGGCGCCCGATATTGGTCCTGTCCGAAGGGGATGGAAATACCTCCCCTCCATATGAACGGATAATTATACCCCGGTAGGGTTTCTGATCATAACTGCACCGAACCATATAAACCGTGCACTTCATGTCAAACATCTTGCAGGCGAAGGAAAGCGCGGTGCCCCATTGTCCGGCCCCGGTTTCAGTGGCCAGGCGGTTCACTCCCTCCATCTTGTTGTAATAGGCCTGGGCTATGGCCGTATTGGGCTTGTGGGAACCAGCCGGAGAAACTGATTCGTCCTTGTAGTATATTCTGGCCCTGGTACCGATGGCCTTTTCCAGCCTGCGGGCCCGAACCAGGGGCGAAGGCCTGTAAAGCCTGTAAATTTCCAAAACCGGTTCAGGGATATCTATCCAGGTCTCTGCAGACATCTCCTGCTGAATCAATGCTTTGGGGAAAATAGCCTCCAGCATGTCCGGTGAGATGGGCTCCCTGGTCCCGGGGTCAAGTGGAGGGGCAAGAGGTTCTGATAGCTGCGGCAGTACATTGTACCATTGCCTGGGCATGTCCTTTTCAGGAAGATAGATCTTGATTTCATCCATTAATTTGATCTCCTTGGATAATTAAGCTGGAAAGAATCTTGGTGATTTAGAATACATAAGTGGCTGTGACCCTAACTGATGACAGATCTGTTTTCAACAAATATTGTCCGTGAACCTTGCCAATCCTTGACAAAATGGACACAAAAAGTAAAGATTATAAGATTAAGAGGAAATAAACACTCAAAAGGAGCTTATATGGCCAAGGAAGAGGCTATCGAGGTTGAGGGCACTGTAGAAGAAGCTTTGCCCAATGCCATGTTTAAAGTCAAGCTGGATAACGGACATGAGGTGCTGGGCCACATTTCCGGAAAGATGCGCAAGTTTTATATCCGGATCCTTCCAGGAGACCGGGTAAAGGTCGAACTGTCCCCCTACGATCTCACCCGCGGAAGAATTACCTATCGCTTCAAGTAACTGCTGATTTGGCCGGCCCATTTTTCAACCCCGCGCAGTCAGTCACCAGCCAGGCCAGCCTGATCCATGCTGATGGTTGTTATGCCCGATTATTATCAAGGAAAACCATGTCCAGGATAGATTTGCATACCCATTCCACTGCTTCAGACGGAACCTATACCCCCTACGAACTGGTCAGACTGGCCAAAAGCAGCGGATTGAAGGCCATTGCCCTGACAGACCACGACACAACCGGCGGACTGAAAGAAGCGTTTCAGGCCGCTATAGAGCTGGATACAGAGGTCATACCCGGATGCGAACTGAGTGTGGAATACAAAGGCCTGATGCATATCCTGGGACTGTGGATCAACCCTGATGCCCCTGCTCTCAATGAGTCTCTTTTGGAACTGAGGACCAAAAGAAACGACCGCAACGAAATAATCGTCGAGAAGCTCAGAAAAAACGGCATTGATATCACCTATGATGACATCAAGGCCCTTGCCGGAGACGCGGCCATTGGCAGGCCGCATATCTGCAGGGTGCTCATGAACAAGGGAGCTGTCTCCTCCGTACAGGAAGCCTTTGAGAAATTTCTGGGTCCAGGCGGCAGGGCATATGTGCCTAAGGAAAAATTCAATCCGGAGAAGGCCATTTCCATCTTAAAAAATGAACAGGCAACAGTCATTTTAGCTCATCCCTTTTCCCTCAGCCTTCCGGATGATGAGCTGACAAGGGAGCTTGTCCGGCTCAAGGACATTGGCCTGGACGGTATAGAAGTTTTTTATCCTGAACATACCGGCCAGCAGATTAATCTTTATTCCTCCCTGTGCAGCCGTCTGGACCTTCTGCCCAGCGGCGGCTCTGATTTCCACGGATCAGTCAAGCCTCACATCAAACTGGGCAGGGGGAGGGGAACAATGAACGTACCTTACTCCCTGGTCCAGACCATGAAAGACAGAAGAGCGGAGCAGGGTCTTTGGGTTTAACACCAAAGCTGCCTGAACTGCTCTGTCCTGCGGGAAGCCCCCGACACCTGCAAACCGCCCTGATTTATGGAGCAGACGCTGTTTACCTGGGAGGCTCCCAGCTCAACCTGAGATCCAAGGCCAGGGGTTTTTCCCGCAACGATCTGCAACAAGCCATCAGTCTGGCAGCCGGATACAAAGCAAGGGTCTACTATTGCCTCAATGCCCTGCCCCTGCAAAGAGACATCCCCCTGATACAGGAACAGCTGGACATGGTCTCCGGACTTGATCTTAGCGGACTTATAGTGGCTGACCCAGGTGTGCTGGACCTGGCCAGGAAAAATGCCCCCGGCCTGGATCTTCATCTGAGTACCCAGGCCAATACCTGCAGCCTCAACTCCGTCAACTTCTGGAAGGATCAGGGGGTAAAAAGGGTCAACCTCTCACGGGAGCTTGAACTCAGTGATATTCGGGCCATCAGCCGCCAAGTCCAAGGTGTGGAGCTGGAGCTGTTTGTCCACGGGGCCATGTGCATGGCCATATCCGGGCGCTGTTTTCTCAGTGCCCATTTGAACAGACGTTCAGCCAACCAAGGCCTTTGCGCTCATCCCTGCAGGTATGAATACAGACCGTTTATCACCGACCTCCAGGAAAAGACCAGACCTGAATATCCGTTATGGACCCTGGAACAGGGGGACAGTTATTCAGCAATTTTCAGCGCTCAGGACCTGTGCCTGGTAAAGTTCATTCCCTGGTTTGTCAGAAACGGCATCCATGCCCTGAAGATTGAAGGCAGGACCAAAAGCGTGGCTTATCTGGGCATTGTCACTGATATCTACCGTACCGCCATTGACGATTTTGCCCGAAAGAAATTCAAACCCAAGCAGTATCTGGAGGAACTGACCCATGCCGGCACAAGGCTTATGGGTACAGGTCTTTTTCTGAAAAACAGGATAACCTATCCAGGGCCTGGCAGAAAAGCATGCCCACGAAAAAAAATCCTGGCCTTAATTCTGGAAAGAAAAGACGAAAACAAGTGGCTGATCCAGGTCAAGGAAAAATGGCCGGAATCAGTGGACGTTGAACTTGTCCTCCCGGGAATGAAACGGCCTTTGATTCCGGCGGAACACTATTGCCTTGAAGGTGAGACGGGTCAGAAAATCTCCACTGCGCATCCGTGCATGAATGCGATTTTTTGCTGCCAACAGGAAAATGTACAGGAAGGCATCTTCATCCGGGGGATCATATCCTGAACAGGAAACTCTAGGCTTAAAATCTGTTCACATCAGAGTTTCACCGCAGGTTTCCAGGCATTTTAACGGCATCATTTCCAGGGACAGGAAGACTGGGCTCCGGACTTGAAAAAGTCCTGCGGCTTTCAGTCTCTGGCCAGTTTTCTATATCTGATCCTTTTTGGAATATCAGACTCCCTGCCCAGCCTTTTTCTTCTGTCCACTTCGTATTCACTGAAGTTTCCATCAAAGAAAACCACTGTGCTGTCGCCTTCAAAAGCCATGATATGCGTGGAAATACGGTCGAGAAACCAGCGGTCGTGGCTTATAACCAGGACGCACCCGGCAAAATTGAGCAGACCCTCTTCCAGGGCGCGCATAGTGTTCACGTCCAGGTCATTGGTGGGCTCATCCAAAAGAAGAACATTGGCCTCATCCTTGAGCATCCTGGCCAGTTGAACCCTGTTTCTTTCACCCCCGGAAAGCAGTCCCACTTTTTTCTGCTGGTCTGCCCCTGTGATGTTGAATCTTCCCAGGTAAGCTCTGGCATTGATCTCTCTGCCGGCCATGGTGATCATGTCATGGCCGTTGCTGATCATCTCGAACACGGTCTTCTCAGATTCCAGGTCATCCCTATGCTGGTCCACATGAGCCAGGCGCACGCTCTCTCCCAGGACAATAGAGCCTGAATCAGGTCTTTCAGCCCCGGTGATCATCTTGAACAGTGTTGTCTTGCCCGCTCCGTTGGGACCGATGATCCCCACTATGGCCCCGGGAGGGATGATAAAATCCAGATCGGCCATGAGCAGGCGGTTGCCGAAAGCCTTGGTCAAACCTCTGGCCTCAATAACCTTTTGGCCCAGCCGGGGACCCGGAGGGATGTAAATCTCCAGGTCCTTCTGCTGCCGCTGATAATCTCTGGACAGCAATTCCTCGTAGGCCCCGATCCTGGATTTACTTTTGGCATGTCTTGCCCTGGGGGACATCCTGACCCATTCCAGCTCCCTTTCCAGGGTCTTTTGGCGATGACTCTCTGCTTTTTCTTCACGGCGCAGACGTTCTTTTTTCTGGTCCAGCCATGAAGAATAATTACCTTTCCATGGGATGCCCCTGCCCCGGTCCAGCTCCAGAATCCATCCGGCCACATTGTCCAGGAAATACCGGTCATGGGTGACGGCGATTATAGTTCCCGCATATTGCTGCAGGTGGTGTTCCAGCCAGGCAACGGTTTCTGCGTCCAGGTGGTTGGTGGGCTCATCCAAAAGCAGAATATCCGGCTGTTTCAGAAGCAGACGGCACAGGGCCACCCTTCTTCTTTCTCCCCCGGATACCTTGTCCAGAGTCATGTCCCATGGCGGACAGCGAAGGGCGTCCATGGCCATTTCCAGCCTGGCTTCAACATCCCAGGCATCAAGGGTGTCCAATTGTTCCTGGACCTCACCCTGACGCTGGATGAGGGCGTCCATCTGATGGTCATCCATGGGCTGGGCAAAGCCCGCGTTGATTTCCTCAAACTCCCTGAGCAGGGCAACGGATTGAGCTGCTCCCTCCTCAACCACTTCCCTGACGCTTCTTTTTTCATTGGCCAGAGGTTCCTGTTCAAGGTAGCCAATGGTATATCCCGGAGAGAGAATGGTTTCCCCCTGAAAATCTTTATCTGCTCCGGCCAGTATTCGCAGCAAAGTACTTTTGCCCGATCCGTTCATGCCCAGGACTCCAATCTTGGCTCCATAAAAATAAGACAGGGAGATGTCCTTGAGCACCGGCTTTTTGTCATAAAATCTGGTCACCTTAACCATGGAGTAAATAATCTTGTTGGGTTCGCTGGTCATCTGGTCCTCGTGAAAAATTGATAATTGAGCTCAATAACTGATGACCCCACTGAGGCTGGGGTTCTTCTTCCAAAAGGGAATCGCCAAATCATACCCAAAAGAGGTTTAAAAGAAAAGCCTTATGACCGGCATGAGGTTCATCATTTTCATCCCCCCCCTGGAAGTTCCGGCCTAATTCAATCATTGACAATTGGAGAAGGAAGTAGGAGCATGAACTGTATTATTGCCCCAACTACAAAGGATAATTAATGATTTCAAAGAGATGCTCCAGTCTCAAGCCTTTCTATGTCATGGAAATACTTGAACGGGCCAAGGAGCTGGAAAGAAGCGGCCGGGATATTATTCACCTGGAAATCGGAGAGCCTGACTTTGAAACCCCGGCATGTGTCATGCGGGCCGCCAAGGAAGCCATGGACAGGGGTGAAACTCACTACACCCACAGTCTGGGAATACCAGAACTCAGGCAGGCCATTAGCAAACATTACTGGAAAACTTACCAGGTCAAGGTTGAACCGGAGCAGATCATTGTCACCGCCGGGACATCTCCGGCCATGTTCATGCTCTTCTCAACCCTGCTCCATCCCGGTGACGAGGTTGTAATATCGGATCCCCACTATGCGTGCTACCCCGGTTTCATCTGCTTTGCCGGAGGCTCAGCGGTGAAGGTCAGGGTCACTGAGGACAACGGCTTCCAGATGACTGCTGAGATGGTCAGCAAACACATTACCTCCAGAACCAGAGCCATATTTATCAACTCCCCTTCCAACCCCACAGGCAACCTCACTCCACCTGAAATCCTGCGTGATCTTGCGGGCCTCGGGCCCATGATCGTTTCTGATGAAATTTATCATGGCCTGGTTTACAAAGGACAGGAGCACAGTATCCTGGAATATACGGACAACGCCTTTGTTCTTAACGGTTTTTCCAAGCTCTACGCCATGACCGGGTGGCGGCTGGGATACATGATTGTCCCCAAAACCTTTGTTAGAACCCTGCAGACGGTGCATCAGAATTTCTTTATTTCCGCCAATTCAATTGCCCAGTGGGCCGGTATAGCCGCCCTGGAAAAGGCAGGACCGGATGTTTTGAAAATGAAGGATATTTACAATAAACGCCGCCAATATATACTGCAAAGACTTGCCGGCCTTGGATTCGGTATTAATATTGAACCTACAGGGGCTTTTTACGTCCTGGCCAACGCACGGTTCCTGGCTGACAATTCATACCAGCTGGCTTTTGATATCCTGGAAAAAGCCGGGGTTGGCGTTGCTCCGGGTATTGATTTCGGACAGGGAGCAGAAGGATATCTCAGGTTCTCCTATGCCAATTCCCAGGAAAACATCAGAAAAGGCATGGACAGGATTGAAAGATACGTCAGCATGAAATGAACCTGCCGCGCCAGGGACAAAACCACCTTTTATCAGGTCCAAAACCCATGACCCCTGCTTTAGGAGGTATTGCTGCATGCCCACAACCCGCAGAAAATTCATTAAAAGCATCTGCCTGGCTTCAGGCTCGGTTCTATTCGCCGGATGCGCCCCGGCGGAAGATCGTAATCCGGCTTCAGGCTCCTGGAAACCGGCCTACCTCAAGCTGGAGGAAGAAGGCAGGTTTGCCCGGCGAGTTGATCAGGCCATGGACATCCTTGAAAGCTGCCGGCTTTGTCCGCATCAGTGCAAGGTAAACAGGACCAGGGGGCAAATGGGTTTCTGCAATGCTCCGGAAAAAGTAGTGGTCCACAGTCACTCACCTCATTATGGAGAAGAGCTGCCTCTGGTGGGAAGGGGAGGCTCGGGCACCATTTTTTTCTCTAACTGCAACCTGCGCTGCGTTTTCTGTCAGAACTGGCCCATCGCCCATCTGGGCAGGGGAAGAGAGATGGATGACGCGCAGCTGGCCTCCATGATGCTCGACCTGCAGAAAAGAGGCTGCCACAACATAAACCTGGTCACTCCGACCCATGTCATGCCCAATATCCTCAGGGCGGTGAGGATTGCCGCGAACAAGGGGCTCCGGCTCCCCCTGGTCTACAATACCGGAGGGTATGAACTTCCTGAGAACATCAGGCTCCTGGAGGGAATAGTTGATATTTATCTTCCTGACCTGAAATTCATGGACCCCGAAGAATCCGCCAGATATGTCATCCAGGGCGTGGGCGACTACCCGGAAATGGCCCGGAAATCCATTATCGAAATGTACTCCCAGGTTGGCAATCTGGCAATGGACGAAAGAGGCATAGCCCTGCAGGGGCTGATGCTCCGCCACCTGGTAATGCCCAACAGGGTGGCCGGAACCTGGGATTTCGTCAACTGGGTGGCCGGCAATCTCTCCCCGGACACCTATGTGAACATCATGTCCCAGTACCGGGTGGAACATCTGGCCTTTGAATACGAAAAAATTTCCAGGGCCATCACCTCTGAGGAATTTGTGGAAGCCATGGAATGGGCCCTTAAGGCCGGGCTGACCAACCTGGACAGAAGATCCCTGTCCCAGCTGGATATTCACAGAAGAATTTCTTCCTGATGCCTGCTCCAGAAAGATTATTCACGCTCATGGCCCATAACCTGAGAGGGAATAACACAACCTGTTTCTGGCGATATCCCCCTTGAGCATCAGGGCAATTGAGCTTTCCGGCTTTTGGCTGATGATATCATCAGCGATCTTCTCGGCGGACTCCAGTCTGTTGTCCTGGTTCAAGGCCTTGGCTCATATTTTATACCCCGGAAAACCTTTCCGGCATCTTCAGTTCTCCTTCAGTCTCTGGACCAGCACCTGCAGTTCAGCGGCCTGTTTGGCCAGATCAGAGATGGCCTGGGCCGACTGAAACATAACCTCACTGGTTTCTAAAAAATCCGGATTAAGGACAAATCTGACTACATGCCTGTGAGCATTCCCTGCTCGCCCTTGCTCAGCAGGCGGTCAAGATCCAGCAGAATAAGCAAGCGGTCCTCCAGCTTGCCCACTCCGCTGAAATAATCGGACTCGATCCCGGAAATGATTGCCGGCGGCTCTTCAACAGTGTCTTTTGGAATGCGCAGCACCTCGGACACCGAATCCACAATAAATCCGACGATGACATTGTTGATCTCAACAACTATGATCCTGGTGTGCTTATCGTGTTCCCGGGAGGACATACCGAAGCGCTTTCGCAGATCGATGATGGGAATGACCCTGCCCCGCAGGTTGATCACTCCCTCCACGAAATCAGGGGCCCTGGGCACCCTGGTGATGCCCATCATCCGGATGATCTCCTGAACTTTCAATATCTCCACCCCGAATTCCTCATCACCGACATGAAAGGTAACCAGCTGCAGAAGCGTGCTGTCCTTTTCTGAAAGCATTCCGTGTTCGCTCATCTTCCCTCCCCGGGTTGAAATATCAGTTCATTGTTAAACGTTTTTCCACCTGCAGGCCGCAGGTCCTTGGTTCTTTAATCGGCATCAAAGAGGGCGGACACTTGCGGAGGCAGGGAAACCTGCCTCCGGGATCACTTTTTATCAGCCAAGAAAGCAATCCATGACCGCAATCAAGGGCTCTAGGCCTTTTTGAGCTGATCAATCAATCCCTGCAGTTCTGCCGCCTGCTGAGCAAGCTCACTGATGGCCCTGGATGACTGTTCCATGACATCTGCGGTTTCAGCGGATATCCTGTTGATATCTTCAATGCTCCGGTTGACTTCCTCGCTGGCAGACGACTGTTCTTCGGTGGCTGTGGCAATGGACCGTACCTGATCCGCTACCTCCTGGACCAGATTGACAATTCTTTCCAGAGCCTGTCCTGACTTCTGGGCCAGTTGCGTTGCTTCCTCCACAGCCTTGACCGCCTTATCCATGCCCTGAATATTGCTCTTGGCACCCTGCTGGATGGAAGTCACGGCGTCGCTGACTTCCTTGGTGGCATTCATGGTCTTTTCCGCAAGTTTGCGGACCTCATCGGCAACCACGGCAAAACCCCTTCCGGCATCTCCGGCCCGGGCCGCTTCGATGGCCGCGTTCAGGGCCAGCAGGTTGGTCTGGTCGGCAATGTCATCGATCACGTTCATGATCTTGTCGATTTCCACTGCCTGGCGGCCCAGGTCATCCAGGCTGTCCTTGACTGAAGCGGACATGGACTGAACCTGCTGGATGGCCCGGATGGAATCAGCCACCACCTTGGATCCCTCTTCTGCTTCATCTTTGGCCTGGTCAGCTCCGGATGCCGCACTGGAAGCGTTTTTGGCCACCTCAAGGACCGTGGCGTTCATCTCCTCCATGGCCGTTGCCGTCTCCGAAGTTCGGCTCTTCTGCTCATCAGCTCCGCGGCTGGACTGCTCCACCTGGGCGGACAGCTCTTCAGAGGCTGAACTTATTCTGGAAACGATTCCCTCAAGCTGGGACGCGGCGTCAAGCATTCCTTCACTCTTGGCGGATTCAGCCTTTTCCCTGGCCTGGTTGGCCTCTTCAGTGGCCACCTTGGCTTTCTGGGATTCCTGTCTGGCCAGTTCAGTCTGCTGCTCTGATTCCTCCATTTTCTCCGCGAGATTAGCTACCATTTTCTCAATACTGTGATTGAGCTTGCCGATTTCATCTTTTCTGCTGATATCTGATCTGGCGCTCAGGTCCCCGTCGGCAACTGATTCAGCGTATTTCATGAGCCTGTTAAGGGGCTTGGTAATACCGCCGGACATGATTATCCACAAAGGAACAATCAAAGCCAGGGTAACCAGAAAAACGATAATCATGACCGTCCGGGCCTGACTGTTGGCTGACCTGATAACCTCCACTCCCTGAAAAATTTCCTGGTCAAAGGTTCCGGCTGCGATAATCCAGTCCCAGGGGGCGAAATAGGCAAAATTTACGGTCCTCATCCTGGCCTGAGTTTCACCGGGGTTCTGCCAGGAATATCTTTCCTCCCCGAACTCTCCATGCTTCAGGGAAAGTGCCTTGCCGACTATATCCTGAATAAACA
>PWNK01000155.1 GCA_003557865.1 Desulfonatronovibrio sp.
GGACTGGCTCTTCCGGCACCCACTTGTCCCAAAACACCAGACTTTTATGCACAAAACCATGCTCAAGTGGGTGCCGGAGTGCCTGTCCCCTGCTTCCTTAAAAATGGGCTAAACTATTACAAAAAAAGAAATTCTTTTTTTAAATCCTGGCTGCGAACTTCAATTTTCACGCTTGTTCCATAACAGCGCATCTCAATAAAAAAAGCCGGCCCAGAAGTATTCCCAGGCCGGCTGTCTCAGACCGTAAGACCGGTTAATGAAGTTTTGGGTATTACAGACCTACCTCGGCCAGATCAGGACCAAGGTATGCCCTTTCATTCTCACTCAAAACACCCATTGACAGACATATAAGTGTCCACAGGTGAACGGAGTGATAACCTCCATGATAATGATCGCTGAGATCATGTATCTGGGAATGACAATTATGGCACGGGGTGATGCAGTAGGAAGCCCCGGTTTTCATGATCTGGTCGAACTTGAGCTTGCCGTATGCTCTTCGAGCATCCTGATAGCCTGTAGCCTGAAGGAATCCGCCGCCGCCGCCGCAACAGTAATTGTTTGACCTGTTGGGGTACATCTCCACAAAATTATCTTCCCCCACCACAGCCTTGGTCACAAAGCGCAGGTCCTCGGCAATGGGGTCGCCGAGGGATTTGCGGACCAGCTGGCATGGATCCTGAACAGTGAACTTGACCTTGAGATCCTTGTTCCAGTCGGAATTGACTTTGAGTTTTCCTTCCCGGATCCATTTGGCATAATAATATATAATACTTCCCAGCTCAAACTTGGGCTGAATATTAAATTTCTGCAACCCGAACCGGATTGCGTAGAATTCGTGGCCTCACTCGGTGTTGAGCCATATCTTGGCGCCAAGGTCCTCCATGCCTTTGACCTTGTTTCGGACAATTTGTTCCCAGGAATCGTCCTCAGCAGCAAACATACAGTAGTTTTCAGCGCCCCAGCCCAGAGTGGAATAGGTCCAGTCCGCTCCCACCAGGTGCAGAATTTTCCATAAGGGAACCATCTCATCAGGCTCGGTAACTGGCTCCCTGGAATTCTGGTTCAGGACGAATTGGGCATTTTTTTTGTCAATGGGGACCTGCATATCCTTAAAGCGCAGGTCAGCTTCACGAACCTCTTCCAGTACATCCTCCACGACAAATTTGAAGTCCTCGGTAGACGCGCCCATGGCGCTGTTGCCTTCAGTTCTAATGGCCTGTTCACATGAGCCTATGATCCCTTTAGGTTTTTTATCCCTTGGCCATGCTCTCCGGGCCTGAAACACAAGCTGGGGAATGTCTATGCCCATGGGACACGCGTACACGCAACGCCTGCACTGGGTACACATCCAAACCCAGGGAGTTGTGGTTACTTCCTCATCCATGCCCAGGGCTGCCATGCGCAGAAATTTCCTGGGATCCATACCTTCAAGACCGGTGGCTGGACACCCGGAAGAACAGGCGCTGCAGGTAAGACAAAGATTAAGATGACCCTGTTCAGGCAAGATATCTTTGACCTTATCCATGAAGGTTGTTCCGGATTCCACCCCCAGTTTCAGAGCTGCTTCAGCCATATTTTCCTCCTTGAAAAACGGTTAGAGAGAATGCTCCAGATACCAAAATATTTATGCCTGTTACCCTGATGTGCTCATTATGCACTGATAATAATGCCTTTGACATCCTGGGATTCCCTGGTCCGGCTCTGTTTCAGGAGGTTTGCGTGCAGACTGGAACGTTTTCCGGCCGGAGCCAACCCCCGGCCGGTATCAAAGAGGATGCTGATGCCTGAAGCCTCAACCCGGGTGCAGATACCCTGCTCTGAGTCAAGCCCCTGTTCAGCCCTGTTGTCATCCTGCTTGCCCAACTTGTTGGAATCTTTCATCCCGGCTGAAATTGTCCTGTAATGAATGTCCTAAGCAGTTCCTTGTCATTTTTCAGCATTAATTATGCCATTATCACCAGCCCCATGCTGTTGTCCGGATATTCAGCACAGGCGGGCAATGTCTCATGATACACCCCGGGTGTATGATTGCAGGAAAAAGATTGAGCTCCTGAATACAGTTGCAAAAAGGAAACTGTACTGAGAGGTTCAAGGAGGAAGGCAGGTTTGAACAATAAAAAGGAAGGCTTTCTCAAGGGGCAAAGCACCTGGAAGGTAGCACAAGAAAAAAACTGACCGATAAGCGCTTCAGGCAGTTTTCTGCTCAAACACGCTTATCGGCTGAGGATAGAACGGATCAGGACAGGAAACCATGTCCGGTCGGGCATCCTGAAACTTTGAAAAAGACCATTGAGTATCCTCAAGAGACCCGGGAAATCCAGTGCTGACATGCCAATTTTTATTAATCCCGGCCTCTTTCTTCGGGGAAAATCATCCTCACGGTTCCACCGCCGGATTCGTTGTTTTCCAGAATGATTTCCCCCCCGTGATTTTTGATGATGCTCGCGGTAATGGCCAGGCCTAAACCGGTTCCCTTTTCCTTGGTGGTATAAAAAGGCTCCGGGTATTTATCCAGCATAGACTGCTCAAAGCCGGGCCCTGAATCGGAAACTGTGACCTGGGGCCTGTGGCCGGGCGAAACCCCGACCCTGACCAGACCATTGTCCGGAACCGCCTGCAGAGCGTTGGAAAGGACATTGTAAAAGGCCCGGTAAAGAAGGTCCTTGTCCCCGTGGACAACCAGCTGCTCAGGCATGTTCTTCTCCAGGGCGACTCCCCTGCCCTCCACCTCTGAACCCAGAAAAGAGAATATCTCCTGCCATATCCTGACCAGGTCCACCCTGTCCTGTTTCGGGGTTTTGGGTCGGGCATAGTCCAGAAAATCGCTGACGGTCTGGCTGAGCCGCCTGGATTCGTCAAAGATGGCTTCCAGGAGCCTGGCATTGGGCGAGCCTTCTTTTCTGGCCCGGTTGTAGAGGATTTCGCTGCTGCTGCGGATAATTCCCAGAGGATTTCGGATTTCGTGGGCAATGCTGGCCACTGTCCGGCCCATACTGGCCAGTTTTTCATTCTGGTGCAGCTCTTTTTCCAGCCTCTCCTTTTCCGCTATTCTCATGGCCAGAACTCTGTCCGCGCGCAGGATAATCATGTACAGCAGGAAAAAAAGAATCAGGGAAGCTGCAAAGGAACCGGCAATGATCAGCCACTGGAAATGAATGACCGTCTTGTAGTCAGCGGTTATATCCTGGGTAAACACCAGGATTCCCATTATGGATTCCTCTCTTATGCCCAGTCTTCTCTCGGCCCTCAGGGGGTAGACTGTTCTCAGGACCACTGTTTCCGGCTCAAGGGAGAACCTGAACATGGCTTTCCAGCTGGACATGCCCTTTTTCAGCCTGAAGCTGAACTCACCCCTTTCAATGGCCTTGGTTATTCCCGGATCATCAGCATCAATGCGGCCAACAATCTCCTGGTCCGTGGCGTATGAAACCGAGCGCTCCATATCGTATATCCTGACCTCCTGGACGTGGAAGCTGTGAATGGTGGAATTGACCACCTGGTCCAGACGCTCATACTGGGCCGGCTGCTTGAGCTCGATTCTGCCGAACCCGAGCACGGTGGGCAGGGTAAAGCGCTGGTAAATCTGGTGGTTGAGATTTTCCGCCAGGAGCAGGGCAAACTCGTGATTCTTGCTGATGATGGTCTCCCGGGCATAGTTGGCGATAAACACCGACAGCGCCAGGACAGATGCAAGAATCAGGACCAGGGAACTCCAGGAAAGAAACTTTACAAACTGAAAGGGTCTGACCGGGTCGGGCTTGAACAGATGTTTGAACAATCCGGAACTCCTCAGCCCGAAACCAGGCTGTTAAGCAGCCTGCCGATTCTTTCCAGGCAGTCCTGAAGGACATTCTGATCAACAGCGTAGGAAATTCTCACGCAGCGGTCGTCTCCAAAAGCCTGCCCAGGAACCAGGGCCACCTTTTCCTTTTCCAGCACGATCCGGCATAACTCTGCTGATCCCTGCACCCGTCCGCTGTAAAAGGCATCCACCCTGGGAAAGACGTAAAAGGCACCGTCCGGCCTGGGACACCGGGCCAGATTCCAGGAACCGATGATTTCCAGGGCCATGTCCCTGCGCGGCCCAAAGGCTGTCTTCATCTGCTGCACAAAGTCAAAAGGACCGGTCAGAGCGGCCAAAGCCCCTTTCTGGGCAAAGGAGCAGATGTTTGATGTGGACTGTCCCTGGATCCTGGTCATGGCCTTTATCAGGTCCTCATGCGCCAGCACGTACCCAACCCTCCACCCGGTCATGGCAAAAGTCTTGGAGAGACCATTGACCACGGCAACTTTATCCTTGTTTTTCCCCCAGAATTGGCATAAAGAAGCAGGTTTGGCCGGATCATAGACCAGCTGATCATATATCTCGTCGCAGATGACGAAAACATCCCTGGCAGCTGCCCATTCAGCCAGCTGGTCAAGGGCGCTCTGTGAATAATGACACCCGGTGGGATTGGACGGGGTGTTGAGAATCAGAATCTTTGTTTTCGGGCTCAGGTACTGCTCCAGAGCTTCCGGGCTGACCAGAAAATTGTCTTCGGGTTCAGTGGGGACCACCACCGGGACCCCTTGTGCAAGCTGTACCATGGCCGGGTAGCTGACCCAGTATGGTCCGGGAATGAGCACTTCCCCGCCCGGATCAAGCGTGGCCTGGAGAAGATTGTACAGGCAATGCTTGCCCCCGTTGGAAATCATCACCTCGTCAAAACGGCACTCAACCTGGTAGGTTCTGGAAAAATATCCCGCCACCGCCTGCCTCAGTTCGGGCATGCCCGGCACAGCGGTATACCGGGTAAATCCATCGTCAAGGGCCTTTTTGGCGGCCTCAATAATGTGGGCCGGGGTGGGAAAATCAGGCTCACCCACCGCGAGACTGACGACTTTTTCCCCGCTGGCCCGCATCTCCTGGGCCTTGGCGTTTATGGCCAGAGTAGCTGATGGCTGAATGCTTGAAACTCTTGTGCTGAAAATCATGATCCTTCCCTCTGGACTTGTGGTTTAAGATTAATAAAACAATCTTTGAACATGCCGGCAGCAGAACCGCTTTTTGAGAGTATCTAACCTGGCTGCAACCGGTTCAATAATAAATCTTTCTCTCAAGGTAAAACAGAAAATTTCATAAATAACTGGAGGATTATCAGTGAAAATACTTAAAGCCAGCAACATGAAGCGCTGCATCGGGTGTTTCTCATGCTCCCTTGCCTGCGCCAGAAATGTCCACAAATCCCTGACCTGGAAAAGATCCGGGATAAGAATCCATTCATCCGGGGGAATCAGCACCGGTTATGAGGCCACAGTTTGCCTGGCATGCGATCCGCCACCGTGTGCTCCGGTCTGTCCCACCGAGGCCCTGAAGCCCAGAAAGGGAGGAGGCATTATTTTTAAGGAAAAACTGTGCATTAACTGCGGGGAGTGTGCCAGGGCCTGCCCTGTTGGGGCCATATATTTTGATCCGGAGAAGAACATCCCGGTTTTCTGCATCCACTGCGGAAGGTGCGTGCCCTTCTGCCCCCACGATTGCCTGGAAATGGCCGGATCTTCCAAGGAGGAGAACAATGAACAATAAATTCAGAGTACTTGCTGTCGATCTTGGCAGCAGAAAATCAAAAATCGAGTATTTTGATACCCGCAGGCAATGGCTGGGGGGAAGCGGACTGGCGGCAGGTCTTTTTGAGAAATACGCCCGGTTCGACAAGGAACCACTTCACCCTGACCAGCCGGTCATATTTGCCATCGGACCTCTGACCGGGCTTTTCCCCCTTATGAGCAAGACCATAATGAGTTTCATGTCCCCCTACAATGGCCAGTACGCCGAGTCCCACGGCGGGGGAAGATCAGCCCTGGCCCTCAAATTCGCCGGTTTTGACGCCCTGGTGATCACCGGCAGAGCCAAAAGGCTGACCTGCCTGGGTTTCGGAGCAAACGAGATTCACATCCAGGACGTCCACTACCTTAAGGGGATGGACATATTCAAGACCGGCAAGACCCTGCGCAACTTCAAACCCAAAAACCCGGGACACAGGAGCATCCTGCGCATCGGCCCGGCCGGGGAGAACCTGGTCAGCTACGCCTGTGTCAATGTGGACACTTACCGCCATTTCGGACGCATGGGCGGGGGCGCGGCCATGGGGGCCAAAAACCTCAAGGGAATCATCATCTCCGGGGATTCGACCCATGACCTGAATCAGATCAGCGTCAAGGAATACAATAAGACATACAAGGAGATCTACACAATAATCACCCAAAGCAATGCCATGCACAAGTACCACAATCTGGGCACTCCGGAAAACCTGATCCCCCTCAACGAACTCAAGGCTCTTCCCTGGCGCAACCTGCAGAGCACTCACGACCCGGAAATCGAGTCCATATCCGGGGAGAAGTTCGCTCAGGACCAGCTCCTGAGACAGGTGGCCTGCGCAGGCTGTCCCGTGGGCTGCATTCATATCGGGCTGCTCCGGGAAAGGTTCGGGGACGATCACGAGTACCTGTACCGGCAGGTGTCCTATGACTATGAACCCATTTTCGGAGTCGGCTCCATGCTCGGAGTAACTTCCGCCCCGGGAGTGCTGACCCTGCTCGAGGACGTGGAAAAGCTGGGCCTGGACGCCATCAGCGCAGGGGTGGCCCTGGCCTGGGCGACTGAGGCCCTGGAAAAGGGACTGGTCAATGAAGAGCAGACCCTGGCCCCCCTGAAATTCGGGAACGTGGGAGCTTACCAGCAGGCCCTGGACCACCTGGCCCTGCGCACAAATGATTTCTACACGGAACTGGGCAAAGGAGCCCTGAAAGCTGCTGAAAAATTCGGCGGTGAGGACTTTGCCTGCGTTCTGGGCCAGGAAATGGCCGGCTACGCCACCGGTGAAAACTATTACGTCAGCCAGGCCCTGGGCTTCAGGCATTCTCATCTGGATACCGGGGCTTACAGCTTCGACCAGGAGGAAACAGCCAGGGACGTCCAGAAATCAATAGACTACATGCAGAACCAGGAATATTACCGAATACTCATGTGTTCCATGGCCGGATGCCTGTTCGGCAGGAAAGCCTACCCCAAGGAAAATATTCTCAAGGCCCTGAACTCCGTGGGTCATGAATTTTCCATGGAGGAACTGGATGAAACCATCAGGGCCATCCAGGCCCACCGCTGGGCCATCAAGTTCAAAACCGGTTTCAAGCCGGAAGAGGTAAAAATTCCCAAAAGATTTCTTGAGGTTGAGACATGGAAGGGCAAGGCTGATCCTGATTACCTGTTCCGGCTCAAGGATGAATACCAGAAGGTTCTCCAGGACGTGGCAGCCAAACACAGTTTTGAAAAGGACAGGGAAAAAGAAATTGAAGATACTTAAACAGCGGGCAGCAGGCACGGGCTCTGGGGGCAGCGGACTCCAAGCGGTCCGGGCCTGCCCTGCGCTGCAGGGAGAAACAAACCGGTGATGGAAAAAGCTCATGGAATAATTCTTTCCAGCGACCTGGCCGTACTGGCCACCTGCGCTGAAAACCAACCGCACTGCTCTCTCATGGCCTATGTTTCCAGCGAAGACTGCCGGAAGCTGTACATGATGACCATTAAGGACTCCAGAAAATTCAGAAACATAAGCGCCAATCCCGGAGTAAGCGTCATGGTGGATACCCGTATGGACAACCCCGGACGCAGGGAGTCCATAATGGCCCTGACCATCGGCGGAACATGCCGCCCCGCGCCTCAATCCATCCAGGCTGAACTCATGGAGCTGCTCCTGCACAGACACCCTCAGCTTCAGGGTCTCGGGTCACAAAAAGACACTGTGGTTATGGAGATTGCAGTGCACTCATTTCTGCTTCTGGACGGAGTCAATGATGCCTGGTTTCAAAACGTCTCCGTATAAGTCCCTACTTAATCCCGGACCAGTTCATGCCCGTCCCGCAGGACCGGTTCCCTAAGACGACGCGGCCTGCCGTTATTTCAAATAAACATGCCGGCCCTAGTAGATCTTTCTTCTGGCAAAACTCGATCCCAGAACATTGAAGGTATTCTCAACAATGAAAATAGCCTTGTCGTCGTAGGAAAAAACCGCCTGTTCCAGTCTTTTGAGCATGATGTTGTTGGTTATGGCCATGATCACGTCCTTGTCCTCCCCTGAGTAGGCCCCCCTGCCCCTGATGAAGGTGGCCCCCATTTTCAGGTGGTCTATCATCTCCCGGGCAATCTCCTGGCTTTTGTCGGAAATGATGAGTACCAGCTTTCTCTGGTTGAACATGGCCAGGGTGTACTCCAGGACAAAGGACATGATAAACACCAGGATGAGCGAGGCGATCACCAGGTCGATATCCAGCACAAAAAGACTTCCCGAAAACAGAAAGAAATTGAATGCAAAATAAAACTTGCCTATTCCCAGATTGTATTTCTGGTTAAGCATAACCGCGATAACATCCAGTCCTCCATTGGAGCCCAGGGAGCGGAGAACAATGCCGCAGCCCACCCCGCAGACTGCCCCAGCGGCTACAGCAGCGTAGAGCTGATCACTGATGCCAAAGTCTATGTTCAGCAGTTCATAGGCAAGGGTGGCCACCACCGTGGCATACAGGCTGTAAAAGAAAAATCTCCTGCTGACATACATCCATCCCAGGGCAAAGAGGGGTATGTTCATCAGAAAGTAAAAAATCCCTGCCGAAACCACCGGGGTCATGTAATATATAAGCAGGCCCAGCCCGAAGACTCCTCCGGGAATGAAGTGATGTTGAACCGCAATTCCTTTAAGTCCAATTGAAAAGACTATGGAACCTATGGTGATAAGTATCAGGTTCCACCAGACAGTATAGGTGAACCTTTCAAATTCTTTGGGCATAATTACACCTCGATCCCGCATCACGCCCCGGGTATGGCAGAAGTAGATGCGCATAAACCATGCGGCAGCGCAAAAAGTTGAGCGGGGTTTATCTTTGAACGCCCCATGGGTCAAGTAAAAAATTGTAAAATTGCGCATCTGTTTAGCGCTTTGCATGTGGCACGGGGACTGGCTCTTCCGGGACCCACTTGCCCCAAAAATAAGACATTTTAAGCACAAAATGATGCTCAAGTGGGTCCCGGAGTGCCTGTCCCCTGCTTTCCTTAAAAGCGCTAAAC
>PWNK01000011.1 GCA_003557865.1 Desulfonatronovibrio sp.
AAGACAACCATAGTCAAAGCTATCCTGGATGTGTTCTCTCAGATTACCAGTAATATTCTTCTGGCAGCCCCTACTGGTAGAGCAGCAAAAAAGATGTTTGAGGCAACAGGCAGAGAAGCCAAAACTATTCATCGTCTCTTGGAATTCAGCCCCAGAAACGGGAAGTTTTCCTACAATGAAGACAAGCCTCTGCCCTGTGATCTGATTATTCTTGATGAAGTGTCCATGATTGATATTACCCTGCTTCATCATCTGCTCAAAGCCATTCCCAAAGGGGCAACTGTCATCCTGGTTGGTGATGTGGATCAGCTGCCTTCTGTTGGTCCTGGCAATGTTCTTAAAGACATAATAAGTTCAAATGCTGTACCTGTTGTAAGACTTACTGAGATATTCCGTCAGGCCCAGGACAGTTCAATCATTGTTAATGCTCATCTTATTAATCAAGCGCGAATACCAAACCTTACTCCCAGAAAAGATCCAGATGATTTTTACTTCATCCCAGAAGAAGATCCCGAGAAAGTGCTGGAGAGGATTATTTCCCTTATCAAAGTTAATATTCCCAGGCGGTTCAACCTTGATCCAGTCAATGACATCCAGGTCTTATCCCCCATGCATAGAGGTGTTGTCGGGGCAGGCAATATGAATAGAGTTTTGCAGGAACAATTGAATCCTAACAGTACTGGTATCACCAGAGGTGGGAATACTTTTCGTATTGGTGATAAGGTCATGCAGATCAAGAATAATTATGACAAGGAAGTTTTTAACGGGGATATCGGCCGGGTCATCAAGATTGACGAGGAAGAGAAAGAACTGATTGTTCAGTTTGATGGCCGTGGAGTGCTTTATGAATATCCGGATCTTGATGAGATTGTCCTGGCATATGCCGTCAGCGTTCATAAATCTCAGGGTAGTGAGTACCCTGCTGTAGTCATTCCCATACTGACCCAGCATTACATTATGCTGCAAAGAAATCTGCTTTACACAGGTGTGACCAGGGCTAAGAATCTGGCTGTCCTGGTAGGAACCAAGAAAGCATTGGCTATAGCTGTTAAGAATGACAGCCTGATTAAAAGATACTCAATGCTGGATCAAAGGCTGCTGGGTTTCTAAAGCTGAAATCTTCCACTTGCTGAATGCGACAGATTCATGCCTTATCTTGACTGGGCTGAAGAAACGGTTTTCCCAATAGAAGCCTTTGAAAGCTGGTTTGCCCAAGGCTCAAATATCTGCATGGATTTTCATGGCGATCCAGCAAATGCAGAACTGATTTTTCTGAGGGGAGGTCATTGCATGGTATTTAAGGATTGCCTGGGCTGCTTCAAAGTCAGAGCAAAGGGCTGTCAGGCATGTTTTACGCAACACCCCCCCTGGTCCTATTCTCAAAATGATCAGATATGGGGGTCTCCAGCTCGGGAACCTTGCCCTTAAGGCCTCGCAGCAAATTTTTAGGGGAGGTCAGGCTGGGTAGAGGTCAGACGATGCAGAAAAATGGATCAAAAACCCTGCAGGCTAAAAAAGCGACAAGTGACGAAATATATTTTCAGCGCAGGAAAATACAAAATTTACAAAAAAACCAGCAAAACAGACACTGGCCTAATAAAACAACCACATAAGTACAAATCAGAAACCACTCGCCCGAACAGATCTACTGCCTAATGAATATTTCATAGCGATTCAATTTGTGCACCATGTTGTGCACCACAAACACCTATTTTCAAAAATTAAAAAATATATATAAATATAAGCTATTGATTTTATTGGAGCCGGGAACGGGATTTGAACCCGCTGCCTGCTGATTACGAATCAGCTGCTCTACCAACTGAGCTATCCCGGCTTATGGCCCTTAAACAATTATATCCAACCGGAATTACTGTCAACAATGGGCAGCCTTGGCTTAATTTAGAATGACTGCCGAATAATGATCCCGGACAGCAAATCAGTTGCCAAAACACTCACATGAGTTATGTTATGGCATGAATCAGCTCATTGACGATCCATTCCAGGGCGAGCAATCCATGAAAAATTACGGCTGGAGCCATTTTGATCACAGGGCGGATATGGGCATTGAAGGCAGGGGCCCCAGCATGGCCATGGCCTTCTCCCAGGCGGGACTGGCCCTCAATGCAGTAATATCCGACCTGGGCTCAGTTAAGCCGGTTACTGTCCGCAACCTTTACTGCCGGGATGATAACCCGGAAATGCTGTTTTTTGATTTCATCAACGAGCTTATTTACCTTATTGCTCAAGAAAACATGATCTTCAGTGAAATCAAGGCAGCAATCAACGGACCTGAGCTTGAGGCTGAGCTCAGGGGAGAAACCATAGACCCATTGCGGCATGATCCTTCTGTGGAAATCAAAGGGGCCAGCTTCAGCGAACTTTCTGTGAAAAAAAACAGAAGCGGCCAGTGGGTTGCCAGATGCGTCGTTGATGTTTAGGGTTTGACATCACCGGTCATTAACACTAAATACTTATTAATTAAAACAGTTTAACACTGAGCTGCCTGATTTTAGGAACCATCCCCTTCCCAAAACATTATGAATGTCAGCAACCTCGAAAAAATTGCCCCGTTCACCTATGAGCTGCAAAGAACCGGAGCCATGCGGGTACCGGGCATCATTTTCAGCGACCAAACCCTGCTCAGGGATCTGGAGGCCAAAGTTCTGGAGCAGGTGGCAAATGTTGCCTCCCTGCCCGGGATTGTCAAAGCTTCAATGGCCATGCCTGATGTTCATTCGGGCTACGGTTTCCCCATCGGCGGCGTTGGGGCCTTTGCTCCCGACATGGGCGGAGTCGTGTCCGCAGGCGGGGTTGGATTTGATATTGCCTGCGGGATCCGGTCCATGCTCACCGGGATTCACCGGCAGGAAATAGTGGACCAGCAGAAAAGTCTGGCCGACCTTCTCTTTAAAACCGTTCCCGCCGGGATCGGTTCCAGCGGGGTGATCAAGGTCAGCAGCAAAGAGATGAATCAGGTTCTGGAGCATGGAGCTTTCTGGGCGGTAAAGAAAGGTTACGGCAGGAATGAAGACCTGGAAAATATTGAAGAAGGAGGAAAATGCCTGGGGGCGGTGCCTGAATACGTCTCTGACAAGGCCAAACAAAGACAGGCAAATCAGATGGGGACCCTGGGTTCGGGCAACCACTATCTGGAAGTTCAGGCAATTGAAGAAATATATGACATAAAAGCCGCCAGGGCCTTCGGGCTGAGGAAAGATGATGCGCTCATCAGTATTCACTGCGGGTCCCGGGGTCTGGGACACCAGGTGGCAACCGACTATATGCGGCTCATGGTGGCCGAGGCCCGCAAACAGAAGATCAACCTTCCTGACCGGGATCTGGCCTGCGCCCCGGTTTATTCTGAAACCGGGAAAAAGTATCTCGGCGCCATGCGCTCAGCCATCAACTGCGCTCTGGCCAACAGGCAGATCATAAGTCACCTGGTGCGGGAAGCATTTGCCAGCGTCTTTCCCGGGGTCGCGCTCCCCCTTTTGTATGATGTTTCGCACAATACCTGCCGGGAAGAATACCATGAAGTCAACGGAAACAAGACCAGGCTGTTTATTCACCGCAAAGGGGCAACCAGGGCTTTTGGTCCAGGCAGCCCCGACCTGCCTGCCGCTTATATGGAAACAGGTCAGCCGGTAATTATCGGAGGCAGCATGGGAACATCCTCTTATATCCTTGTGGGGACCAGGCAGGGAATGAAGCTCAGTTTCGGATCCGCATGCCATGGCGCGGGCAGGGTTATGAGCCGAAAACAGGCCACCAGGAATTTTAAGGCAGGCAGCATAATCCAGGATCTGCAGGAAAAAGGCATTGAAGTCCGCGGGCACTCCTACAGGGGGCTTGCGGAAGAGGCCCCGGACGCCTACAAGGATGTGGACCGGGTCATCCAGGTTTCTCATGACACAGGGCTGGCGGCAAAGGTTGCCCGGTTGACGCCCATGATTTGTGTGAAAGGCTGATAACTCAAGTAAAAGATGGCTGCAGACAGGGACCTGCCATGGAAATATTCGCCAGGATTGCTGAGGAAAGGATCCGTGAAGCCATGAAGAACGGGGATTTCGAGAACCTCCCGGGAAGGGGAAAACCCTTGAAGCTGGACGAGGACGTTCACATTCCCTCAGATCTGCGCATGGCCTACAAAATACTTAAAAATTCAGGTTATGTGCCTGAGGAAATTGAACTGCAAAGACAGATAAACTCCACCCGGGACCTGCTCAAACACTGCACAGACGAGCAGGAAAAATACAGGCAGATTCAAAAATTGAATCTGCTGATTCTTCGGATGAACATGAAGCGCAGAAATCCGGTCAACCTGGAGCAAAACCAGGTTTACTATGAAAAAGTGGTGAACAAAGTTGAAATAAATCCAAAAGTCAGGTAAACACGCCCTGTATCTTTTTTTTCAGGGCAGAACCAAGGAGAATTATTAATGTCCAAAGTATCAGACGGAAGCAAAGTCAAGGTGCATTACACTGGAAAACTAAACGACGGAACTGTGTTTGATTCGTCCAGGGAAAGAGAGCCCCTGGAATTTACTGTTGGCCAGGGACAGGTTATCCCAGGCTTCGAAGAAGCTGTCCGGGGAATGGAAGCCGGAGAAAGCAGGTCAGTCACCCTGGGATGTGAACAGGCCTATGGCCAGCGGCGTCAGGACATGATTCTGGATGTGCCCAGGGACAAGTTCCCGGAGGACATCCCTCCCAAAGTGGGACAGCAGCTCATGCTCAGACACCCTGAAGGTCAGGAATTCCCGGCCTTCATCGTTGAAGTGAAAGACCAGGTCATCACCATAGACGCCAATCATCCCCTGGCCGGTGAAGACCTCAACTTTGAAATTGAGCTTATGCAGCATTAAGCTCTCAGTCCATAGATTTTCCTGCCGGCCGACCAGTTGAACCGGGCATGAGGCGCGCCTCCTGCCCGGTTCTTTATTTCATGACTCACTCACTGATTCTGGTGACTTCCAGCACATGCTTCAGCCTGCGCATTTTGCCGATGGTATTGTACAGGTGTGATGAATCGTTGACCATGATGGTGAACAGCAGTTCGCTTTTTCCGTCAACATTGGACTTGAACGACCCGGAATCGATGTTAACTTCCTCTCTGGTCAGAAGGCTGCTGATCTTGGCCAGAACTCCTTTTTTGTTTTCACAGATTATCTTGATCTTGGCCGGAAAGGACTTGTCCGCTTCACTTTCCCAGAACACCTCGATCATCCTTTCCGGCTCCATTTCCTGGACATTGTGGCAGCTGGTGGTGTGGATTACAACTCCTCTGCCCCGGCTGATATAGCCCACAATAGGGTCCCCGGGCAGGGGATTGCAGCAGTGGGCAAACCTGACCAGAACATCCCCGACTCCCTTGATGCGCACCCCTTCTTTTTTGACCTGAGGCTGGTGGGCTTTTTCTTCCTCCCTGGGCCTTTCTTCCCTTGTTTCTCCCCGTACCCCGGCTGCTTCTTCCCTGGAGATGATCCTGTTCAGCACCTGCCTTGGGGTTATTCTGGCGTAACCAATGGCTGACAACAAATCTTCCTCGGAATGAAAGGAGCACTCCGCAGCTATCTCCTTGAAAACTCCATCCTTGAAGGCTTTGTTGATATTCACCCCAAGCTTGCGTCCTTCCTTTTCCAGGACTTCTCTGGCCAGGGCGATACTCTGCTGGCGTTCCTCGTTCCTGATCCAGTGCCTTATCCTGGTCCTGGCCTTGGCTGTCTTGACCAGCTTCAGCCAGTCCCGGCTGGGATGACGATTGATGTCAGTAATAATTTCAACGGTATCTCCGTTTTTCAGCCTGGTGTTCAAGGGTACCAGCTTGCCATTGACCCTGGCTCCTGAACAACGGTCTCCAACCTCGGTATGAATATGGTAGGCAAAATCAATGGGGGTTGCGCCTTCAGGCAACTCAATAACCTGTCCTCTGGGAGTAAAGACATAGACTTCATCTTCAAACAGATCAAAACGCAGGGAGGCCATAAATTCTCTGGGATCTTTCAGTTCTTCCTGCCAGTCCAGAATCTGTCTGAGCCAGTTGAATCTTTCAGCGTCTTTCGGGTTGAGCTTCCCGTCTTCTTTGTACTTCCAGTGAGAAGCCACACCGAATTCGGCCATTTTGTGCATTTCTTCGGTCCGGATCTGGATTTCAATACGTTCCCCGTCCGGGCCGATGACCGTGGTATGAAGACTCTGGTACATATTGGCCTTGGGCATGGAGATATAGTCTTTAAAGCGTCCCGGAACAGGCTTCCAGATGGAATGAACAAGCCCCAGAACCGCGTAACAGTCTTTGACACTTGCGACCTTGACCCTGAAGGCGATTACGTCATACACTTGATCAAGGGTCAGGCCCTGCTGGATCATTTTATGATAAATGCTGTAAATATGCTTCAGCCTTCCTGAAACCTTTCCTTCAATGGAGTTCTTTCTGAGGACATCTTCAACCATGGTGCAGACTTTTTGAATGTACTGCTCGCCTGCGAACTCATGTTTTTTTACCCCTTCCTGAATCTGGAAATAGACATCAGGCTTGAGGTATTTCAGGCTTAAGTCCTCCAGCCGGATCTTTACCCTGTAGAGTCCCAGCCTGTTGGCCAGGGGGGCGTAGATATCCATGGTTTCCTGAGCCACCATCTTCTGCTTGATGGTTTTCTGAAATTCCAGGGTACCCATATTATGCAGCCTGTCAGCCAGCTTGACCATTATCACCCGGATATCATCCGCCATGGCCAGGATCATCTTGCGAATATTCTCGGCCTGAGCCTCCTCCTTTGACTCAAAGCTGATTTTGCTGATCTTGGTCACCCCGTTGACTATTTTAGCCACATCCACTCCAAACTGCTCGGTTATCTCTTCCAGGGTGGCCTTGGTATCTTCCACGGTATCATGAAGGATTCCAGCGGCAATGGTGGAGGCGTCAAGATGCATTTCAGCCAGGATGTTGGCTACTTCCAGGGGGTGGGAAAGATAGGGTTCTCCGCTCAGCCTGATCTGCCCGGCGTGGGCGGCAGCGGAAAAAACATAGGCTTTCTGGATGACCGCCTGATCAGGACCTGAAAGATAGACAGCGGCTTTATCCAGTATCTCATTGATTCTAATCATCTTTTACTACCATCAGATAAACACTGGCCCGATCTTTCATTTTCCCGGCTAGATACTCCGAGCGGGGCCCGAATCCGCAAAACAGGTCAAGATGCCGTCCCCTGATGGCCCCGCCGGTGTCCTGGACCAGAACAGGTCCGGATACCCGGCTTTCTATTCCTTGATATTTTGGGAGGACTGCGTCCAGAATCATGACTGACCCCCAGGGAATAAAGGCCGGATCAGCAGCAACGCTGACAAAAGGGGTCAGGATCTGTCCGATGGACCCTTTGGGGCCATCATCTGCCAGAGTGAAAAAGATATAGCTGGGGTTGGTTGCCAGCAAAGAATCAATAAGATGAGGATGCTCCTCAAGAAATTTCCGGATGGACTGCATGCTTACTTCTTCAGGCTCAAGATGACCCCCATTCACCAGCACTCTGCCCAGGGCAACGTATTGCAGGCCGTTGCGCCCCGCATAGAGCACATGCTCACGCTTCCCGTCCTGATACTCGAGCCTTCCCGAGCCCTGAATATGCAGAAAAAAAAGATCAACTCGGTCATTGATCCAGGCAATCTCCAGACCCCTGCCGCTGAGTACCCCTTTCTGGTCTATGCTTTTCCGGTCGTAATAGGGAACAGGCCTGCCGTTTTCAAGACGGTAAACCAGTCTCTGGTCCTGCCAGCGGGGATGGAACTCCCCCAGATTCAAAGTCAGAAGATCATCCGGAAGAGAGTAGACAGGATAGGGATATCCAGAATGAGCATCCCTTGAGGCCTGAAGAAGGGGTTCGTAGTAACCGGTGAGCAGGATATGAGGATCAACTGCATAAAAATCGAAAAAATGCTTCATGATCTGGGGATTGCGCTCTATATCAGGCAAAAGCATCACAAAGGTCTCCAGAGTCCTGTGCACCTGGCTCCATTTAAGACACAGCTCCGGGAGGCAGACAGCGTCAGAGTGCTGGTCCCTGGTCCGGACATAAGCCAGGCTGCGTTCAAGAGGCTTTTTCAGCTCGGTCCAGCTTTCAAGGCCCTGATTTTCAAGCCCGGCAGCTAGAATGCTGATCACCTTATCCGGATCAGCAGGAAGGTAAAAGGATGGTTCCGGGACCGGTTCAGGCTCCACAACCACTGGAGCTGGAGCGCACGCCCAGATCAAAAGTGCTGCAAGCATTACCAAACCGGAATGGATACCAAAAAAAGAATTCTTAATCCAGAACCTTGGCCTAAAGTCCATGAATACCCCCGGTCATGCTCTCCCTTTCAATGCTGGCATCAAAAAACCTGCCCACCCCATACTCCCTGCGCCTGAAAAACCTTTCCGGGCTGGGACCGATTATCTGCATTTCCCGATACTTCTTCTGGACATCCAGGGCTATTTTCATCTCTTTGGTGCATCCTGTGGAATAGGTGGCATCCTTTCCCGCCCAGATGGGCGGAACCTTTCTGCCCATGAGCTCAAAGCTCTTCTCGATATCACGCACAGTCTGAAATCGCCAGACATCAATAAGACCGCTGCGCTGGACCACCTCCCACATGTACATCAGGTCGTCACCGTCCATGCCGGGCTCAAAATGTTCCGCGGGATTAACGATAAATGTCTGGTCCATCCGCTCGCGCATATAGTTGACAAAATGGTTGATGACTTCAACCGCCACCCTGGTCTGGCCCGGAATACTTCCGATAATGGCGCTGTAGAAGATCACCCTGTGCCCCTTGAGCCTTGCGGCCAGCATGCTTTTCTTAATTTCCTCCGCTTTTTTCAGAATCTCAACCTCAGTAAACTTGCGCACTCTGGAACTCTTCTTTTTAAACTGAAAATGCACCTCGCCTGAAGAGTCCCGGTAGAACGCGAGAATATCATTGGTAAAGAGATAAGAATTATTGATAAACCTCCTGAAATTGCCGTTGCCCTTGGCAATAACCAGATCAGACTCTTTCCAGGCCCTGGAAAAGGTAACGCTGGCCCGGTACAGATTCATCCTTTCCCTGGTTCCATCCGAAATAACCAGAACCCTGTTCTCTCTGTGTGCTTTTAAAAAGTCCTTTTTAGAAATCTGGCTGTCCTGGACAATTCTTGCCTCTTGCAGGGCGCGGCCCAGTACCGGGTCTGAGTCAACATCCCAGAAGGTGGGGTACTCGTAATAAAAGCCCTCCTTCAAGGCCAGAACAACCTTGTGCCCCAGCCTTACAAGGGCCTGGATCACTTTCAGGTCAAACATTATACCCCCGGCGCTGTTGGGCAGATAGAGTATCTTGTAGCTGCAGGTATTGTCAGGCCCGAAAAGTGCAGTCATGACCGGCTCAAAACCGTTCCATTGCCTGCTGATTTCCTTTTCCACAATTTCGGCATCTGGCACGAATTCATCCAGCTCCCAGATATCAGACCAGGTGGACAGGCAGAAAAAACGTCTCAGTTCCAGCAGATCCAGTTCCCATCTCAGGTCCTGAATTTTTTCGCAGCCCATGGTTGAGTCAGGACAGGAACTGATAAACCTGAAAAACACAGGGGTGTTCATGAACTTCAGGGCGCGGCGGTTATAGTCTTTTTTCTTGGCAACAAAAGGGTCCTGAAGAGCGTTCTGGCTTAAAAAAATATCCAGCATTCTTTTCAGGAGCCTTGAAGGAATCATAAACGGGGAATGCAGTGCCTTTTTGAACAGGTGCTTGCATAAAGAAAGTATTTTTTTCCGGATAAAGGGCTCACCTGAAAAGGCATGGATGATTGTGACCACCCTTGTCCAGGCTTCAACATACTCTTTCTTGAGTTCCCGGGTCATCCTGGATTTCAGGAGATTGTCAAACATCCAGTCGGTGCACGGGGCAAAAATCTGGTTCTCCTCGAGATCCACCATAAACCTCAGCTGTTCCGGCGAGGCGTTGACCTGGGGATTGACCAGGTGCTCAATGTTGTTTTCCAGCATAAAGTGCAGAAACCAGGCATCAAGATACGGGTCCTGTCCCATGCGGATCCTGGAAACTGAGGATATTTCCGGCAACTTGGTCAATTTCTATCTCCTTTTTAGAAATCCCTTGGCCTCAAGCTTGGCCGCAAAGGTCTGAACCGGGACGCAGAGAATCTTGAAATCTTCGTCATGCCTGGCGATCTCTACCCTGTCTCCGGGCCTGATCCTGAAACCCAGCTGGCCGTCAACAGTCAGCCAGGCGTCAACATCGGAACAGGCTGCAAGGGTTTCCGAGGCAGGAAGAACAAGAGGTTTGAAGTCATGCAGAAAGGGGCAGATGGAGGTGATAATCATTGCTTCCAGCTCTGGATGAACCAGTGGCCCTCCCGCTGAAAAGGAATAGGCTGTTGACCCGGTGGGGGTGGAAAAAATAATCCCGTCGGACCTTATGCTCTGGCGCACCCCTCCTGGCAGATCCAGCAAGACTGTAATCAGCCTGGCCATCTCTCCCCTGTTGATAACCACCTCGTTTATGGCGCAGCCTTTTTTAACTGTTCTGTTTCCCCTCTTCAAATGGTAACCGAGAACCATCCTTTTGGAAAGCCTCCAGTCAAGTACTGCCCCTTGGAGATGCTCCTTCCATGAATCAGGGGACATTTCAGCCATGAAGCCCACCTGGCCGAGGTTTATCCCCAGGAAGGGGGTCTGAAGATGAAGCAGTTTTCTGGCCTGACTGAGAATTGTTCCGTCCCCGCCCAGAACCATTATCAAATCGAGACCGGAGTCTTTAAGTTCTGACAAGGAGTCAGCAGGTCCTGCATTGGACAAAACAGTCCGCACCCCCAACTCCTCCAGCCAGGCTTTGACTTCCCGGCCCAGGACAGAGGCTTCCCTGCTCCCTTTTTTGGTGATAAGCAACACAGAATTAATATTCATCTCTTCATCTCTTGTGTCAGATAATGGGTAATACCCAGGCAGTATCAAATATGCCGGCACCTGTAAGGTCCTTTTGTTTAGCCAAGAAAATAGACTGGTTCAAGCAGAAGTTTCATAAGCATAACATTTTTCAGGATCTGGCCTAATGCTTTTTCTAAAACGGTCGATACTAACGATAGAAGAGGATTAAAATAACATGACCATCAATCCGGCCCTGGTAAAAAACGTGCTCAAGACCTATGACCGCCAGCTCATCAACGGTCGCAGACTCGCCCGGCTCTCGCGCTACCTGCACAGAGGAGTGGCAGAAGAAGCGCAGTCCGGTTCCAGAGAAGCTAAAAGAAGAAGCCTTGTGCAAAGAGTGGCCAGGGAAATCATTGAGAACCTCATAACCTCGGACAGCAATAACCCCCTGGTTGAGGAAATCAAACAGACCCTGAGCCGTGAACTGAATACTGAACTTGTTTTTCACTATCCACCCACCGGGGAGGAAATGAAAATCTTCGCTCAGGGAAAAGAAGGGCCGCAGGAACTAAGCCAGGAACAAAAAGAACTGGTTCTTGGCAAATTATGGGAGTTGACTCTGAACAAAGTAAATGAAACAATGCTTTGACATCTGTAAACTAAATCCAGCAATACAGATACATAACTGCCTGAATTAATTACTTCTTTAAGACGGGCACATTTATTGCTTTTTTCCCAAGGGAATTCAAAATGATTTTTTTGGGCTTAAGGTCAGCCGGAACTGTCCGATAAATAAACTGACCTCAAAGAGATGATCGGGGGAGGAGACAATGCAGATAAAAGGACTTCTTACCGGGTTGCAGACATACGAGCAGTCCAAAATAGATAAGACCAGGGACAAAAGCGGGAGCAACAGCCATCGAGCCAAAGCCTCCTCAGACTCCGACAGGATAACTCTGTCCCAGGAAGCCAGGCTCTACAGGAGCGGTCTTGAACAGGCCCTGAATGCGGACGAATCAAGAACAGATAAAATTCAGGAACTCAAGGCCAGAATCGAGAATGGTTCCTATGAACCTGACTCACGCAGAATAGCTGAAAAAATGATCCGTGAAGACACGGAAAGCTGGTTTCAGCGCAGCTCATAACCCATCTAACTGCTTTCCTCCAATTCAGAAAGAACTATCCTGGCCTTGATCCCCGGGTCATTCTGCGGCACCTGCATTCCAATCCTCTTGACGGTATTTATGACAATGGGTCCAGTCATATTCAGCGTGGTTTTTTCGGGACATCCCCTGGGGATGGTCACCGTAACCATTATGGCCAGCTCTGAAGGTCTTAAGACCTGAAGAATCCTTTCCTCTGTTTTACCCAGATGGACCTTGTAATCAATCATAAAGGCAAAAGGATCAGCCACCAGAAGCCCGAATCGGGAATTCTTCAGGCTTTGTAGCACATAAAACGGAGACTGGGGTTTTATCTGCAGCAGAACAAAGTCCTTGACCCGCTCCATGCCGATAAGACCCCGCGGAAAATAGACTGACTTTTCCTGTGCGACCAGGATCATTCCCAGCCTTGAATTTATTTCCTGCTGTTCATTCTTGTCCATATATTTGCCGCCGCTACCAGATCCTGGGCACATGCACTGATGGCCATCTCGTTTTCCTGTTGAATTTTTCTGAATACTTCTTCCCGGTAGACAGGTATCCGGTCCGGGACATCAATGCCCACCTTGACCTGTTTTCCCTTTATCCCCAGAATAGATATGATGATATCCTCGCCCAGGTGAATGCTCTCACCTGAGCGACGAGACAGTATGAGCATTTTCTGCTTTTATCCTCTGGATGCAAATGATAATCCCGTACATGCTTAAAAAGTTAGACTCTCCTGGCCCAAAGCAGATCGCTGCAAAGACCTCCTGATGAAGCTTGTTTACATATGGTGCACCAGGCTCATGCGCATGATGGTGGAGGAGGACTTGAGAACCGCCTCATAGATGATCTGCTGATTGACAAGATCCGTCATGAGTTTGGACACATCAACATCCTCAATATTGCTCAGCCTCTCCCTCTCGTTAAGAACAAGGCCTGAAATTACGGACTTGGAAATGCTCAGCCGGTTTTGCCTGGCTCCGATACTGGCCAGGTTCCCGTTTATGTGCTTCAGGCAGGCATCAATGTTTTCCAGGCTTTTCTGCACCCCTGACTGGTTGTTGGTCTCCAGATAGGCGATCAGCTCTCCCATTGTCTCAAAAACATTTTCCGGACCATCAATGCCCCTGGTATGGTGAGAATCTCCGGGCTTCATGTAAATCCCGCCAAATACATCCTTGCCCACGTGATTGACCTGAATGGTCTGGTTGGCGGCTATTTCAAAATTGATTGCCGCCCGGTTGGGACGGATAAGTATCTGGTCGCTGTTGTTGAGATCACTGGCACCGCTCAGGTCGATCTCAAGTCTTCCCCCAGGCACCAGGAACCTGACCTGATCACCAGCATCAACCATTGTTCTGTTGCCTGTTTTCCAGCTGGTGCCCCCGTCCAGGCTGTAGGAATAATTAACTTCATTTGGAATACCGGTATCAATGTCGTCAATCCTTATAACCACATCCTTATCAAAAACTCCAAGTGCGCGCACATCTCCGGGAGCAATACTCTGAGCATACAGGGGCTCAACCTTAATCCGATCCTGATCCTCATCATCACCCGTGTATTTTGCCGTGGGTCTCACCCAGAGCCATGTGCCCGATGAGTCACTGGGATCTGCTGAGGAAGTCACCTGGTATGTTCCAGGAACTGTTAGACTGACCCCGTTTAAATCCAGCCTGTACTCGTTGTTTCCCATGTCAACTGCTGTACCCTCTGTCCATGTCTTTCCGCCGTCTGTTGAAAACCTGAAGTCAGGTTCATTGGCAATGGTATCGTTGCCAGATCCTGCAAACTGGACCATTATCGTTCCGGTGGCCCTGCCCTCAATGATGTATCCATCTGGAAGCTCTCTGTTGCTGGTCAGATTCATGGCCTGCTCAAAAGCCGACTCATTAACCTTGTGTCCGGCAAAGATGCTTTTTCCCTCGTACCGGGTATTGGCCAGGTTAATCATCTGCTCAAAAAGCTGGCGGGCTTCGAAGGACAGGGCCTCCCTCTGGTCAGCGTTGATGGTTCCTGTGGCTGCCTGCTCAGCAATTTCTTTAGCCCTGATCAAAACATTATTGACCTGCATCAGGGCGTCATCAGCAAGGCCCAGCCATCCCTGAGCAGTATCAGCATTGGATTTGTACTGCTCCAGGGATGAAATTGAGTCCCTGTAGCCCAGCACCCTGGCCGCGCCGATGGGGTCATCAGAAGGCTTGTTGATCCTCTTCTGGCTGGAGGCCATTTTGTTCAGCTCCATGAGCCTGTAGGTGGACCTGTTCATGTTGGTCACAAAATTATCGTATAGCAGGTTCAGGGAAACGCGCATAACTCCATATCCTCGCGTTAATTTTTCATGGCGATCAGGGTCTGGAGCATCCTGTCCGCGGTGGTGATCAGTTTTGCCGCTGCCTGGTATGAATGCTGGAATCTGATGAGATTGCTCATTTCCTCATCCATGTTCACCCCTGAGATCTGTTCCTGTCTCCGGTTTAGGTCCTTGGCCAGAGAGTCATTGTATTCCTTGCTGAATCTGGCCATGCTTGCATCAGCACCCACGTTTCCCACCAGGGAATTGTAGTAGTTCTGAATACTTTGCTCGGTGCGGCCTTCAAAAAAGGTGGTTATGGATACTTTTTTGTGCTGAAGACCGGCAATATCCAGGGCAGTCTGGTTATCGCCCGGATTTATTTCTCCGGCCCCGTTGACCCGGCCGGCATTGATATAAGAGATGTTGCTGCCCACAAAGTCATTAATGGCGAAGGAGCGCGAATCATCCCCCTGAAAAAAGGTGTTGATGCCCAGTCCGGCCAGAAGCCCGGAGCTGTCGCTGCCAAAAGCGAACTCAAAGCCCTGAGCTGCGTCAATCAGCAGGCGGTTGCTGACAATGGAAGCACTGACATTGTCAATGGAGTTGATGGCGTCTCGAACATCCTCCAGGCTGTGTACTCGGGGATCAAAATTTACTGTTCCCGGAGGAACAATGCTCGTGAAATCAAGAGAGCTGGACTCAATTGAGCCGTCGCTTTTGTCAAATACATGCAGGGTAAAGTTTCCGTTCTGCAGCTTGTCCCCGAAGGACAGCCCAGATGTTGCCGATCCAAGGGCTGCCTGGGCATTGGTTACCTGGCTGGTCCCCGCGGCGTAGGAAAATTTTTCCAGGCCGGCCCCCTGGGAATGTATCCTGTTCACCTCCCAGATGAGGCTTTTGGTGGTCGCATCCAGTTTCTCCCTGTATTTGCCTGCATAATGGTCCTTGAAGGTGATCAGGCCGGCCAGTGATCCCCCGGTGAGCCGGCGATCATTCATCCTGCCGTCGCTGAAAATCTGGGGAGATATGTTCATGGCCGTGGATGTGTTCTCGTACCAGTAAAGGGAGCTTTTGGGGATGATCTGAAATTCGTCTCCGGGCATCAGTTCTGATCCTGCTGAAAAACCATCGAACCAGATCTTTAATCCGTCCACAGGCAGGGTTACCCGGTTCTCATATTCATCCGCGGAAAACAGCTGATCCTGGCCGTTTTCGTCCTTGATCCAGGTCCGACCGCCATCCAGGGAAACCCTGAAGCTTGATCCGGCTCCCACCGCCCCTCCTTCTACCACCTGCACTGTCAGCTCGTAGCTTGACTCCCCCTCATAATTGATTTTTCCATCAAGTGAGGACCCGGTTGTCAGATTGGTGAATATCTTGTTTGCCTCGTACTTGATTTGAAAATGGCTGTGACCGTCCACCAGGGTATGCCCGGCCCTGGTGGTGATGATTACACTGCCCCCGCCGTTGTCGATATAGTTAATATCAATGTACTGGGCCAGCTCTCTGACCAGAACATCCCTTTTGTCACGCATTTCATTGAGATTGATCCTGCCTGGAACCTCCCTGACCGTAATTTCCCTGTTTATTTCTGATATTTCTTTGAGGATTGCGTTGACCCTGTCCACATCCTGCAGGATCATGCCGTCCATCTGTTTCTGAATCTTTTTCAAGTCCCCATCCAGGCGGTTTATGGTGTTGATCAGGTTTGAGGTGTTGCCCATGAGCGCCGATCGGACGATATTGTCTTCAGGACGCTTGGACAGCTCCTGCCAGTCCTCCCAGAAACTGGCCAGGGTCTGGTTAAGCCCCCCCTGGATACTCTCGTTGAAGAGGATCTCCACACTGCCCAGGTTATCGTTGAGGGACTGCCACATTTCTCTGTCTGAGGACTTGTCATTGTACTGGGCTTCAATAAAGGCATCAAAATAACGAAAAACTTCCTTGGCAGTAACCCCGGTTCCCATTTGACCCGGCGCGGTGTGAATTGACATGGACTCTTCAAGCCGCAGGGCCTGACGCCTGTAGCCTGGCGTGTTGGCATTGGCCACATTGTTGCTCACAACCTGGATGGCTGTCTGGTTGGCAAACAGGGCTGTACGCCCGATATCCAGAATAGATCCGATGCCTGACATTAGAGCATTCCCCTGATTATCCCGGTTGACCGGGAACCGTTGTCATTCCAGCGTCCCTTGGAGGAATAGACGCTTTCCTTTACCGGAGCCACCTGGTCATACAGAAACTTTACCAGCGCTGCGTTCTGTTCAGCCAGGGCAGAAGCCATGGTCCTGTTTTTCATGGCCTGGAAAGAGCACCTTTCCTCCATTGCCTTGAGTTCATCAAGGATTGTGGACATTGCCGCCCTGTCCTGCGGGCCGAGTACATGTACATAGTCAGCAAGTCCGGAATAAGAACTGTCCCTGAGAATGGACCTGAGAGCTTCTTTTTCATCCATCAGCTGCCGGATAAGCTCCTGGATGGAAAATTCAACCGAGGCGATTTCCTGTCCCGCGTTATTTGCAAGGGCCTCAAACTCTTCCTCAAGCAGGGAGAGCAGAACTCCCATGGCCTTGCACTGTCTCATGAGTCCGGCATAAATGTTCATATCTTTCTCCTGTATGATGGAACTGCACAAAATGGGGACATGAATAATTCAGCAGTAAGTCAGCTCCATATCTTCCAGTTCATACCGACTTCTGCGGCTTAAAAAATGAATGATCCCAGTCTTTTCCAGGATGGATAACCCTGGAATGTCATTTCTTCCTGAACCACCTAGGTCGTGTCCTCCTGGATGCCGCGACCGATGCTCAACCCCGCCAGCAGCCTTTCCCTGATCATTTTGGGGTTCCAGGCCAGATCCCCCTGCCTTAATTCAAAATGAAGATGAGGCCCTGTTGAACGGCCTGTGCTTCCGGAACTTGCAATAACCTGGCCGGATTCCACCCGGTCCCCCACCTGGACCAGGTTGTGACTGTTATGGGCGTAAACACTTTTCCAGCCATCACTGTGCTGAATTATTACCTTGTTGCCAAATCCCTGGTGAAGGTCGGAAAAAATGACTTCACCCGGCCAGCAGGCCTCAACCGGAGTTCCTTGGGGAACTGCAAAATCAAGACCGGCATGCCAGGCCTGCCTCCCGGTAAAGGGATCCTCTCTCCAGCCGAATCCAGAAGAGACCGTTCCGGAAACAGGCCAGTGCAGGGGTGGAAGACCCTGGCTCTCCTCAACAGGAACAGATTCTATCTTATCCACCTTTTGTTCAAGTTCTGGCAGATCATTGACAGGTTTACCTCCCAGAGAATACTCGATCTGGGAGGCCAGAAAGTCGACTCTTTTTTCCGGCGGGATGTTCATGGCCAGGATGCGGTTGATCTCCCGGCTGTCCAGCTTTCTTTCACTATTGGAGTCTGACTGGAATTGATCAGGTAATTTTTTCCCGTCTTCAAAATTTGCCGGGTTCTGGAGTGAAACTGAGGCCGCTTCAACCCCTGATTGCTCCAGCCTCTGCTTGAGTTGTCCATAGAGGAGATCAGCCAGTCCTATCCCCCCTGCCTGGGCCATTTCCATGGACATTTCCCGGTCAAACATGGACATGTACATGTCCTGCTCCTTGCTGTGCAGATATCCTTCCTTGGGCACAGTGGCCCGCATCTGTTCCCACATCCTCTGAATAAAAACGGCTTCGAACTGCATGCAGGCCTCACGCAGATCTTTTTTTTCGCTTCTGTTGCTGTCAAGCCTTTCCCTGAGCCTCTGCAGCTCCAGCTGCTGATTTACCGCCCTGCTCTGTTCAAGCTTGCTTGCGCCGTGACTGCCTAAGGGATCATTCATATCAAATCACCTCTAGTTCAGCATACAGGGCTCCCGCAGCCTTGATGGTCCGAAGAATGGTAATCAGGTCCCGGGGTGTGGCCCCCACTGAATTAAGCCCGTCCACCAGCTCATTTATGGTCGCCCCTTCAATAACCACCAAGGGATTGATCTGTTCTTCAACAGCAATATCTGTTCTTGGAACCACTACCGGATCCGCATCGGTAAAGGGCGCGGGCATGAACACCTGGGGATCTTCCCGGACAACAATGGTCATATCCCCATGCGATACAGCCACCCTGGAAATCCTGACGTTTTCGCCCATGACCACAGTGCCCGTCTTTTCATCAACAACCACTCTTGCCGGGCTGTCTGGAGTCACCTGGATATTTTCCAGGGCGGCCATGAAAGGAATCAGGTTACCCTTGAATTCCCGGGGAATATCAACCCTAATGCTGGAAATGTCTTCAGCAGCGGCCAGATTCTGGCCGAAGGCCGAGTTAATGCTCTCCGTAACCTGGGAAGTGGTGGAGAAATCGTGAATATTGAGGTTTACCAGAATATTTTCCTGGGCGTTGAACCTGTAGGGTATTTCCCTTTCAATCATTGCCCCGTTGGGAATCCTGGCCACGGTGGTAATATTTGTCGTAATCTGGGCCGCCTGCCCTTCAACGGAAAACCCACCCAGGGTCAACGGCCCCTGCGCCAGGGCGTATATTTCTCCGTCTATCCCCTTGAGCGGAGTCTGGATCAACACCCCGCCCTGAAGGCTTCGGGCATCGCCAATAGAGGATACTGTCACGTCAATCTTTGTTCCCGATCTGGATGAGGCCGGCATGTCAGCCGTAACTATTACCGCTGCCACATTCCTGACCCGAAGATCGGCATCCACGCTGACTCCCATCCCTTCCAGCATGTTGACCATGGATCTGATGGTAAAAGGAGCTCCCCGGTTATCACCTGTTCCAGTCAGGCCGACCACGAGTCCGTAGCCTACCAGCTGATTGGTCCTTACTCCGCCAAAATTTGCGATGTCCTTGAGCCGGACTGCATGGGCCTGAACCGGATAAAGGGCTCCAATAAACAGCAACACCAGGGACAGACTAAGCAGCTTGAAAGTATTTGTCATTTGCCAAACTCCTAAAAAGGCCAGACCCTGTCCAGCAGTCTCGCCAGCCAGCCCGGTTTCTGCTTGTCAGCCAGAATTCCCTGTCCATATACTTCTATGTGGGCATCTGCCAGATGGGTCGAAAGGATGGAGTTATCTGCGGCAACATCCCTGGACCTGGCCAGACCGCGAACAACAATGACCTGGTTTTCACCGTTGACCTTGATATTGCGGGCACCTTCAATCTGCATGACCCCTCCGTCAAGAACTCTGACCACCCGGGCGGAAACACTGGCCGTGACATCGGTATTCCTGGTTGTGCTCCCCGAACCTTCAAAGTCGCTCACTGAATTGGCCCTTACCAATGGCGTGTCTCCCACGGCGCCCCTGGGACCCAGCCCTGGAAGCATCCCGCCGGTGGCGGTATTCAGGGGCAGGGCGTGCATGCTGTTCTGGCCGAAAAGGCTGCTTACTCCCAGGTTCAGGCTGGACTCCCTTTCGGTCGTGGTCGATGCCCTGTTGGTTGCCCTGGAATATTCAACTATATTGACCACAACCAGATCCCCTACCCGCCTGGCCCGGTTGTCGCTGAACAAAAACTCCGATCTTTGCGGGTTGAATAGTGAAGGCGTGTCCATCTCTACCTTTTCCAGTGAATCAATATATGGTTCCGGGGCGTAAGCCGGCATGGGCGTGCTTTTATTATGGGCCGGGGCGCACGCCAAAAGCAGTCCGGCCATGAAGGCCAACAGTATCCACATGCAGCTTGATCTCATATCTTTGCCTCCTCTATCTTCCCTGAAAATTATCTGGCAACAACAGTTCCGCTGTCCTGAACTGTTCCAGATATTTCTTTTCTGCTGCTTAAGTTTCTGACCATAACCGTGTCCCCTTTCTGGCCATCTTCAAGAACCTGGACAGGAACACTAAGGGTTACAAGGCTGCCCTGGTAAATTAGAGTGGCCATGTCTCCACGGCTGATTACAGGCACTGCGTCCAGGGCCCTCTTGAGAATGGGCTGACCTTGCCCAATGGATGACCTGACTCTCCACGGGCCGGTCCGGCCTTCCCAGACTTCATCCCTTAAGTAGGCCAGATTCTTCTTTTCAAAGCGGACGTCCCCCGGATTGACAATATCTCCTCTGTTCAGGGGCCGGGCTGCACAGGCCACTGTGGCCCAGACATCAGCAAATACGTTCCCGGTCAGCCGTCGGCTGACTGATCCGTGGGCGTCAATTATGTTTATGCGCAGGCTGATTCTGCCAGGCAATGGGTCTGATAAAGTCTGGATTTCAATCTTATCATAGGCGTTTTCCAGAAAGACCGGAGCAGGTACCCTGAAGTCACGAAACTCTATTTCCTCGCCCAGACCCCGCATCTGAGGAAGAAGATAGTCAGTGACCATGGATGCCAGTTCTTCCCTGGAATAAACCCTGGCTCCGCGCTGAAAGATTATTTCCCTGGGAATGACGCTGTGCCTGGCAACTTCCTGATCTACAGCCGTTAATCGCTCCATGACCTGGGATCTGGAGAGTACTATCCGCTGACCGGCCAGGGGAGCTCTCCATAACTGAATATCTCTGACCTTTGGCCACCTTTCCCGGCCCTTAGCAGTCTTGGGTTCTGCGATATCACCCAGGGTGATCACGTCATCAGTCAGGGCCACATGCTCATGAATCCAGAACTGCTGAGCCTTTGCCGGGTCTTTATGACCAAACAGGGCTGCGAAAATGACCACCAGGCAGACCAATGCGGTCTGGATTGATTTCATGTAACTGTTCATGTTCTGATCACCTTTACGGCTGGAATGATGCACTGTAAAAAATTATTACCGCAGACGGTTTAAAGCTTTGGGCATGATCCTTGTTTTTACCTCTTCATCTGGTTGGCGATCTGAAGCATCTGATCAGAGGTGGTAATGGCCTTGGAGTTTATCTCATAGGCTCTCTGGCCGACGATCATGTTCACCATCTCTTCAACCAGTTCAACATTGGACATCTCCAGGACACCCTGGGCGATGGTCCCGAAATTATTCTCTCCAGGAACACCCTCCACAGCCCCCCCCGAGGCCTGAGTTTCAAGGTAAAGATTGCGGCCCATGCTCTTCAGTCCGGCCGGGTTGGGAAAATTGAAGGTCGGGATGTCCATTCCGGCCAGTTCATCCCCTGCCTTGTCCAGACAGGAAAGTCTGCCCTGTTCAGTAACAACAATATTAACCGTATCCTGGGGAACATTGAATTCAGGCTGCAGGGGATAACCATTGGCAGTGACGATTCTTCCATCCTGATCCAGCTTGAAGGCCCCGGCTCTGGTATAAGCCAGTTCATCATTGGCCATGACCTGAAAAAAGCCGTCTCCTTCTATGGTCAAATCAAGAGGGTTGTCTGTACGCTGAAAATCACCCTGGGAAAAAAACTTGTGTACCGTTACCGGCCTGGTTCCCATGCCCACCTGAATGCCTGTCGGGATTCTGTCTCCGGCCATATTTTCGGTTCCTGCTATGCGCAGATTCTGATAGACCATATCCTCAAACTCGGCCCTGCTCTTTTTGAAACCAGTGGTATTCACGTTTGCCAAATTATTGGCTGTGACATCAATATTCAGCTGCTGGGCTGCCATGCCTGACGCCGCGGTCCAGAGTGAACGCATCATAAAACTCTCTCCTTATACTCAAAACCTTGATTATGCCTATGAATTCTTACCTTGTTGTTCCCACATCCCTTATGACCTGCTGATCCTTTTCATGGGTTGTGGTCACCATTTTCTGCATGGCCTCAAAATGCCGCATGGTACTGATCATATTGACCATTTCGTAAACCACATCCACATTTGAGTCCTCAAGATACCCCTGGCGCACAACCGCGTTTTGGGCAGGCTGAGGCTGGGCATCCACTCCCTGCCTGACCTTGAGCAGCTGACGCCCCATTTTTTCGAGAACATTCAGGTTATCAAAAGTGGAAACATTGATTATGTCCAAAACTTCACCGTCGGCCAGAACCTGGCCAGCCTCGGATATGGAGATGTTTACAGCTTCTTCCGGAATGATGATCGGACCGTCCTGCCCCAGAAGCTGAAACCTTTGTCCGGTGATCATGGCTCCAGTTTCAGGATCCCGGTAAAAAGAACCGTTTCTGGTGTATGCTGTTGCACCATCCAGGGTCTGAACCTCGAAAAAACCTTCCCCTGCAATGGCCAGATCAAGCTGGTTTCCGGTATTCTTCAGCCCTCCCTGCTCAAAAACAATATGCGAAGGACTGACCCTGGTCTGGCTTCTGAGCTTGGCTTCAGGCCAGAGAATCCTGTTTTCAAGGGTGGTATTTGGATCTGCATAATCAGAAGCAAACCTGGTGAATACGTCTTCAAAAGCCACTTCCTGACGTCTGTAACCACTGGTATTAACATTGGCCAGATTGTTGGTTATGATATTCATTCTGGCTTCCTGGCTCATGGCCCCGAAAAAAGCACTGTACATGCTGTCCTGCATATTTTTTCCTCCTGCATCACTTTCTAGCAAATTACAGGCCAGAGGATCCATGCCTTGACGCAGTCCGGACAAAATTTATCTTATGGAACAGAAGAACATTTATTACGACTGACCCTGTTTTTTGTTTAACTCCAATACTTGAGGCCTGCCTGGGGCTAAAGTTTCAATGTTCTTGCGATGTTTGACCGTCGACGGCTCCGTTGGACAAACACGTGTGTGTTTAAGGTGTTGGTAATTATCCAGACTTGTTTAATCTCGCAGTGGGTTACTGGTAAAAAATAAAATTGTTGCTCCTACGGAACCGCGACAGGGAGTTCGCAGCAAAAGAAGCCTTAGTCCAGGGCAAACCAAGATTGTGAGTGAACTATTGCCAACATTTTATAATTTAACTGCAGCTACAGGCAGCTGATAACAAAGGAGAGTGCAAATGGTCTCAAAGACACTTCTGGCAGCGGTCATTATCATTTTTATCTGTACAGGGTTTTACCCGGGAGGGATTATGAACCATGGCATCATCTGGGCCGGTCAGAAAATCAGTCTTCCTGAACCGGTTCAAGATGGAGAAATGTCGGTTGAAAGGTCTATTTCTCAGAGAAGATCGACCCGCAGCTTCAGCCCGGAAGCCCTCACTTTAGATCAGGCTTCGCAGATCCTCTGGTCGGCCCAGGGCATTACCCACAAAAGCAGGAATTTCCGGGCGGCTCCCTCGGCCGGGGCCACATATCCCCTGGAGATATTCCTTGTTGCAGGGATGGTTAAGGGGCTGGAGACTGGAGTTTACAGATACGTTCCTGCGAATCATTCTCTCGTCCGGGTCCTGGACAGCGACCGGAGAAACGAACTTTACGCTCAGGCCCTTCGTCAGGGGTCGGTCAGGGACGCGCCGGCTGTAGTGGTCATAGCCGGGGTTTTTGGAAGGACCACCAACAGATATGGAACAAGGGGCAGGCAATACGTTTTTATGGAAGTGGGACATGTGGGTCAGAATATCCACCTCCAGGCCGAATCCCTGGGATTGGGCACTGTGGTTATCGGGGCCTTTGACGATTCAGGGGTTCAGAGGGTCTTAGACCTCCCGGAAGAGGTGGTGCCTTTTTACATTATGCCCCTGGGGAAAAAATAATAAATCTTAAGGGATTAAGAACGGTCCTTTCCACCGATAATGCAGCTCTGTTCTTCCGGCTTCAGGGCTGAAGCCAGAGGCTGATCTGTGAAGCCGTTGATGGGACCCAGGTAACTTTTGTCTCTCTCAGTCACCGGCGGGCTCTGCATGTAAACGCTCATCAGCTGGGCAAGGGATTCAAGAGAACCCAGGTGCGTCCGCTCATACCCATGAGAAGCGTCAACCCCGAAGCAGGCCAGGGCTGTGCGCAAGTCGTTCCCGGCATCAATGGCTGAAGCGGCATCACAGCGGTAATACCTGAACACGTCTCTTTGATGCAGAATCCTGTGCCTCTGACACAGCTCAATAAGCAGATGTGTCAGGTGATAATCAAATGGTCCACTGGAATCCTTGATGCACAGGGTCACTCCCTTTTCAAACCTGTTGCGCCCCTCAATAAGGGGGGCGTTGTCTATGCTGACCATCTCAGCCACATCTCCGTGAAGAACAGCCGAAGCCCCAGATCCAACTTCCTCGGAAATGGTGAAAAGAAGATGGCAGTCTATGGGCAGCATGATCCCGGTTTCCATGACCGCATGAGCCGCAGCCATTAAAACCGCCACTCCTGCCTTGTTGTCCAGGTGTCTGGCATTAACGTATCCTGCGGGATTAATGTCCAGGGGTGAATCAATGGACACCCAGTCCCCGACATTTATTCCCAGTTCCACCAGATCATCCTGATTCAGGCAGTTCTCGTCAACCCGGATTTCCACCTGATCCCAGGTGACAGGCTGGGTGTCAATCTCAGAGTCATAGGCATGGCCCGAAGCCTTGAGAGGCAATATGGTTCCTCTTCTGGCCCCGAAATCGGTGAAGATGTTCACTCGGGCCCCTTCGGCGAATCGGCTGGACCAGGTGCCGATTGAGGTTATGCTAAGCCTCCCGTTGGGTTTGAGCCTGGTAACCATGGCCCCCAGAGTATCCAGGTGGGCCACAATGGCTCTGTCCGGTGATGATTTTTTCCCCTGGATGTCCGCCCTGATGGCCCCTCTCCTGGTCAATTCATAGGCTATGCCCAGTTTTTCCAACTCATTACAGGTGAAGTGGACTATCTTGTCGGTATATCCGGTGGGGCTGGGAATGCTCAGAAGTCTGCCCAGAATGCTTTTCAGATAATGCATGTCAATTGATAATTTCTTTTCCATTTTTGCTTGTCCTTTGATCAAAAGTCCAGATTTTCAGCTGTGAGACGCGGCTGAACAAAATTATGGCATATGCTCTTATGAGAGAGTTATCCGCCGGGTCATAGTATCATTGTCAATGCAGCCATATCGGACATAAGTCTTCAAAGGCTTGGGGTTTTGTCTTGAGCTGGTCCTCCAGGGGAAATATCCTCCGGCTGTACTGCCTTTCTGATCAGGGCTCCAGGGGCATAAACTGTCTGTAAAGATAGGGATAGACATAGGGCGATTCCGGAACGGGAATATTTTCCACTTCAAGGGCGGTGATCATGATCATGTTCTGATCAAAAACATAGTCCTGGTCAATAAGTCCCCGGACCCTGATCCAGGAGTCCTGTTCAAACTGCTGCAGATCGTCTCCCCTGACCAGGATGCCGTAAAATGTTGCATCCGCCAGACAGCAGGTAATGGCGGTTCTGGTTACTGCCAACTCCTGTTGGGACATGGCCATGTCCCGGTATACAAAACCGGTGAGCTCAATTTCTCTGTTTTGAAATCTTGTCTGGTATGCTGCCAGAACCAGCATAATGTCCAGAAATCCTTTATCCTCAACCACGATCCTGTCCATACCCAGCAGTCTTTGCACAAGCTGCGAATAGTAGTCGGCATCGTACCAGATTCCGAGTTCCTCCCTTAAGGCCTGTTGCTCCCCGGTTATAGAGGCTGATTCTGAAGCAGGTGAATCAAATTGATATTCAGCCCACCACTCATGATCAATAGTCCCGGGTTGAGTGTACAGCTCGTTTTCAGGTCCCTGCGCAATATCTCTTGGAGTGGTTTGATGATAAATAATGCCCTTTTTTTCAACCATGGCGCTGTCAAGAAGTTTTGGAGGCATGAAAAAACCGAGACAGAGCAGCAGCCCGAAAAGGACGTACATTACAGGTTCGGCAAGTTTGGACTCATGTCCTGCGGGACACCCGCAATCACAAGCTGAACCCTGCCGGGGTACAGCCTGAACCATGGCCGGCAAGGCCTTGTAAGCGGCCAGCACAAGAAAACAGAAAGTGGAAAAGTAGAAAAAGGGAAGCATCTGTGGTGCAAGATAATACAGAATATCACCAGAGTATATGAGCCTGACCTGCATTATGGCCAGAAGAAGAAGGATAACGGTCTTGAGCATAAGTTATAAAAATTACAGTCTGCGATAACGAGCTGGATAATGATGTCTTAAGCCATGTTTACCACAAGAGACACTGGAATGCTAACCGCTTATATACTGCATCAGCACAACCGATCCGTAAACCCCAAGAATCACAGAGGCCATAAAGACCGCCACAAACCTGGCCGGGAAGTACCCCAGAAGCATGGCCGTGTTTTTAATGTCCAGCATTGGCCCCAAAACCAGGAAGGCCACCACGGACATGGTCGGAAAAGTTCCTGCAAACGATGCAGCCACAAAGGCATCAGCTGTTGAACATAGAGACAGAATATAGGCCATGAGCATCATGACCATCGGTGAAATATAGACTGACTCAGCCAGATTGAAAACCGCCTGCTGGCTCACTAAAACCTGAAACAGTGAAGCAATTCCCGCGCCAATAATAAAATATTTCCCCACTGTAAAAAATTCATCAATGGTATGATCAAAGATCTTTTTCCATGATGCTGCATCCAAAAACCTGTTTGCGGGTTCCTTTTCAAATGACATGGGCAGCTTCCTGTCTGTCTTGTTCCTGGAACCCGATTCCAGAAACAGATAGACTGCAAATCCCACCATCATGGCCACAACCGCAGCCATCCCGAACCTGAGGGCAACCACCTGCAGATCAAATCTGAAGGCGTAAAAGGTTGATGCCAGGACTATGGGATTCAAGACAGGGGCGGCCGCAAGAAAGACGGCCCCTGCGCAGAGGGGCATGCCCTTGCGCACCAGACCCCTTATCACCGGAATAATCGCGCATTCGCAAACCGGAAAAATGGCGCTCAGGCCAAGGGCCAAAGGGATGGACAGCAGCGGGTTGGCCGGGAGGGGTTTCTTGAAGAAGTCCTTGGGAATAAATACCAGGACCAGGGAAGAAAAAAAAGCACCCATGAGAATAAACGGTGCTGATTCAAAGATGATGCTTAAAAAAATCATCCCGGCAGTATTAAGTGTATCCATATTTGAACCTTGATCAAAGCGAAAGTGAAGAGCAGGAACATATATCTTGACACTAACACTAATTATTGTAAATAGATGCAATTACAACTGCTTGAATTATCAAGAAACAAAGGAAGGCGCATGATTCAGGAAACACCGGGGCGGAATCTGGCCCTTGATTTGGTTCGTGTAACTGAAGCTGCTGCTCTGGCCTCATCACGCTGGCTTGGCCGGGGAGACAAGAATGAAGGGGACAGGGCTGCCGTGGATGCCATGCGTCTGAGCTTTAACGCTCTTGATATCAGGGGGACCGTGGTTATCGGCGAAGGTGAAAAGGACGAGGCCCCCATGCTCTATAACGGAGAAACCCTGGGCACCGGAAACGGACCTGAAATGGACGTCGCCGTGGACCCTGTAGAGGGCACAAGGCTGCTGGCATTCGGAAGGCCCAATGCCATTGCTGTTGTCGCCCTGGCACCCAGGGGCTCATTGTTCGATCCAGGGCCGGCCTATTACATGAAAAAACTGGTTGTCCCCTCTCAGGCCAAATACCAGGTGGATATCAAGAAGCCAGTTGCTGAGAATTTACGCAAAGTGGCCAGGGCGCTGGGCAAGTCTGTTGATGACCTGGTCGTTTTTGTCCTGGATAAACCCAGGCATGAAAAACTGATCAGCGAAATCCGCCAGGCAGGGGCCAGGATTCAGCTGCACACCGATGGAGATGTGGCCGGAGCTCTCATGGCAGTGACCCCCGGGGGAGATGTTGACCTGATGATGGGCACGGGAGGCACGCCTGAAGGAGTACTGGCAGCCACCGCCATCCGGGTCATGGGCGGGGAAATGCAGGCTATGCTTGATCCGCAGTCTGACCCCGAAAAGGAGGCCCTGCAAAACGCAGGCTATAATCTGAACCAGGTCCTGACCATGGAAGAGCTGGTAAAAAGCGATGACGTGTTTTTTGCTGCAACCGGAATTTCCGGAGGTACTTTTTTAAAGGGTGTTGAGTTTACCGGAGAAGGAGCCCTGACTCATTCCATGGTCATGCGTGGGCGCACCGGCACATTCAGGCGCATTGAAGCTCTGCACTCCTTTGACAAACTGATGCGCATCAGCGCCATAAAATACAGGTAGCTGCCTGATGAGCAGGGATTGGTCTTTTATAATCCCTTTCCGGGCTGAATAACTAAGACACTGACAACAACCTGACCTGTTTTTCATCTTGGAGCTTTTTTATGAAGGGACCTGTTCTTATGCTGACCCTGCTGCTGTGCTTTTTATCTGCTTCTTTTGCTTTCGGATCTGACCTGGACCATCAACCGACCATCATTCAGAATACTCATTCCGGCAATGATAACAATGACACCCCCGAAAAAGGCTGGTTTGACACTGAAACCTGGAAGTTTATTAAAGGTAAACCAGCAGTAGATGCGCTGCATTTGGGCATGTGGAGCCTGCACCTCGACGGCACAGGTGAATTCTTTGGAACCGGAAAAAACAACGACCACAATCACCTGATTGGTTTTCAATACAGGGGGTTCAACGCCGGGACTTTTATCAACAGCCATGACCAAAGGACATACAGCATAGGGCTTTCCAGACAGGTCTTTGCAAAAAACTACAGCCCGGACCTGCGTTTTGATGCCGGCTACAGGCTGGGACTCCTGTACGGATACAAGGAAAACCTTAAGAACATCATGGGCATAAGCGGTTATGCCATGCCGGTGTTCGGGCTGACATGGAAAAGGATTGGAGTGGATTTGGGAATAGTACCGGTGGGAGTCCTGACCCTGAACTTCAGGATTGATATTGATCGTCGCTCCAACTAAGCCAGATTATTCTTGTTTTACTGGATGCATTTTTTAGTTTAACATAATCATCCGCATCAAAAACCCAAAGGAGCAGGCCATGGAGAAAGTACTCTTCAAAAGCGAAGAAAAGAAACAGACCTCAGAGGTCGCGTCCATCCTAAGGACCGTGGCCGATAAAATCGAGTCCGGCCGGATTACCCTTTCCCATGGCCAGGACGAGGTTCAACTGACCATTCCCGGAAGTGTGACCCTTGAACTCAAGGTTGAAGAGGAAACCAAGCCGGGCAGGGATAAATTGAAAAAATCCCTGGAAATTGAACTGGAATGGTATGAAGGAGATGAAGGAAAACCAGTGTCCGGTGAGGTCAAGATAGGGTAAAATAATCCCTCAACCCCAAAAAATTGAGACGCATCTGCAGATAGTCTCCCGGCATGTTCAGCACTGCAAATATTATGGCAGCCAACCCATGACTCTCTGATTTTTAGCCTGCCCGGCACTGCAATGCTCAGTGCCGGGGCATCCGCCTTCTGTTCTTTGCCTTCTCCTTCTGCAAAACAAGACTTTCTGCTGGTGGATCATTGCTTTTTTACTTTTACAGTTACATTTTTTCTTTTGACTCCCAATCCTCCAAACCTCCTGAATAAACTAAGACTTGTCATTGTCACTGAAATCAGGTTAATAACTAATCATTGCTTGGTTAAAGTATCTGCAATAATTGCCCAGTTGTACGCCTAAAGGCCGGGAGTCCATGTCTT
>PWNK01000080.1 GCA_003557865.1 Desulfonatronovibrio sp.
CCCCGGCCTGCGCCGGGGTGACGACCGAGAGAACTCGCCAACGCGGCACTCCATTCCGTCACCCCGGCGCAGGCCGGGGTCCAGACAGCTCGAAATACCGAGGAAAGGCTGCCCGGTCTTATTGAGATAGATACGGCCAAGACTCCGGACATTTTGAATCCTGGTATTTGTCTGCAAACAAAAATGTTGTCAGAGAACTTTTGACTGTCAAGTTACAAAAAAAAGGTGGTAAATTTGGTTATGTCAATCAGAAAGCAGTATTTGAAAAATGGTTCTAAGTGCAATGTCACTTTCAGGATTCCCAGGGAAGTTGCCGGCAATGCCAGGCAAGCTTCAGTGGTTGGAGAATTTAACGGCTGGGACTCTACTGCCGGGTCCATGAAAAAGTTTAAGAACGGTTCCTTTTCTCTGACCATGAGTCTGCCTGTGGGGAATATTTATCAGTTTCGCTACATACTGGAAGACAACATCTGGATAAGCGAGGAGAATGCTGACGGTTACCAGCACTGCTCCTTTGGAAACTGTGAAAACTCGGTCCTGAAAATTTGAAACTGTGCTTGTTTTGTGCCTGTTCCATGTTTCTGGGAAGGGGCGGCATGTCCAGTACCTGGATTCTCAACAGGAGGAGATAATGCGTGAAATTAGAATCAAAAGAACCGATAAGGAGGACCTGTTATTTACCGGGAAAATCCTTGCAAAAGCTGATGACCTCAAAAGCAGTGAAAAAGGTGAGACAGGGATTCAGCTGGTGCTTTATCAGACCAGGGTCAGGGCTCTAGTCCTGGCAATATCAGTCCATGGCCCTGGGTCTGATTCCTTACACGCGGCGGTGTTTTTTTCCAGCGTGAGAGATATTCATGAATTTTCGCGAAGCAGAGAGGGGCGCGGGCTTGCCCATCTGATATATCCACTGCTGGAGCAGTTGCCGGGCAAAACAGACAGGTCTGTCAAGAGGCAAGAGCAGGAGTCTGCTTTACGGGAGGGGCAGGTACACGGTCAAAGTCTGTTTCAGGCCGGATGATAAGAGGAACTGGCTAATAAATCAGACAGTCAAAAGATCTCTGGCAACGCCTTGATTATTAATGTCATCTGCAAGGTTCTGAATGTCCGCAGCGATAACGGATTTAACATCTTGATTTTTTTGTCTTTAACCTTGTCCTTTTACCAGGCCACAGCGTGACAGGCCGTTAACCTTAAACTCTCAAGTAAGCCACAAAAAGACTCCATCGTTATGGATAAAAATCATAATGGGGAGGCAGGTTATGATAGCTGGAACAATCCGTGATCTTTTACAAAAGGCTGATATAGCGGTCAACGGGGACAGACCGTGGGATATCCGTGTTCACGACAGGCAGTGGTATCAGAGGGTATGGAAGGAAAAAAGCCTGGGCTTTGGTGAGTCATATATGGATGGGCTGTGGGAGTGCCAGCGTGTAGACGACATGATTTGTCGCTTGCTCAGGAGTGATCTTGTGGGACAGGTCAGAGGCAGCCTGAAATATCAGCTGCATTTTCTTTCAGGGGCTCTTGTTAACCTTCAGTCCAGAGTTCGCAGCAGGATGGTCGCTCGAAGACACTATGATTTAGGCAATGACCTTTTTTTCTCCTTTCTGGACCCGTATCTTCAGTACAGCTGCGCCTACTTTCATGAAACAGACGATCTCAATGAAGCCCAGCAGAAGAAGCTGGAGCTTATCGCCTCAAAACTTGACCTGAAATCAGGGGACAGACTGCTGGATATTGGCAGCGGATGGGGAGGTCTGGCCAGGTACATGGCAGAAAAATACCAATGTGACATAACAGGGGTTAATATATCAAAGGAACAACTGAGACATTCCAGAGAGTTTTGCAGGGACCTTCCAGTAACTTTTGTGGATCAGGACTACAGGTCCATAAAGGGCAGATATGATAAAGTAGTTTCTGTGGGAATGTTCGAGCATGTGGGGCAGAAAAATTACCGGAAATACATGGATGTTGTAAGTTCATGTCTGGAAAAAGACGGAATTTTCATGCTCCAGACCATCGGCCGCAATAAGTCTGCCAGAAGCTGTGATCCGTGGATTACCAGGTATATTTTCCCCAACGGGATGCTGCCCAGCATATCCCAGATTTCCAGATCAGCGGAAGGTCTTCTGAATATTCAGCATCTGGAGAATCTGGGACCGCATTATGACAGGACCCTCATGGCCTGGCATTCGAACTTTCAGAAAGCCTGGCCTGAGCTTTACAGAAAAAACAGAAAATATGACCAGCGCTTTAAACGCATGTGGGAGTTTTACCTCCTGTCCTGTGCCGGCGCATTCCGGGCAGGAACCAACCATTTGTGGCAGATAGTCATGACCAGACACTTACCAGAGAGGAAATGCAGATGAATATTGCAGCTGAAAAAGTCAATTTTATAGATGGAACCCGGCAACCTGGAAAGGAAACCAAGCTTTGCACCAGGAAGGAGTCAACTCAATTCGGAATGGCCGCATGGTCTGAAAAAGGCCATTGCCATCCTGATTCCATGGGGATTTATATGCGACAGTTGGGTGGTTTCCCCATAGCCGGAGCCCAGGAGCAGCTGGAACTGGCCAGAAGATACCAAGATCTTGGTGATCAGGAAGCCGCCTGTCAGCTCATATTATCCAACCTGCGGCTGGTGGTGAAAATTGCCATGAAATACAGGCGCAAATGGATGAACAATAACCTGGACCTTATCCAGGAAGGGAATATCGGGCTGATGAAGGCGTTGAAAAAATTCGATCCGTACAGGGGGATAAAGTTTTCTTACTACGCGTCCTTCTGGATAAAGGCGTATATCATGAAATATATAGTTGAAAACTGGCGAATGGTAAAAATCGGTTCATCCCAGGCCCAGAGAAGTTTATTTTATAACCTGGGCAGAGAAAGGCAGAGGCTGGAGGCCCTTGGGGTCAAACCTGATCCGGAAACAATTTCCAGGAATCTGGAAGTGCCGGAAACAGATGTGGTAGAAATGGGGCAGCTTCTGGGAAGTTTTGATCTTTCTCTGGATATGACCTACAGTGAAGATTCAGACCTGACACCCAGGGACGTCATACCGGCCAGGGGCGATGAAGTGGAAGATATTTTTTTAAAGAAAGAGACCGCGGGGATTATTCGAAAGAAAATCAATGAGCTTCTTCCATTACTGAGCTACAGAGAAAGAGATATTATCAACCTCAGGCTGATGGCCGATTCGCCTTTGACACTGGGCAAGATTGGCGAAATGCATGACGTTACAAGAGAAAGAGTGCGTCAGATAGAGGCCAAGCTGTTGGGCAAGATCAAGACCCATATTCAGAATGAACTGGAGGATTTTTCAGCAGAATGGATTGATAATGCCTGACGGGATTTATAGAGTCCTTAAAGTATAAAAATATCAACCGCCATCCTTTATATCATCGCAGCCCTTCACCTGCTTGAACCAGGCGAATGCGGCCTGGTTCAGCTCAAAACAGGCAAGTCGGCCTGTATATCAGTCCCGCATTATCTGTTAGTTTTCCGGGATGATTCCATGACTGTGGATTAATTAACCAATTCAGGAGCTTTTATGAGTGCTCAGACCATTCCAGAGCTGCTTTTATCGAGAAAAATAGACGAGGACCATGAAGCTGTTATTGTATTTGACAGGGATTCGGTGGAGAGCATTTCTCGAAGGGATATATTCCAGCGCTCAGGTCAGCTCTGCGCCGGTCTTATTGAGGCCGGACTGGGAAGCGGCGACAGGGTTGTGATTATGGCCCCCAACAGTGTTCACTGGATGGTGACTGCCCTGGGAGCAATGTACGCAGGGGCGGTAATTGTTCCCATTGATACCCAGATGCCGGATGAAGACCTTGAGCACGTTCTCTCAGACTGTGAGCCGCGATTCATATTCAGCACCAGGGACCTGAAAAACAGGATCAGAAAAGCACCTGAAAAGGCAAAGGTCCGATTTTTTGATGCAGCAGAAGAAGATAGCCAAGGCTGGGAAAGACTGTTTTCATCAGCAACAGCAGAACCAAGAGCGGAGAAAAAAGACCTGGCGGCAATTTTTTATACTTCCGGCACCACCGGTCCCCCCAAGGGAGTTCCCCTTACCCACTTGAACATAACCAGCAACATGGAAGCTCTGAAACCGGAACAGTTTATTGATCAGTCTGACCGGATTCTGGTTCCTCTGCCCTTTCACCACGTCTATCCTTTTACTGTGGGGCTTATGGCCGGGCTTATGGTCGGAGTGTCCGTCATTATTCCTTATTCCCTGGTGGGACCACAGATTCTCAGGGCTCTGCGCCAAGGCAAAGCCAGCGTCATGCTTGGTGTGCCCAGGCTGTACGAAGCCATATGGAATGCCCTGGAAGGCAGGGTGGCCGCGCGTGGCCGCATGTCCTCTGTATTGTTCAAAGCAATGCTGAAAATATCAATGTTCTCTCGAAAATATCTGAAAATCAGAATTGGAAAGTACCTCTTTTCCCGACTTCACAAGAACCTGGGTCCGGATTTGCGACTGGTGGTCTCAGGGGGAGCGGCCCTTGATCCGGATCTGGGGAGAAAACTTCAGGCCCTTGGCTGGGAAGTGGCAACAGGTTATGGACTTAGCGAGACCTCGCCTATCCTTACCTTTAATCCTCCTCATAAAATCAGGCTTGAAAGCGCGGGCATGGTCCTGCCGGGTGTGGAGCTGGCCATAGATGAGTCAAAGCCCCAGGAAGAAGCCGGGGAGGTCGTGGCCAGGGGACCCAACGTATTCAGCGGATACTGGAACCTTCCGGACAAGACACAAAAAGTTCTGGACCGGGACGGCTGGTTCAGGACCGGTGATATGGGCAGCATGGACAAGGAAGGATTCCTGTATCTCAAAGGCCGGAAATCAGCCATGATTGTTCTTTCAGGTGGAGAAAACGTGGACCCGGAAAGGGTTGAAAAAGTTCTGGCCAAATCCGGGGATATTCGTGAGGCCGGGGTACTTGAATATAAAGACCGCCTGGCAGCGGTGGTTGTTCCTGAAACAGATTTGATCCGTAAAGTGAGCGGAGATGATCTCCAACGGCTTCTTGAAAAGACTGTTCAGGAGACATCAGGAGACCTTCCCACCCATCACCGTCCAGCTGTCCTGCGCGTCTCCTTGGATCCCCTGCCCAGGACCCGCCTGGGGAAACTGCGCAGGCACAAACTCAGCGAGCTGTTTAAGAGCCTTAAGGACAGGGATGTGGTGTCAGAGGCCAGTCCTGAACCGGTTTCCGTTGATTCAATGTCCCCCGAGGATCAGCAGCTCCTGTCTGATCCAGCCGCCAGAAGCACCTGGGATTATCTGGCAAAGAGATATGATGATCAAAGGCTCACCCCTGACAGCAGCCTTTCCCTTGATCTGGGTATTGATTCCCTTAACTGGGTTGAGCTGACCATTTCCCTTCGGGATAAAGCAGGAGTCGAGCTGGACGATTCAGCCATCGGCCGGGTGCAAAGCGTGCGAGATCTTTTGCGTGAAGCCGCCGGTGCCGAACTTGCAGGGACAGCCGGCAAAGACCTGGTTGAAGAATTCAAGGAACCTGAAAAAAAGCTTTCGTCTGAGCAATTGAATCTGCTTAAACCCCTGGGGAAGACTCGCCATCTGGCTTCTTCCATTATATACGGGATCATGCGTCTGCCGGCCCGCCTTTTTCTTCCGGTAAGGATCAGAGGCAGACTACCGGAAAATGTTCCAGTGGTCTTGGCCCCAAACCACCAGAGTGCCCTTGACCCCCTGGTTATAATTTTAGCCATGGACCGGGATAAAATGAAATCTTTTTACTGGGCCGGCTTTTCAGGATTGTTTTTTACCAATCCCCTGACCCGCTGGCTGAGCCGCACCGCAAGGATATTGCCCGTGGACCCCGGGGCCGCACCCCGTGCAAGCCTGGCCCTGGCAGCCGCCCTTCTCAAACGTGGAGACGGACTTATCTGGTTTCCAGAGGGACAGAGAACCCCGGATGGAAAACTGCAGGAATTCAAACCGGGCATTGGACTGATCCTGCGGGCGCAGCCGGTACCGGTGATACCCGTATGGATCAAAGGCACCTGGGAGTTGATGCCGCCGGGTCGCCTGCTGCCCCGTCCGGGAAAGGTCGAGATCGTTTTCGGCGAACCTGTAAGTCCGGAGATATTCAGCCGCAGCGAAGCGGAAATAGCCGGTCTGATCCGTTCCCGGGTGGAGGCATTGAGCACTAAGTGATTCAAGCACGTATAACACGCAGAACAACTAATCAATAAGGAGTAAATCATGCAGAATAATGTGCATCGTCACAGTAAGGTGGCAATAGTGGGCACAGGCATGGTCGGCATGTCATATGCCTATGCTTTGACCATCAAAGGACTTGTCAGGGAGATCGGTCTTATCAACCGTACACCGGAGAGGGCAGAGGGTGAAGCCATGGATCTAAGTCATTGCCTGCCTTTTGTAAAACCGGTGGATATTCATGCCGGCGGATATGAAATGTGCAAAGACGCGCAGATAGTGATTATCGCGGCCGGTGCCAACCAGAAGCAGGGGGAGACCAGGCTTGATCTGGCCAAGCGTAATGTGAAGATTGTTGAGGATATAGTGCCCAGGATTCTGGAACATAATCCCAGCCCCATTCTGCTTATGGTCAGCAATCCTGTGGATATTCTTACTTACGTCGCTCTCAAGGTTTCCGGACTTCCTCCTGAGCGGGTCATCAGTTCGGGAACTGTTCTTGACACCATGCGTTTCCGCTATCTCCTTTCCAGATTTTACAGCATTGATTCACGCAATGTGCATGGCTATGTGATCGGAGAACACGGTGACAGCGAGGTACTGGTGTGGAGCAGGGTCAATATCGCGGGAATTTCCCTGATGGACTGGTGCCAGGCCTGTTCTAAGGCCATTTATCCCAAGAAAAAAGAAATTGAAGAAGACGTGCGCAAGGCTGCATACCATATTATCGAAAAAAAGGAGGCTACTTATTACGCCATTGCCCTGGCCATGAACCGTATCACTGAAGCGGTGTTCATGAACCAGCAAAGCGTGCTGACCGTGGGAACATTGATGCAGGGGGAATACGGCATAAAGGATGTCTGTCTTTCTCTGCCCTGCGTAGTTGGTTCCGGGGGCATCAGTCATGTATTCTCAAACCCTCTGGCAGAGGATGAAGAAAGAGCGCTGCGTGACTCAGCCCGTGTTCTAAGAGAAGGCCTGGATTCTGTGGCTTATTAATGCAGATCATGTTGAGTTAGGAGGGATTTGATCATGTTTGAAACCAAGAAAGAAGATATAAAGAGGATTAAAGACAGGATTGAGCACAGACATGCTGAAATCAGCAGGCTGGCTGGAAAAGCCATGCAGGCAAATACCAAAAATGAAATTGAATATAAGCAGTTAATGGAAAGCCTGGTTATCAAGAATCAGGAACTCAAGGACAAAATTGCAGAATTGGAAACAGTCAAACCTTCCCGGGAAGAGCTTGAAAAGCAGGTGGAAGTACTGTGGGAAGCTTTGCGGAAAAAATATGATAACGCCCAGTCAATCTTTGAAAAAGAAATCGGGGAAAATTCGGTATTAAACCAGTATCCGCGCCGACTGGAAGATGGGTAATCCATGTTGGAACCTGCTGTTATGGAAGAAAAATTAATACTGTTGAGACATGGTGAGAGTTTATGGAACAGGGAAAACCGTTTTTCCGGATGGACGGATGTCGATCTTTCAGAGCAAGGCATGGCTGAAGCCCAGGAAGCAGGTAAGATTCTTAAGTCCAAAGGCTATTCTTTTGATGTTGCTTTCACTTCCGTCCTCAAACGCGCTGTGCGTACCCTTTGGATTGTTCTGGATGAACTCGACCGGATGTGGATTCCAGTAGAACGTTCATGGCGTCTAAATGAGAGACATTACGGGGCGTTACAAGGTTTGAACAAAAAGGAAACTGCAAAGAATTTCGGAGAAGAACAGGTTTTTCTCTGGCGCAGAAGCTATGATATCCGGCCGCCGGCTTTGAAGAAGACTGACAAACGGTATCCAGGTCATGATCCGCGTTACCGGGAAGTGAATGATAGTGAGCTGCCCTTAACTGAGTCTCTAAAAGACACGGTCGAGCGCTTCTTGCCCTATTGGCATGGGGCCATTGCTCCTGCTCTCAAGGCAGGGAAAAAAGTAATCGTGACAGCTCACGGCAACAGTCTGCGTGCACTTGTGAAATATCTCGATAATGTTTCCCAGGACGAAATAGTCTCGCTGAATATTCCTACAGGAATACCGCTGGTATATGATCTGGACGAGGACTTGCGACCTCTCAAGCATTACTATCTGGGTGATTCTTAAACTGTGACGCGGACAACAGAGGCTGTTGAGGCCAATCCAGAGCAGCGGGAAAGGCGAGGATCAGTCAGCAGTCAAATACATTCAATTATTGTTACATGACGACTGATATGTATGCCTTATTCAATTAAATCTGGAATAAATATGCTTAACGATTTGCGGGAGGTGGAAACAAAATGAACAGCAGTAAACAGGAAGTATTTGTGTTGTGGTTTGAAGATATAGGTTCTGATGATCTGTCCATAGTTGGAGGTAAGAACGCTTCTCTGGGTGAAATGATCAGCGCCTTGAAAAAGCAGGATATTCGCGTTCCTGACTGATTTGCCACAACAACACAGGCATACTGGAGGTTTATTGGTGAAAACAAGATGGAGGAAAAACTCACCCGGCTGCTTGATGATTACCAGAAAGACAGGAAGTCCTTGAAACAGACAGGCAAAGCCATCCGCAAGCTCTTCAATGACGCCAAGATGCCTGAAGACGTTGCCCGGGACATAAGGGAGGCCTACTCGGAGCTTAGCAAGCGTTACAATAGTGACGCGGCGGATGTAGCGGTTCGTTCCAGCGCTACGGCCGAAGACATGCCTGAAGCCAGCTTTGCCGGCCAGCAGGAGTCTTTTTTAAACATTACCGGTGAGGACTCTCTTGTTGAGGTGTGCAAAAAATGTTTTGCCTCCCTGTTTACTGACCGGGCCATAGCCTACCGGGAAGAAAACA
>PWNK01000008.1 GCA_003557865.1 Desulfonatronovibrio sp.
ATTTCCGGACTGGCCAGGACGATGATATCACGGTCGATGTAGAGTTCGTTTTCATTGTCTGAAGGGGGATTGTTCACCAGCCTCTGTCCGTATTCACCGATTTCACCTGAAAACTGGGGTGCGCCCCGAAACGGAGCACCTTCCCGGAAGCGGATGATTCCGTCCCCTGATTTGTCAACCCAGGCCACCAGGCCGGTCTGTTCCCAGTTTTTGAACCATGACGGTGCCTCGGTGTAGTGGGTATTGTTCAGGGTTTCGATCATGTTGTACCTGGCAAAGGCGGCCAGTGTGGGGGCGGTGGTGTATAACAGGGCGATGAAAAACAGGGCGTATCCGGCGCTGAGCCTGGCGGCCTTGACGCTGGGAACCGTATAAAACCTGATGATGACATGGGGCAGTCCGGCTGTACCCACCATCAGGGCCAGGGTTATGCATATCACCGAAAGCATGCCCATTCCCCCGGGGCCAAAGGCTTCAGTGTATTCAGCGAAACCCAGATCCCTGTGGATTCCGTCCAGGGCACGGAGCACGTATTGTCCGGCACTGTCGCCTTCAATAATGGTTGAACCGAACCCGATCTGAGGGATGGGGATTCCGGTGATTTTCATGGAAATGGCAGCCGCGCAGATGATAAAGGCTATGATCAGCACGCAGTACTGGGCCACCTGGGTGTAGGTAATCCCTTTCATCCCACCCAGGGAGGCGTAAAAAAAGACAATGGCCATGCCTACGATGACCCCGGTATTGACGTCAACTTCCAGGAACCGGCTGAAAACGATCCCCACGCCGCGCATCTGACCCGCCACGTAGACCAGGGAAACGAAAATGGCGCAGATAAGGGCCACCACCCGGGCGGTGTCGGAATAGTATCTGTCGCCCACAAAGTCAGGGACCGTGAACTTCCCGAATTTGCGCAGGTATGGAGCCAGAAGAAGGGCCAGAAGAACATAGCCTCCGGTCCATCCCATGAGATACACGGCCCCGCTGTAGCCCATAAAGGAAATCATGCCGGCCATGGAGATGAATGAGGCCGCGCTCATCCAGTCCGCGGCCGTGGCCATTCCGTTGGCCAGAGGGGGCACGCTTGCCCCGGCGATGTAAAAACCTTTTGTTTCCTTGACCCTGGATCGCCAGGCAATGAAAAGGTAAAGTCCAAAGGTCAAAATGACCATGATATAGGTCCAGGCTAATATAGACATGGTAAATTCCTCCCCGGAATTGTCAGTAAGTATTTTGGTGCAGCGATTAAATGCTATTGTTCATCAACATCATACTCGCGGTCCAGTTTGTTCATCAGGAAGCAGTATACGAATATCAGGACTACAAATACGTATATTGATCCCTGCTGGGCGAACCAGAACCCCACAGGGAAGCCGCCTACCCATAGCTCGTTCAGGGGCTTGGCCAGAACAATTCCAAGGCCGTAGGATACCACTGCCCAGATTATCAGCAGAATAGTGATCAGTCTCAGATTTCTGGACCAGTACTCTTGTAAACTCTTTTTCATGATTCCCTCCTCAAAGTGGTTATATGTAAATCCGGCGCTAGAACATCCAGCGCCAGCTCCTCCCGGCCATATACAGATCCTTCAGCGTCCTGATGTTTCCGTGCCTGAGCTTGTGCACCAGAAATAAAAAGAGGTAGGCTGCCTGCATGGCGTCGTTCAGGGCGTTGTGCTCGGGAAAGACAGGCAGGCCATATTCTTCACTGAGGTCCTTGAGGTTGTATGATACGGCAAGATTGTAGCGTTCATAATAGTTTATCCATTGTTCCTCCCGGTAAATCCTGGCCAGGCGCAAGGTGTCCAGGCAGGGGTTATACAGGATTCCTCCCAGGTTATTCCTGAGATCCCTGTTGAGAAAGGCCATGTCCAGGCCGATATTGTGTCCGATGATCAAAGAGTTGCCCAGGTATTCAAGGAAACTGGGCAGAATCTCGGCAATGGGCGGGGATTTTTTTGCCCGTCCCGGTGAAATTCTGTGAATCAGGGTGCTGAACTTGGGCACTTCCTGGCAGGGACAGACATCGGAATAAAAGTTGTCTTCCAGATCAATACGCAGGCCCCTGATCTTTACCGCCCCGATGGACACTATTTCATCCAGCTTTGCGTTTAATCCTGTCAGCTCGGTGTCCAGGACCACAAAGTCATATTCCTCCAGGGGCAGGTCCTGATTGAAGTCTGCGAAATACTGCCTGCTTCCGGCCAGAACCGGATGTTCCGGCTTCTTCCGGAACAGGTCCATGGGCCATAATGAGCAGGCCAGGCTGGATGGGAAAGAGACACCGTAAGACATAGATCTAAGCCAGATTGAGTTTAAAGGTTTCCTTGAGAAAGGCCTGAAGATTAGTTATTACTGAAAAGGCCCCCTTAAGGGTTTGCTTTTCCAGGTCGCTGAGTTCCGCCGGATTGATATAATTGTGCGGGGTTTCTCCGGCTTCCATGAGCTTGAGCTGGTTCAGGAAACGAAGCTGCATCTGGAATTCATAGGATTCCCTGGCCTTGGAATACAGATCATGGGGCATATGTCCCCCTTCTTTGAGCAGTTCCAGCCTTCCCAGGGTGTTGGTTTCATCAATTCCGTGCCTCAGGGCCATAACCCTGGCAAAGTCCCAGAAAGGAACCAGTCCCCTGGCCTTGAGGTCCAGCCGGTTTTTATGTTCACCGTCCCGGTCCACAATGAAGTTTTTAAAGAAACTCAGGGGAGGCTTGGTCCGAAAGCAGTCCTGGGCCAGGTAGCGCAGAAACATGTCCTTGCCCCGTACCAGGCTGTTCAGATGGTCCCTGAGCTTGTATCCCAGGCCCATTTGCCCGTAAGCCGGGCGGAAATCGAAGAAAATGGTTGAATTGAGAACTTCTTCAGGTTCAGGCACGCTAATCCAGTGTTCGAAGTATTTCTTCCAGACTGACAGGGGCTGGTTCCATTTGGGATTTGATGCCATATTGCCTCCCTGGCAGGGAGGATAACCGCACTTTACCAGGTGGTTTATGGCTTCCTGTCCGAACATTCTGAAGTAAACCCTGGCAGCTTCTCTCTCCTCTTCGTCCCTGGGGTCCTGGTAGATCAGGGCGTTGTCCTGGTCAGTCCTGAAAGTCTGCTCCTTGCGGCCTTCGCTTCCCATCACCAGCCAGCAGAATGGAACCGGTGGAGGGCCGAGCTCCTCCTGCATCAGGGTCAGGATGCGGTCCAGGATCAGGTCGTTAAGCACGGTGATCATCCTGGTGATGTTATTGGCCTTGGCTCCCTCTTCAATGAGCGGCCGGACAACCAGGGGAACGCGCATGGAAAGCTCGTACAACTGCTCAATGCTGTGCTGATTCATGATTTCTTTGAACAGGTAAACCGGCGACTCACCCTGCAGGACCAGGATGTCATGACTGGTGATCACTCCGATACCCCTTCCCTCGTATTCAACAGCCAGATGATGGATCTGCTTGCTCATCATGGTCAGCAGGGCGTCAAAGCAGACCTTGTTGGCGGAGATGGTTTCCACCGGACTGGTCATGATCATTTCCACCGGGGAGTGATAGGGAAGCCCTCTGGCCACGACCTTGGAGCGCAGATCCTTGTCGGTAATAATCCCCCCGATTTTTCCGTATTCATTTTTGATGAGCAGAGAGCCTATTCCAAGGTCGGTCATGCGTTTGGCAGCGTTTTTGATGGTCTCCACCGGGGTGATGATTTCAGGCTTTTTCCTGATTATGTCGTTGACCTTGACCGTGAAAAGATAAAGAGCTCCTTCTGTTTTGGGAGTCAGCTTCTCTTTTCTGAGTTCGGAAAATGATTTCTTGATATAATTTTCAGAAAAAGTCTTAAGGTAGTACTGGGAAAATCCTGGATGACTGTTGAGAAGTTCAAGAAATGCTTTCTTGGTGAACAAAAAGCAGAAGGTGTCTTCAATGGCTTCCACTGTCAGGCTGGACCTGGCGTTGCGGATTATGGCCAGAGCCCCGAAAACAGCCCCTTCCCCCCGGTAGTCCTTGAGGGTGGTCTGGCCTGATTCATCCTGAAGATAAAGTTTGACCCCGCCTTTTTGAATGAGATAAATATGCTTGACCTCGGTCACGTCCTGGATGAATATTTTTGCTCCTTTGGGAAAGAAATCTATGGTGGCGTGCCTGGCCAGGTTCTCCAGGGTATGCTGATCCAGTTCATTAAAGGGCAGCGTCTTCTGCAAAAAGCTGGTGACTACGGCAGTGTCCAGGGCGTGTACATTTTCTTTTCTGGTGAACATATTGATTATTCCTTTCCGGGAAATTTTTCCGGTTTTTTGGTCAAGATAAGCAAAACACACTGCAAAACAAGCTTGCATTCTTTTTTAGATCAGCGGTCAAAATCTGAAGTTAAAAAATACGGGTGGTTGCGGTCTTCACTGACAAAGGTTATCTGACCGTTCAACGATGGAATTGACCATTGGTAATGTAAGACTAAAAAAATGAAAAAAATTTACCTGGATCTTTCCTTCGGCATCAGCGGGGACATGTTTCTTGCCGCCCTGGCCTGTGCTGGTGTTGATTTCGGGGCTCTGGACCAAGAATTCGCTCAGGCCGGGATCCCTGTCAGGCTGGATATCGCCTGCAAAAAAAGAAACGGCGTTCAGGGAAGAAGCGCCACGGTTCATTGCGACCATGCCCAGCCCGTACGTACTTTAGAGCAGATTGTTCCCCTGGTTGAAAGAATGAATCTCTCCCCCCGGGTCAGACAGAACACCATACTTGCTCTGGAGAGACTGGCCGGGGTTGAGGCACAAGTTCACGGCATAAGCCGGGATGAGGTTCATTTTCATGAGTTGGGGGCTGTGGACACCCTGGTGGATATTGTCGGAGCTTTCTGGGGGCTGGAGTATCTTGATGCCCGGGAAGTCATTTCTTCGCCCATGCCCTGGTTCGCGGGACATGCTGATATTGAGCACGGAACTGTTCCTCTGCCTGCCCCGGCCACAGCCGTCCTGATGCAGGGCAAGATGATTCGTCCTTCGGATTTTGACTGGGAAGTGATCACTCCCACTGGAGCTTTGATTGTTGACCAGCTGGTTTCCGGGTTTGGAAAAGGTTTTCAAGGAAAACTTATCCGTTGTGGAACCGGATTTGGAGCTACAGATAAAGGCTTCAATGGTTTGCGGATTTTTTTGTGGGAGGATTATCCCGGGGACATGTATCTTCAGGATCAGGTCTGGCAGCTTGAATCAAACATTGATCACCTCACCGGAGAGGAGCTTGGTGCTTTTTTTCAGCGGATAATGGAAGCCGGGGCTCTGGATGTCATTTTCCTGCCAGGGATTATGAAAAAAAACCGGCCTGGAGGTCAGATTCAGGTGTTGTGCACTGATGAGCAGCTGAACACGGTGCGCCATGAGTTCTTCAGGCACACCATGACCCTGGGCATCAGGATTAACAGGGTATCCAGAAATACTCTGCCTCGAAAAGAGGTGCTCATCAGCAGACAGGGAGAGGAAATAAGGGGTAAGGAGGCTGTTTTTCAGGGCAAAACGCTTTTCAGGCCGGAGATGGATGACCTTATAGATTTTGGGACAAAAATCAGCATGTCTCCGGTACAGATCCGGCTTAGTGGCCATAAGAAATGAGTGCCTCCGGGCAGTGCTTTTTGGTGAACAAAAAATGATTATCGAGGTTATGGGAGATGCCGGCCAGACACGTTGATTTTGAAAAGAAAATGCAGAAACTGGAAAAGATTGTTCATGACCTGGAAAAGGGTGAACTGCCTCTTGAAAAAGGAGTCAAGCTTTTCAGGGAAGGTCTGGAGCTGACAAGGTCATGCAGGGACCAGCTGGAAAAAGCCAGACACGAGCTTTCCATCTGCTCCGGAGACAGCGGGGACAAAGAAGTTGAATCCTGATTACAGCCGGTTCAAAAAAAGACTCAATGCTTTCAAAGGCGCAGTGGAAGAGCGCCTGGAAACCGCTTTCCAGGGTATGGACATTCCGCATGAGCTTCTCAGGTCCATGAAGTACAGTCTCATGGCTGGGGGGAAAAGAATAAGGCCCGTTCTCTGTCTTTCCTGGGCCGCAATGCTTGGAATACCTGAGAATAAGGTCCTGGACTTTGCCTGCGGCATTGAAATGATTCATACCTATTCCCTGATCCATGATGACCTTCCAGCCATGGATAACGACGATTTGAGAAGGGGAAAGCCGACCAGTCACAAGGTTTTTGGGGAGGCCATGGCCATCCTGGCTGCAGACGGACTGCATACCCAGGCCTTTTACATGATGGCCGGGACTGATCTGCCTGCCAAAGACGTTCTGCAGGCATGCGCTGAAATGTCCAGAGCTGCCGGACCGGCAGGCATGGTGGGCGGACAGGTGGTGGATATCATGGCCACTGGGGGCGGCAAAATGGATCTGGAAACCCTGAAGATAATGCACTCCATGAAGACAGGCGCCCTGATCCGCTCTTCCTGCGTCTGCGGGGCTTTACTGGCAGGATCGTGCGGTAGTGGTCAAAAAGATCAGACCAATGCTGCTGATTATGGTGCTTCAGCCGGGCTGGCCTTTCAGATTGTGGATGATATTCTGGATGTTACCGGAGACGAAAAATCTCTGGGAAAGCAGGTCGGCAGCGATCAGTCACTGGGCAAGGCCACATATCCCAGGTTTTACGGGGTACAAAGGAGCAGGGCACTGGCCCAGGAAAGCGTTGACCGGGCCAGGAGCAGCCTTAAAGGGTATGCTGGGCAGCATAAAGAATTTCTGGAGGATCTGGCCCAGTACATTGTGGACAGAATAAGTTAGATTATCAACCAGGCTGATGAATAAGCACAAACTGGCTTCAGAGGTGCTGGCCAGGCTTTCCACCAGATACCCCTCTTTGAAAACCGCCCTTGATTGGCAGGATCCATGGCAGCTTCTGGTTGCAACGGTCCTCTCAGCCCAGTGTACTGATATACGGGTCAACAGGATTACCCCGGGTTTGTTTGAAAAGTGGCCCGGTCCGCAGGAACTGGCACAGGCCCATCCCCGGCAGGTGGAGCAGGTGGTCAGGCCGGCAGGATTTTTCAGGAATAAATCCAGAAACCTTGTGGCAGCGGCCCAGATAATTGTATCCAGGTTCAGCGGTCAGGTTCCCCGGACAATGGAAGAGCTGACTTCTCTGCCGGGAGTCGCCCGAAAAACCGCCAATATCATCCTGTCCAATGCCTTCGGAATCAACCAGGGCATAGCAGTAGACACCCATGTCAAAAGGATAGCCTTCAGGCTTGACCTGACTGATTCTGCTGATCCCAAGGCCATAGAAAAGGATCTGATGCCCCTTTTTCCGTTAAGTCAATGGGGTAACGTTAATCACATGCTCGTTTTTTTCGGCCGGGAGGTGTGCACCGCCCGCAGGCCCCGATGCCCTGCATGTGAGCTCGCCGACCTGTGCCCCTGTAAAGGAATCAAGATTTAATGCATGAATATATCAGTATTTCCGGCGCAAGACATCATAATCTCAAATCCATATCCATCGACATTCCCCGCCATAAACTGGTGGTAATATGCGGTCCCTCAGGTTCGGGCAAGTCAACTTTGGCTTTTGACATAATTTATGCCGAAGGCCAGAGACGCTACGTGGAGTCTCTATCAGTCTATGCAAGGCAGTTTCTGCCACAGATGGACAAACCTCTGGTTGATAAGATCCAGGGTCTTTCACCGGCCATCTCCATAGAGCAGCATGCCCTTTCCAGGAACCCGCGCTCAACCGTGGGCACTGTCACTGAAATCTATGATTTTTTGAGGGTTTTTTTCGCCAGGCTGGGCCGCTCCATGTGTCCTGGATGCTCTCTTGAGGTCAGCGCCCAGACTTCTTCACAGATTATTGAGAGCATCATGGACATGGAACCGGGAACCAGGTTCATGGTCCTCAGTCCTCTGGCCGAAAACAAGAAAGGGTCCCACGTCGATCTTCTCAAAAAGCTCAGGTCTCAAGGTTTTGCCAGGGTCAGGATAAATAAGGAGATAACCCCGCTGGAACCGCTTCCCGAGCTGGATAAAAACAGACGTTACAGCATGGACCTGATTGTGGACAGGTTGGTGCTCAAGCCTGAAATTCGCAGGAGACTGGCTGATTCCGTGGAGCTGGCCCTGAGTTACGGAAAGGGGACTATGCTGATCTCAGTTATCCCGGGAGATGACATATTATTCAGCACTGAGGCGGTCTGTCAGACATGCAGGCAGTCCATGCCCAGGCCCAGCCCGCAGCTGTTTTCCTTTAACAGCCCCCAGGGGGCCTGCGGCTCATGCTCGGGCATCGGCAGCGTAGACTATTTCGAGGCTGATCTGATTGCTCCCAACCGCGGACTGAGCATCAACCAGGGCGCGGTCATCCCCTGGAAAAATCCAAGGGTCCTGGAAAGGTACAGACATGACCTGAACAGGCTGGCCGAAAAATACGGCTTCAGCCTGGACACCAGGCTGGAAAATTACAGTCCCGCCGCCCTGGAGGCTTTGTTTGCCGGGGGCACTGAACTGGGCTTTGAAGGAGTGCTGGCTCTTATGGAGCAGGGCTACGGATTCGGACATATCTGGCGAGACGAGCTTTCCAGATTCAGGCAGTCCCGCCCCTGCCCGGCCTGCAAAGGAGCAAGACTCAGGCCTGAAGCATTGTCTGTTTATGTGAAGGAACTGAATATTCAACAATTTACCGGGATGTCCATTGCAGCTGCCCTTGACTGGCTCCAGAACCTGAAATTTGAAGGGTTAAGGGAAAAAATAGCCGGTCCTTTGGTCAACGAGCTGACCCATAGACTGAAGTTTCTGGTCAATGTCGGTCTTGACTACATCAGCCTTTCAAGGAACATGTCCACCCTGTCCGGAGGAGAAGCCCAGAGAA
>PWNK01000070.1 GCA_003557865.1 Desulfonatronovibrio sp.
GATGTTTCTTTGATGTGTGATGTAAACCACCATTCCGCAGGTTGAAAAGAAGACGGTCTTGCCCATGATGTGACTCAAAAAGAAGAACAGTCCTCCTTCAATGCTGGCCGCGGTCAAAGCTCCTATGCCCAGCATGGAGTAGGCGCTCTGACTGATGGTGGAACAGGCCGGTATGCGCTTCATGTCTGTCTGGGCCAGGGTCAGCAGGGACCCGTAAACCATGGTCACCACGGCAAAGACCATGATGGGCGGACCGAACCACTGAAAGTCGTCCCAGAGAGGAAGGACCAGCATCCGAACTATGATGTAGGCGGCGATATTGGCGTAGACAGCCAGCAGGCCGGCGATACATGTCGGATGTTCGGCGTGTACCCAGGGCATCCAGACATGGAGAGGAACTATGGCCAGTTTGGCGAACATGCCGAAGAGCACCAGGGCGATGGTCCAGAAAGCCAGGGGATCACCGGCCATGAGGTGGATCTGATCGATCTGGAATGATCCCACCTGAGAGTAGATGATGACTACGCCACCCAGAAACATGAGGGCGGAAAAAACGCCCCAGATGAGGCACATGGTTGCCACCCAGACCCGCTCGTAGTAGCCGAAATAGGCCATTAAGAAGAACAGGAACAGGGTGAGCACTTCCAGGAAGAAATACATGAGCACCAGATCGCTGGCAAAGCTGACCCCCATGAAACCCACGGGAAAAAAGAGAAAAAGGTAAAAAAAACAGGCATAGTAGCTGATCTCACCCTTGCCCCCCAGTGTCTCCGGGTAAAGAATTTCAATGCGGTGGGCGACGTACTTGATGGAATAAGTGCAAAGGGCAAGACACAGCAGGTTGCAGATGATGGCTATGGCAATGCTCAGTCCGTCAGCTATGAGCGTAACGCTGATGTCCGGACTTGTGAGCAGCTGGTAGCTTTCCTTGATGGGGCCGACATTGTATACTTCCACCAGGGCCGTAATCAGGAGGAAGGTAGTGTAGACAAGACCCAGTGCCGCCACCCATCCGGATTTCTTTCCCAGCTGAAACCTGAACAGCAGGATAACCAGGGCTACAAGGGCCGGGACAAAAATCGTCTGTAGAAGAATAGAGGGCATCATGTCATATCATCCTTGTTTGAGCTAGAGAGGAACCCAAGGTATTGCTTTTGATCCCAAGACATAGCTTATCCTCGCATTGTAACCAGTTTACCAGCCTCAACGCTTTTAAAGCGTTTGGAAACAACCAGCAGGATGGCCAGAAGGAGCGTTGCTTCAGCAGCAGCGATGCCCATAACCACCAGAGCCCCGGCCTGACCAAGTTCATTGGGCGTGGGAGTGAGCTGCGCCGAGGCCATAATACTCAGGCCGGCACCATTGAGAATCAGTTCTATTCCCAATACTATTCCAACCAAAGTCCTTCTGTATATTATGCCGAAAATACCGATACAAAGCAGAAAGATTGCTACCAGATGGTATATGGTCAGTATGCTCATTTCTTCTTCCTCCTTTCAAACACCAGGATGACCGCTCCGGCCATGGCCACAGTCAGCAGCAGAGAAATCAGCTCAAAGGGAAGAATGTAAGGCTCAAGGAAGAAACGTCCCAGTTCTCTGACTTCTGTTTCCTCGGGGACAAATATGGAAGGGGGGGCTGTGCGCAGGGCCGCTGAACCCAGGAAGACAGCCGGAGCTATGGAAGCCAGAATGGCGAAGATTACTTTCTTCCCTGAAATGTTACCCGACTCGTCTCCACCCGGCCAGGCGTTGGTGAGCATGATGGCAAAAAAGATCAGAACGCTCACCGCGCCGACATATATCAGGATTTGCATCAGCCCGATAAACGGGGCAGCCATGAGGAAAAAAAGACCGGCTACGCCGAACAGGGTCAGGATCAGGCCCATCAGGGCCCTGACCAGGCTTTCAGAAAGGACAGTAATAAAACCTCCGGCGACAATAATGGCTATGTGCCCGAAAAGCACGATCCAGGCCAGATTTTCGCTTGCCAGATTATCCATTTGGCGCTCCTTTGGTTTGAGCCTGACGTTGAAGTCTGGCCAAGAGATCAATAACGAATTCCTGCCGGGTAAAACCAGCCAGGTAGACGTTGCTGGAAAACCTCAGCGCCCCTGTGGGACAGAGCTCCGCGCATTGTCCGCACAGGGAGCAGTAATTATAATCAAGGATAAAGGACTGCAGTTCAGGCTTGGCCTTTTTGGCAGGGGCCTTTTTCTTGCCTTCGGATTGATCCCCGGCTGCTTCCTTGTCCTCGGCTTTTTTCTTGGGTTTGACAGCCTTCATGGTGATACAGCTGTTGGGGCAGATTCGTACGCAGTTGCTGCAGGCGATGCACTTGGATTTTGTGGGATCTTTGTCATGGGGCACAAGTTCCACGTGTCCCCGGTAGCCTTCCAGGGAGGCAACGGTCTGTCTGGGGTAGTGCACAGTTATATTGGGTTGAACGAAATTCTTGCCGGTGACCTTCATCCCGACAAGCAGACTCCACATTCCCTGGAGGTTTTCGCGAATGCTTTTTGCGATCATAAGGCAATCACCAATAAGGTTATCAGCAGGTTAAGTATGGCAAGGGGAATCAGCCATTTCCAGCAGATGTTGAGCAGCTGGTCAAAGCGGACCCTGGGGAAGGTCCATCTGATCCAGATCATGATCAGCAGGAGGATGTAGACCTTGGCCAGGAACCACCACCATCCGTCCACTATCGGACCCTTGAAGCCGCCCAAAAAGAGGATCGCTCCCACGCAGGCCGCGATGACCATGTAGGCATACTCAGACAGGAAGAAAAGAGCGAAGCCCATACCGGAATACTCGGTATGAAATCCAGCGGTCAGCTCGCTTTCAGCCTCAGGGAGATCAAAGGGGGCACGGTTGGTTTCAGCCAGGGCGCAGATAAAAAAGATGATGAAGGCCAGGGGCTGGGTGACTACAAACCACTGCCACGGCCATGATCCCTGGTTGGTGGCAATGTCGAACAGGTTGAAGGTTCCGGTAAGGAAGATAATGGGCAGAACTGACAGGAGCAGGGGTATTTCATAGGCCACTGACTGGGAGACGCCTCGGGCGGCACCCAGAAGGGAATATTTGTTCTGGGAAGTCCAGCCGGCTATGCACAGGGCCAGGACATTAACTCCGGTAAAGGCCAGTATGAGCACCAGGCCCACATTGGTGTTGATTATCTGCAGGTGCGGTCCAAAGGGTATGACCAGAAAGCAGACTACTGCCGGAGCCATGGAAATCATGGGAGCCAGCCAGTAAAGGAAACTGTCCGCTCCTTTGGGGGTGAAAATCTGTTTGCCCACAAGCTTCAGGCCATCAGCAAAGGGCTGCAGTATCCCGTGCGGTCCAACCTCGTACGGGCCGGGGCGTCTGTGGATGAAACCGGCGACTTTTCTTTCAAGATAAACCAGGACAATGGCGTTGAGGCCGACAAAAGCCATTGTCGCAGCAAGGCCCACCAACATAATGACTAACTGAATCGGTATTGCTTCTATCATCTGTCAATCTCCGGTATGACCAGGTCCAAGCTTCCCAAAATGGACACAGCGTCCGAAATCAGAGTCCCCTGGGAGACTTCCCCAAAAAGACTGAGGTTGGAAAATCCAGGGGCACGCAGCTTCAGGCGGTACGCTGACTTTCCTCCATCACTCACCAGGTGCATGCCGATTTTGCCCCGGGCTCCCTCCACCGCAAAGTAGACATCGCCTGCTGGAGGTTTGGCCCGTTTGGGGGCTTTGGGATGAATAAAATCTCCCTCGGGCAGAGCATCCAGGGCCTGTTCAATAATCTTTATGCTTTCCTGCATTTCATCCATGCGCACCAGATAGCGGCCCATGGCATCACAGTCATTATATGCGGGGATGTTGAAGTCAAAACGATCATAGACCGAGTAAGGCTCGGCCCTGCGCACGTCATATTCCTGCCCTGAACCGCGCAGTACCGGTCCTGTGGCTCCGTATCTGCGGCATGTGTCCACGGATATTTCCCCGATTTCTTCTACCCGCTTGCGCAGGATGAAGTTTTCCGTGACCAGGGCCTTGTACATTTTGAACCGTTCCTTCATGCGGGCGCATTGTTCCCTGGTTTCGCTGACAAAACGATCGTCAATGTCCCCTGAAACTCCTCCAAAACGGTAATAGCAGTAGGTCAGTCTGGAACCGGTCACCCGCTGCATGATGTCCATGATGATTTCCCGGTCATCAAAGGCGTACATGATGGGGGTAAAGGCGCCCAGGTCCAGAAGATAGGCCCCCCACCACAGAAGGTGGGAGTTGATGCGGTTCAGTTCGCAGGTGATGACCCTGATGAACTCTGCTCTTTCAGGAACCTCAAGGCCCATGAGGCGCTCCACCGCTCCCACATGAGCCCAGCCCCAGGCCAGGGCGTGCAGATAGTCTGTTCTGGCCGGATTGGGCAGATATTGAGGGTAACTCATTACCTCGGCCATCTTTTCATGCATGCGGTGGATATATCCCAGAACGGGCTGGGCTCTGACAATGTATTCGCCATCAATCTCCAGAATGATCCGCAGAACTCCGTGAGTAGACGGGTGCTGCGGACCCATGTTCAGAATCAGAGTGTCTTCACGCTTGGTGGGCTGAAACTTCTGGGCGTAAAAATCACCGCTGGTGTCCAGTCTTAAATCCAGGTTCATGACGGATTCCTGTATTTTGGGTTGGAACAGTTGGTTATTTCCCGGGTGAACTGCTCATCTTCAATATTTACGGGAGTAGTTACCCTGTCCGGGTAGAGTTCCTCTAAACTCTTGCGGGCGGATTCATCCTTAATCAGGGGCGGGGGTCCCTGATGGTCAGGGTCGAGGAGCAGCGGCAGCAGGTTGGGGTGCCCCTTGAACCTGATGCCGAAAAAATCGAAGCATTCCCGCTCGTGCCAGTCTGCTCCGGGATAGATATGGTGTATGGAGGGTACATCGTGGTTTTCCCTGTCCTGCATCACCCTCAGGCCAACACGGCCGGGCTGGTCAAAGCGGTCAAAATGATAAACCAGCTGGAAACCTTCCTTCATGTCCAGGCAGGAGATGTCTTCCAGGAAAAATCCGGCCTGGTCCAGCTTGCGGACAGCATCAATAAGGTCCTTAGGGGTCACGAAATAATCAAGATCATAACCTGTGTATAGCGGAACTTTTTCTTCTGTTTTCGCGGCTTCCTCCTTTTCAGGGGCCGTGACAGATTTTTCAGCCTGATCACTCATTTTTTACCTCCTGATGTCAAATCACAACGTCCAGCAGTCAAAAAGCAGAGCAGACACCTGGAATTTCGGTCAGCTTTTAATTGGCCTCAGCCGTCTGGGGCAGGGGCCACCATCTTTTGCCGGTAATTTTTTTCTGAACATGGAACAGTCCTTCCAGCAACCCTTCAGGCCTGGGCGGACAACCCGGGACATAAACGTCAACAGGTATAATGGTATCCACTCCCTCCACAATTCCGTACTGGTCCTTGTAGACAAAAGGGCCCCCGGAAATCGCGCAGTTGCCCATGGCAATGACCCATTTTGGACCGGGCATCTGTTCGTAGAGGCGGACAACCAGAGGAGCCATTTTCCTGGATATGGTCCCGGCCACGATCATCAGATCAGACTGGCGCGGAGAAGGCCTGAAAACCTCGGCTCCAAAGCGGGCTGAATCAAATCTGGCCATGCCGAAGCCCATCATCTCAATGGCGCAGCAGGCCAGACCGAAGGTCATGGGCCACAGGGACATGGCCCGGCAGATATCAAGAATTTTCCGGACAGGGGCTATATCAACAATGGGCTCATCAGTAGTTGTGTCCGCAAAGGGAAAGGTTAGACCTTGATTTTCTTGGGCCATGAAAAGACTCCTTTTTTCCAGAAGTAGATGACCGAGGCGAAGAGAATAACGATAAATATGAGCAGTTTAATGAAGGATACATAACCCGGGCTTTCCACGTAATAGGTAGCCACCGGGAAGAGGTAGAGCACGTCAACGTCAAACGCCAGGAAGAGCAGGGCGTAAAAATAGTAGTTGATGCCGAATCTGCCCCAGGCGGAACCGTACGGGATCATGCCGCACTCATAAGGTATTCTTAGATCTTTGGCCTGGACCTTGGGTGCTAGGAGATGTGAAAGAAGGAAGGGGATCACAGCGAAGAGGATCATACCCTGAATGAAGAAAAAAATGATGGAAACATGCAGCCAGGATAAGCTCATGACGATTTTCTTCCTTGAAATTAGAAGTTAAACAGCAAATTATCAGAAGATATATTGATTACCCGTTATTTTTCCGAATAATAAGTGAATATTCGGCAAATCAGGGCAATTTTGCTTTAAATCGTCATCAGTGCGCCGTGAAAATTATCTCTGGGAGCAATGAACATGAGTTTAATCTTTATGTCAAGGGGAAATGTGTTTTTTATTCAAAAATTTAGTGTTTTAAGTAATCGGCTAACATGGTCAGGAAAAGGGGATCGGTGCCTTGTCTCAAAGGGCTGAAAGCGTTTAAAAAGTAATTGACATTGAGCCCTGGCGGGCATAGAAGACTGGCATATCCGGGATGTAGCGCAGCCTGGTAGCGCACCTGAATGGGGTTCAGGGGGTCGGAGGTTCAAATCCTCTCATCCCGACCATAAAAAGCAAGGGGTTACGCTTAAAAAGCGGAGCCCCTTTTTTTGTTCTGAGACAAGGATCATCGCCTTGAGAGTTAAATAATTATGGAAATAACTGGAAAGTCAAGCGTTTATAGCTGTTGATTTGCCAGATATGCCCAGTCCTGGAAATTCACGGTAAATATAAAAATTTGCTGGACATCATTGGACTGCCCGGCGATAAATTTCACTTTTCAGGGCTGAAAATGTGTATATCAAAAATAATTGTAACTGTTCAGCATATTCTTATCCTGGAGCCTGTCCGGTTTTCTTATGTTGCAAAACTCCCTGTCGCGGCTCCGTTAGACAAAACCTGTATTTTTTGGGTTTAATAAAACAAGTTCTGGTTTTGCCTAACGGAGCCGTCGACGGTCAAACAATGCAACATTTCGAAACCCGGCCAGGCTCCAGTCTTTTGAGTTTCGTGCAAGGCGTGGTGAATAGTTACAAATAATTTTTTAAAGACTCACTTCAACTTGACAGTCAAAATTTCCAGCAAAACGTTTTGATTTTATTAAATAATCCTGCTTCAGCAAACAGTCATTCCCGCGCAGGCGGGAATCCAGTGGTTTTAGACTGTTAGAATAAATGGCCCCAGGGAATTCTTGACTTTCAAGATTTGAAGTGTAAGTCAGCTTTTGGGCTGTTCATATCCAGCACCCTGCGTACCGTTTTCGTCAGGTCCTGAAACCGGAAAGGCTTGCTGATGAAGTCCATGGCCCCGGAGGATAAAGCCTGACTGCCCTGATCATGGGCAGCGTATCCGCTGGCGATGATTACTTTAATAGAAGGATTCAGGTCCAGGAGCTTCAGAAGACATTTGTGCCCGCCCATGCCTGGCATTCCCAGGTCCAGAAGGATAAGATCTATGGCAGGCCCGTGTTTCCGGTAGATAATCAGGGCCTCTTCCCCGCTGGCGGCGCTGAGGATGGTGTAGCCCACCTCTTCCAGGGCTTCCCGGGTCAGTTCCCTGATTTCCGGTTCGTCGTCCACAACCAGTATGGTTTCCCTGCCTGTGCCTGCACAGGAGATGATTTCCCGCCTTGTATTCACTGTTTCAGGTTCAGTCTGGTGCAGGGCAGGCAGATATATATGAACAGTCATGCCTTTGCCCGGTTTGCTCAGGCACTGAACATATCCTCCATGCGCCTTGACGATTCCATAAACCGTGGCCAGCCCCAGGCCTGTACCCTTGCCCACTTCTTTGGTGGTGAAGAAAGGGTCAAAAATATGCTTGAGCAATGCTTCTTCCAGACCGCACCCCGTGTCAGCTGCTGTCAACAGCACATGGGGTCCGGTTGTTGATCCGGGATGGATCCTGACAAATTCATGGTCAAGGACAGTATTGTCCGTCTTTATCCATATTTTCCCGCCATCAGGCATGGCATCTATGGAATTGTGCACAAGGTTGAGCAGGACCTGCTGGATTTGCACAGGGTCGGCCTCAAGGGACCAGAGGCTGGTCTCAAGACTCAGTTCCAGGCTGATCATTTTGGGAATGGTCCGCTCTAGAATCCGGGCTGCTTCTTTCACTTCCTGATTCAGGCTGACCCGGACCTTTTTGGGTTCAGCCTTGCGGCTGAAAAGTAACAGCTGCTGAACAAGCTGTGCTGCCCGGTCAATGGCCAGGGACATGCTTTTCAGCCGGACCATGTCTGAGTGGTCATCAGCTTTGCCCTGCATCAGAAACTCAATATGGCCCCCCAGGGCCTGAAGCATATTGTTGAAGTCATGGGCCACACCCCCCGCCAGAATACCTATGGATTCCATCTTCTGGGCCTGGAGCAGCTGAACCTGCAGTTTTTCCCTTTCTTCCTCAAGACGCTTTCTAGCAGTGATATCCACAGAGACGGCCATGATCCTCTGTTTTCCACGGATATCCAGGGGCCTGAGGAAGACTTGTTCCCAGAAGTGTTCACCGGTTATCTTTCGGGACAGCCATTGAAACTGTTGCGGGCCTTCTTCTGCGGCTTTCCTGTTCCACTCCAGGACGTCGGCCTGAGAATAAGGAGGTTCACTCCAGAAATCATGATCCTTGAGTTCTTTCAGAGTTGAGCAGCCATAGGAATGCAGGCCCGCGGCGTTCACGTCCACAATCTCGCCTGAGTCCATGTCAAAGAGCATTGCAGACAGAGGCGACTGCTGAAAGAGTTGACGGAAATCCTTTTCGCTCAGACGCAGGGCTTCCTCCATTTCCTTGCGCTCGGTAATGTCCATGGCCATTTCAAAGCGCACATCCCTGCCATCCGTCCATTGGATAATCCGGTCAACTATTGAGAAATGCCGGTCAAGGGATGGATTATAATACTCCCATTGATAAGGCTGGGGTTTATGCTTAAGAATGATGCTGTTGGTGCAGAACGCACAGGGCTCGCTCAAGCCCTGAAAAGTTTCGTAGCATCTGGAGCCGATACAGTTTTCGGGCAGCAACTCAGCCAGCTTGCTGTTTACGTACAAAATTTCGTAAGTATCCGGGTCGCAAATATAGATCATGGCGTCAATGCTGTTGAAGATGGAAAGAAGCTGCTTTCGCTCATCTTTGATGAGCTTATCTCTGGCATATTCCTGGGTCACATCGCGAAAAACGAGCACAGCGCCGGTAATGATGCCCTGGGGATCGTGGATCGGGGAGGCGCTGTCAGCGATCTGGTATTGGGAGCCGTCCCTGGACAGCAGCTGAGTATGGTTGCCAAGCCCGACTATCTGTCCGGTCTTGAAGACCATTTTTACCGGGTCTTGCACAGGCTCTCCGGTCAGGGCGTTAACAATTCTGAAAACATCGCTCAGGTATCGCCCCCTGGCTTCAGATTCTTTCCAGGCGCAGAGCTTTTCGGCAACAGGGTTCATTCTGATTACGCGGCCCTCGTGGTCAGTGGAAATCACGCCGTCGCCAATAGATTGCAGGGTTCTGGCAAGGCTCTCCTCACTCTCTTTAAGTTTGAGCTCGTCCTGTTTACGTTCGGTGATGTCCCTTGCCGCCGCGTAAATAAGCTGTCCCAGAGGTCTGGATCGCCACTCAATCCAGCGGCAGGTGCCGTCTTTGCAAAGATAGCGGTTTGCAAAGTTAAGAATCTCTTCCTGTTTTTTCAACATGGACAGCGCCTCAAGGGTGGACTCCATGTCCTCTGGATGCACAAAATCCAGAAAAGAACGACCTTCAAGCTCAGCAACCGAGTAACCCAGCACCCTTTCCCATTCGGGGTTCAGGCGGATGAACAGGCCGCTGGTATTGGCTATGCACAGCAAGTCAAGGCTGGATGAGAAGTAGAGTTCCAGCTCTTCACTCTTTTTCCTTAAGTTTGACTCTGCCATTTTGCGCTTGGTGATGTCGGAGATGAATCCCTGATAATGGATGACTTCTCCGTCCTCACGGCGAACCGCCCGGGCGTTGATGGAAGTCCAGATTACAGTTTTATCCCGGCGGAGCATCATTTTTTCATAATTGACCGCCTGTCCATGAAGTTTGAGCAGCCGCAGCAGTTCTTCCCTGTCCTGGGGATCAGCGTATATCTGCTCGGCAATGCTGGTAATGGATCCCGTAAGATCGTCAGCTGAGTCATAGCCGAACATGTCGGCCAGGGTCTGGTTGGCTGATATAATTCTGCCCTCAGGGGTGGATAGAAAGACGCCTATGGGGGCGTTCATCAACATGTCTTGAGGATCCTGGAAGGAGCGTGTTTCTTCCTGGGATAGCTTGCGAGGTTTTTTGGGCATAATTTACTCTTTAAGAAGAAGCAATCAGCAATGAAAGAAAAATATCAGGGCTGACAAAGGAGGGATGATTATTTCCAGGTAATTTCACCCCTAAGCCAATTTACCCCTGAAGGCAATACATAAGCCTGAAGATATGATTATTTTATATAGATGCCCAAATTTGATCAGCATTTCCTGACGGGAATGGATATGCTGATGATCGGCCTGCATAATAAGTCGATTTTACAGGCTCAGACAACAGAGAACAGAGGACGGATGCCCCGCCACTGAGCATCCTTTTGTGCCGGGCGGCAGAAAAATCAATGATTTAAGCGGGCTTCAATCAAGGCCACTGTTCAGTGTTTTGACTTTTTGCAGTTGCAAATGCTGCAGGAAAGAGAAAGGGTTATGACCCTGTCAGGGGCTGCAGGCAGCCTGATATGAAAGATAATTACAGGGAGATTTTTGAATAATATTTCGTCGCCAAAGATCTGGATTTCTGCCTTGCTGGTTAATTTATGACGATTCTTCCCGGATAAATGCTCTGGCAACTGCCAGAAATATCTCTGGCTGCTCCGCGTGCGGGAAATGCCCGCTGTCAGAAATCTGCGTCAGCCAGCCCTGGGGAAGAGCAGCCTTCCATTCCCGGAAGCTTTCCAGGGGCATTGGTGATCTCTGTCCATGAACAATTAGTACCGGGACCTGGACTTTCCGGGCTTCCTGTCGCCAGTCCCATGCACCCAGAGGACCCAGGGTATACCTGTAAACCCGGTCGTTGAGGTTCTCCTGCGGTCCGTGGCAGGGGTCACCCTGGACAGGGTTGTCCCCATGGGGGTCAGCCAGGTAGCCGGGCATGAAAAGTTTCCAGAAGGCGGTGCATGCAGCGCGCTGCTCTGAGGAATGGGTCCAGGTTCTGGCAGCTTCACTCAGCTTTTCACTGGTTGTCCTGTCCATCCACTTCCTCAGATTCAGGCTGAAAGTCCCCATATGCGGATCACGGCGCAGTGGCATGGGGTCGATGAGCAGCATTCGGTCCACATGCCGGGGATGAGTCAGGGCGTAATTCAACGCGAGCCCGCCACCCCAGGAATGTGCCAGGAGGATCATTTTTTCCAGCCCGAAAAAACAGCGGACTGATTCCAGATCGGCAACATGATGGGCAACACTGATTTCTGCAGGATCGGTTATGAAGGAGGAGTGTCCGGATCCGCGCTGGTCATAGAAAAGCAGGGTAAACTCAGCCGCTAGCAAGCTCAGATCCGGGCGAAGGGACTCACTGGACAGTCCTGGTCCGCCGTGAAGAACCACTATTTTTTCAGCCTTGTCACCTTCAATATGATAGGCAAGCTGCACATGATCATCAGCACTGATGATCCCCTTACGTGCATTTATTCCGCCTTTGGAAGCAGCATCAGGATCAGCACAGACAGACGTCAGAGCTGACGCAAGTCCTGGCAAAGGCATGATTGACCTCCAGAAAATGGTTATCAAATCGGAATGGCCATGGGTTTACTTACTTAAATGATGAGGGGGGATTTGCACAGGCTCAAAATAACCAGTAATAATGTCTGCTGGATGATAGTGCTGGTGGTAAAAAAATGAAAAAGGGCGGCCAGGAAATTGATGTAAATCCGGGCCGCCTGTTATTTGATGGTCATGTCAGGCTTGGATATAACAGGCTTGAATTGATTTGTTCTGTGGATGGGATCCAGGATCCTGATCCAGCATCAATTTCAAGCAGGTTAATCAGCCGCCAAGCCAGTTGCAGGCTTCAGTGTGGCAGTGCAGGTTATCAATCTGTTCTTTGGTCAGTTCTTTCTTTGCGGTTGCCAGTTCTTCCTTGGTAAAATCAAATCCTTCAGCTTTGCAAAAATCTTCAACTTCTGGATAGGTTGCCAGCTTTTTGGCAAAAGCTTCGTCGGCCTGAACCTTTTGGCAGAATTTTCTTGCGGAATCCAATGACATAGCTATTCTCCTTGTTTAAAGTTTGGCTTCATAAAGAGAAGCGGTATAAAATTTACAAGTTAAATTTATAATAGTTATTTTTTTGATGTCAATGCATATTTTGAACGAGACTATGATTTATTTTTAGAGTAAGAAAGGCAACTCGCAGAACTTTAGGGATTTTTTGAACACTGTCCTCTTCGCCTGCGAAAAAAGACTCTTTTTGCAGGCACATCCCGGCAGGACAGTGTCAGATTTTTTAGGACTGAGAACTGGCTGCGGATTGCATAACTGATGCGATATGCCGCTGCTCCTCCAGCGTCAGGAAAGGATTCATGGGCAGGCTCATGATTTCCCGGCTGATTCTTTCGGCCACTGGAAAGTCCCCAGGACCGTATTCAAGATAGCTGAAACACTCCTGAAGGTGCAGAGGCACGGGATAGTGAACGGCGGTCGGGATTCCGGCCCTGCTCAGGATTTCCAGGATTCTTTCCCGGTCCTTGACCCTTATGGAATACTGCGCCCAGACACTGCTCCTGTCCGGCTTGACAACCGGAGTTACAGCCAGGCCTTGAAGCAGCTGATGGTAAGCTTCTGCCACCTTGCCGCGCATTTTGATTTCATCAGGATAGTGTCTGAGCTTGACCAGAAGCACTGCTGCCTGGATGGTGTCCAGCCTTGCGCAGATGCCGATGTACCGGTGATGATAGCGCCTGCTCTGGCCATGAATCCGCAGACACCTTATTTTGTGCGCAAGCTGCTCACTGGAGGTGAAAACTGCACCGCCGTCTCCGTAGCAGCCCAAAGGCTTGGCCGGGAAAAAACTGGTGCATCCAATGTCCGACAGGTTACAGCTTGACCTGTCTTTATACCGGGCCCCGAAACTTTGGGCGGCGTCTTCTATGACCGGCAGGCCGTGTCGGGCAGCCAGAGAGGTGATTTCATCCATGTCCGCTGTCTGTCCGAAGAGGCTGACCGGAATAATGGCCCTGGTTTTCGGGGTTATGGCCCGCTCAATGGCCAGAGGGTCGATGTTGTATGTCTTTGGATCGATATCCGCAAAAACCGGGTGCGCTCCAGTCAGGGAAATGGTTTCCGCGCTGGCTATGAAGGTAAAGGGGGAGGTGATGACTTCATCACCGGGTTTTATATCCAGGGCCATAAGGGCCAAAATGAGAGCGTCAGTTCCTGAAGAGCATGCAATACAGTGATCTGCTCCGGTGAACCCGGCCAGTTCCTTTTCCAGCCGGCTTACCTGAGGGCCCATTATGTACTGGGAGCTGTCCAGAACTTCCTGGATGGCAGCCTCGATTTCTTCCCTATACAGATTGTACTGGTAATTGAGATTGGCAAAGTCTATTTTCATGGGTGTTCCTTAATCATGTTCCAGCCTCCACGGCCAATGCTGCAGAAAAAACACAGGGCGGGATATTTCTCGGTGCCGGGATTGACCCTTCCGGGGATGGATCAGGGGGCTACGCCCGGTAAACCTTTCCGGGAAGTTCAGGGAAAAATCCCCTGGTATCGAGTACCGGTGCTTTGAGCTGCTCCGGATTGATGACTTTGTACTCCTCATGTCCGGTGCACAGGATGATCAGGTCGTAGGCGCCGTCCAGGGGACTGGATTCCTGCCCGGCAAAGTGGGCGTATTCTCTGGAAGGCCTGATAACCGGTACATAGGGGTCGTTATAAAAGCTCTTTGCTCCTTTGCTGTTTAAGATGTCCATTATCTTGTAGGTGGGTGATTCGCGGTCATCATCCACTCCTGGCTTGTAGGCCAGGCCCAGAAGCAATATTCTGGCGTTTTTCATGGGCTTTTCGTGTTCGTTAAGCACTTCCGCCGCCCGCTGAACAACAAAATAGGGCATGGATGTGTTAATCTCTCCGGCCAGTTCGATGAACCTTGTGGCTACATCGTATTCCCGGGCCTTCCAGGTTAGATAAAAAGGATCAATGGGGATGCAGTGCCCGCCAAGCCCGGGACCCGGGTAAAAGGGCATATAGCCGAAGGGCTTGGTGGACGCGGCCCGGACCACTTCGAAAATGTCAATGTCCATTTTCATGAAGGCCGTCTTCAGTTCATTGACCAGGGCAATATTGACACTGCGAAAGATATTTTCCATGAGCTTGACCGCCTCGGCCGCCCTGGTAGATGAAACCGGAACCACCCGGTCGATTACCCTGCCGTAGAGGGCCATGCCTGCCTCCATGCAGGCCAGGGTGCTGCCTCCGCAGACCTTGGGAATGTTTCTGGTGTTGTATTCAGGGTTGCCCGGGTCTTCGCGTTCAGGGGAATAAACCAGGAAAATGTCCGCGCCTACTGAAAATCCGGTACTTTCTATTCTCGGCCTGAGTTCTTCATCAGTTGTGCCGGGATAAGTTGTGGATTCCAGGGAGATGACCTGGCCGGATCTGAGATGAGGCAGGATCTCTTCCAGAGAGGAGATGACGAATGACAGGTCCGGCTCCCGGTGTTTGTTCAAGGGGGTAGGAACGCACAGGATCAGGGCGTCTGCCTGTCGGGCGAGAGAAAAGTCGGTGGTTGCCTGAAAATTACCGGCCTGGACGTTTTTCTGGATGGGAGCTGAAGGGATATGCCTGATGTAGCTCTGGCCGCTGTTCAGCATGTCCACCTTGGACTGATCCACGTCCATTCCCAGGACCTTGTAACCCACCTCCAGGTAACGCAGGGCCAGAGGAAGGCCGACATAACCCAGACCCACTATGCCGATGAGAGCCTGGCCGGTGTTCAGTTTTTCAATCAGTTCGGTATTCATTGAGAGCCTCTGGGTTAAGGGTTCAAAATGCCAGGAGTATCAGCGGACTTAACTGCCTGGTTTTCACATCTCACTCTCAAGCCAGTCAATAAAAGCCAGGGCGTCCCTGAGGGTGACAGTCTATTTCGGGATAAAATAATCAAGATGCTCAAGCCAGGCGATTTATAGTGCAAAGCAAAAAAAGGTCAATAGCCGCCCATGGGGAACTGTGCTGAAAAAAAGCTTTTCGAAAGCTTTATTCACCACATTTTGCCAGGATTTAGAACCCCTTCGGGGTCAAATACTTTTTTGATCCCCCTGATGACTTCAAGCTCCCGGGGGCTGAGCTGCCAGGAGATAAAAGGCCTTTTACTCAGGCCGGTGCCGTGCTCGCCGGATATGCTTCCCCCAAGGTCCAGAACCAGTCTGAGTACTTCCCGGCGGGCAGCAGTCACTTTGGCCCCCAGACGCGGATCAGAAGCATGGTACATGTAATTGACATGCAGGTTCCCGTCCCCGATGTGGCCGAAAGCCAGGATCTGCAGGGAGTATTTTCCGGATATGTTTCTGATGCCCCGGACCGCATCCAGTACCTTTCCCCTGGGCACGACCACATCGTCACTGGCCTTGTCCGGACCAAGGGTAAAGGAGGCCGGGTTGATCAGCCTTCTTAGTTCCCAGATCCGCTGATCATCATCCTGCAGAGCCAGGTCCAGGTGGGTAGGCCCCTTTAGGGCCCGCCGGATGATTTCAACATGATTCTCCACGCAGGTCTTAAGACCGTCAACTTTGATGATCAGCGCGCTTTTTGAATTACCCGGCCAGGGTACAGGTCCGTATTCGGCGAGGCATTCCATCACTTCCCGGGGCAGAAACTCCATGGCGCAGGGCAGGATACCGCGCCTGAAAACATCATCCGCAGCCCCCAGGGCCAGGTCTTCATTATCAAAGCAGACCAGCATGGTGGCCCGGTACTCGGGAGCTGGCAAAAGTTTCAGCCAGGCATTGACGATCACCCCCAGAGTTCCCTCGGAGCCGACCATAAGTCTTGTCAGGTCCAGACCGACAACATTTTTGTGCACCGGGCCCCCGGTGGAGATCAGGTCCCCTCCGGGCAGAACCAACTCCAGACCCAGGACATAGTCTCTGGTAACTCCGTACTTTACAGCGCTCATTCCCCCGGCATTGGTGGCGATGTTGCCTCCGATGGTCGAAAAACGCATGCTGGCCGGGTCAGGAGGATAGAACAGCCCCATGGATCCGGCTTTCCGGGCCAGTTCGCCGGTGATTACCCCGGGCTGGACCAGGGCGGTAAAGTCCTGGGAGTCAAGAGAAATAATCCGGTTCATTCTCAGGCAGGAGAGGACTATTCCCCCCTGATCAGGAACACAGGCCCCCACCACGTTGGTGCCCCTGGCCCTGGGTATGACCGGAATCCTGTCTTTATGGGCCAGGCGCATAAGTTCCTGAACCTGGGTGGCTTCCCCGGGGCGGACCACGGCCCAGGGAAGGGAAAACTGACGTCCGGCATCTGTTCCGTAGATGAGCATTTCTTCCGGGGCCAGGGTCATGGAGTCCCCGGGAAAGATGTCCCTGAGGAGTTTCACCCGGGACCGGTCAAGTCCAGTCGCTCTGTTCATGATCCGTCAGAATCTCAAGGTAAGGGTGAGGGCGCCGTAATTGTCCTTTCCATCCTGCCCCCTGAACTCTCTGGTTCTGAGTACATGGGTGTAAGCCAGACGAACCTTGCTGAAATTAAGAACCGCTCCTCCCATGATATCAGCCACAAAGGGTTTTTTGCTCACGCTGCGGCTTTTTCTGAAGGTGTTTCCGTCAAGAAAGATATTTCTGGCCACAGCCCGGCCCTCCAGTCCGGCGAATACATACCATCCAAACCTGTTGGCGGGCACAAAAAAATTGCTGCCGGCCATGCTGGGACTGATGAGCGGGGGGCCGTAATCCTGGGGAAGATCAAACCCGGCCCGGACAATGGCCCCTGCCGCGGCATGAGTGAATATGTTGCCCAGGGAACCTCCCAGGTGCGGAGAAAAGTCAAGTCCCAGTCCGGCAACCTGAATAAATTCTTTTTTTGCTTTCCATTTGCGCTGATAGGAGAGGACAACACCCGGTTCGGTCTTGAGCTGGGTGTGCCATCCCTTGGGGTCAGGGGAGTCTATGATGGCATGGACAGTCTTTTGAGACTGCCGGGCCAGGGAGTATTTACCGACCACGCCCAGGGTGATCTGAAACTGGTCCAGGGTTGAGCCCGTGTCTGAACTGACTTCCATGGCAGTATACAGCCAGCCGGCATAAGGGCGCTCATTATCGGGAGGGTTTCTGTCCGTGATGTCGTCCGAGGTGAACATGCTCTGACCCAGCTGAAAGCCGAACCGTTTTTTGCCGTCTTCAGGGAAAAAAGGGATTTTATCCAGGTTGCGCCGAAAAATTCTGGGGAGCCTTTCTTCGGCCCTGAGGGTGGAAAACCTGACTCCGCTTGTATAGCGCCGGTCTCTGTTGGCGAACAGGTCATTCTCAACGCTTAAGCTGTAGTACACCCCCTGGCGCTGATCATGCCGCTCATCCGCCGGAGCATATAGCGGGATGAGCAGGAAAACTTTGAGAAAAACCAGCCCCAGTAAGATCTTCATCAGTGCCCGGTCCTTTCTATCCTCTCCCGGCCATTTCCCGGTCAAGGTCTCTTTTGACTGCTCTTTGCTTGAGCTCCTGCCGCCGGTCAAAGTGCTTCAGACCTCGGCCCAGACCCAGTTCCACCTTTATCTTCCCGTTTTTAAAATACAATTTCAAAGGAACCACGGTCAACCCTTTCTGTTCCACCTTGCTCACCAGCCTGTTTATTTCGGCCTTATGCATCAGGAGCTTCCGCCTTCTTTCAGGCTGGTGCTGGGCGTAGCCGGCGTTTTCATAAGGGGCGATATGCACGTCCACCAGGAAGGCCTCTCCCTGGTGAAATTTGATATATCCGTCCTTAAAACTGACCTGTCCGGCCCTGAGGGATTTAACTTCTGACCCGGTCAGGGAAATGCCGGCTTCAATTCTTTCCAGGATTTCCAGGTACCGGCGGACCTTTTTGTTCAGGGCGATGATTTTTATGCCGGAAGTATTGTCTTTTGTCATGGCATGTGGGTTTTTGAGGGCGTTCGGGTTGTTCTCGGGTGATCCTGTCTCGGCCGGGTATCCTGGAAGGGTGCTCCCTGGCCCATCCGGTCTGGGCCTCCAGGAGGATCATCCGGGGGCAGGGCCAGATTCTCAGTTCCTGCCGTTTTTTCTGATCCACCAGGATTTTTCAGGACCGTTGAACCACCAGTGAGTATGATCGGAATCAATTATTCTCCGGGCAAGGGCCTGGCCTTCTTTGGTGCGCAGCCTCTGCAGTGCATAATCCAGCCACTTTACCGCGTATTTGTTGCCCAGGTCCTGCTGTTCCCTGAGGTTGAGTATCAGGTCGAGCTGGTCGGCATCATGGGCCAGGTTTGACTCTGGGCTCTGCACCTCTTCCAGATCGTCAAACAGTTCCAGGATTTCATTTTCCAGCCCGGTGCCTTGGAGGGCGTCGGACAGGGCCCTGCGGTCGTCGGTCCGGTTGTACATCCTGTTGACATAGTTCATGTCCCCCACTCTGGATTCGTGCAGATCATGAATGAGACACATGAAAACGGTTCTGGAGGGGTCTGCACCGGCCATCCGCGCCAGGATGTAACCTATTACCGCGGTGCGGAATGAGTGTTCAGCCACATTTTCCGAACCGCTGCCCAGAAACTGATATCCGGTCCTGGGTGTTCTTTTGAGCATGCCCACTTCATGAAGAAAGTGGCTTATTTTGTCCAGATCAAAGCTGTTCATGGTTATTGTGCCTGCATAAAAGCGTATTTAAAACAGTTGAGGGACTGTCAGCAGCCTGAGATGTCTTGCTGACAGGAAATGATTCCCGCTGTGAATCTGACATTGCTCAGGTCCGGTAATGGGCATTGATTTTTATGTACTCTTCAGTCAGATCAGAGGCCAGAAGGGTGCAGCTTCCTGGACCAGCCCCGAGATCAATGCTGATTTCAATGTCCGGCAATCCAAGCAGGGGCTCAAATACCTGGTCCCGGTCCATGTCCACGGGGCGTCCCAGGGCAAATATCTCCACCCCGGCCAGGCTGATCCTGACCAGGTCAGGGTTGAACATGGCCCCGCTTCTGCCCAGGGCTGCCACAATCCGGCCCCAGTTAGGATCCCCACCGTACATGGCCGTCTTAACCAGGGGCGAATTGCCAACCGCGTCCGCCGCCTTCCGGGCCTGCTGTCTATCTTTTGCCCCTTTGACTGTGATGCGCAGCACCCTGGTTCCGCCTTCCGCGTCTCGAACAATTTGATAGGCCAGATCAGAACAGATTATATCCAGGGCCTGAACCACCCGTTCATGGTCCTGGTCTGTATTTATGCTCACCCTGCTTTTCCCGCCGGCCAGAGCAATAAGGCAGTCATTGGTACTGGTATCTCCGTCAATGGTCAGGGCGTTGAAGCTCTGATCAGCGGCATCTTTGATCATTTGCTGCCACTGTCCCTGTTCAGCCTCCAGATCAGTGAGGATGAAGGCCAGCATGGTCGCCATGTTGGGGCAGATCATGCCTGCTCCCTTGGCCATGCCCCAGAAGCGGACCATGCCCTGGCCCAGCCTGGCCCGGCAAAAAGCTGTCTTGGGAAAGCTGTCTGTAGTCATTATCGCCCTGGCCGCATCCTCACCTGAAGAACGTCCGAGGTTGTCCACAAGACGGGGCAGGTTTTCCGCGAACAGCTTCAATTTCAGGTGGTCCCCGATGACGCCCGTGGATGCGGGAAGAATATCATGGGGCTCAATGCCCAGAAGTCCGGCCAGCATTTCCAGGGTCTGGAGGCAGTTGGACATTCCCACATCTCCGGTGCAGGCGTTGGCCTGACCGGTGTTCACCAGCACCGCCCTTATTCCTGATGATTTTTTTAGGTTGGCCAGGGCCGCTTTAACCGGAGCAGCCTGGAAGATGTTGGTGGTGAAAAGGGCGGCGCAGGTCACTGGATTGTCGGAGAAAATAAGGGCAAGGTCCGGTCTGTCCTGGTGTTTGAAACCCGCTTTTGCCGTGGCCAGCCTGAAGCCCCCGGGGATTTGACTGTGATCGGAAAAGTCACTCATAATCAGCCGCAGCACTTCTTATGTTTTTTGCCGCTGCCGCAGGGGCAGGGATCATTTCGGCCCACCTTGGGCTCTGCTCTTTTGACCGGTTCCTTTCTGGCTTTTTTGGACTGGTCCGAGGGGCCTCCAAACTGCAGGTTCTGCTGTTCCTTATGTTTGAACTCATCCTCCTGAAGCGCCTTCTGGATGCGCAGCCTTGACAGGGCCTTGAGGGCGTTTTCCTTGACCCGGTAAAGAAGGTCTTCAAACATTTCAAAACCTTCACGTTTATATTCACGCTTGGGGTCTCTCTGCCCGTAACCCCGGAGACCTATGCCCTGTTTGAGGTGATCCATGCTTAACAGGTGTTCCTTCCAGTTGCGGTCCAGGCTTTCCAGCAGAAAGAAGCGCAGCACTTCCTGAAAATGATCACCGGCGTCTTCCTTAAGTTTGTCCAGGTGCTCATTGACAGCCCCAAGACTCTCATCTTTTGAAGGAATGTGCCCATCCCTGGTCAGCCGTCCCAGGTTGAAGACCTCTTCCAGTCTTCCCCTGAGAACGGCCTGGGCGTCCTCATCCAGGGTCTCAGGCGGGGAATCTCCGACCTGGGCATAGATGTCGTCCATGATGTCGTCCATGATCTGATCCACAAGATCGCGCATATCCTGTGAAGTCATGATTTCCCTTCGCTGGGCGTAAATAACTTCCCTCTGCTGGTTCATGACATTGTCGAAATCAAGGAGTTGCTTGCGGATTTCAAAGTTGTGGGCCTCAACCCTGGTCTGGGCGTTTTCAATTGCCCTGGAGATCATCTTGTTTTCTATGGACTGGCCTTCTTCCATGCCCAGCTTGTCCATGATCCCTGAAATACGTTCTGATCCGAAGAGTCTGAGCAGGGTGTCATCCAGGGCCAGGTAAAAGCGTGATGATCCCGGGTCACCCTGTCGTCCGGCCCGGCCCCTGAGCTGATTGTCTATGCGCCTGCTCTCGTGTCTTTCCGTGCCCAGGATGTGCAGCCCGCCCAGTTCGCGGACCCCTTCGCCCAGCACGATGTCTGTTCCCCGGCCGGCCATATTGGTGGCCAGGGTCACCCTGCGTTTTTCACCGGCATGGGCGATGATTTCCGCTTCTTTTTCATGATGTTTGGCATTTAGAACCTCATGGGGAACTTTTGCCTTTTTGAGCATTTTTGAGATAAGTTCTGAACGTTCGATGGATGTGGTTCCCACCAGCACAGGCTGACCCTGGTCATACAGATTCTGGATCTCAAGGGCTATGGCGTTGTATTTCTCCTGCTGGGTCTTAAAGACCATATCTGGATAATCCTTTCTGATCATGGGCTTATGCGGCGGGATGACAGTCACATCCAGCTCATAGATCTCCCTGAACTCCACGGCCTCGGTGTCGGCTGTTCCGGTCATTCCGGCCAGTTTATCATACATGCGGAAGTAATTCTGGAATGTTATGGAAGCCAGGGTCTGGTTTTCCGCTTCCACCTTGACTCCCTCCTTGGCCTCCAGGGCCTGGTGAAGCCCGTCGCTGAAACGTCTTCCAGGCATTAACCGTCCTGTGAATTCGTCAACAATGATTACCTGACCGTCCTTGACAATGTAATCAACGTCATGAGTGAAAAGATTATGGGCTTTGAGGGCCTGAAGGACGTGATGCTGAAAGGTGATGTTTTCAGGATCAAAAAGGTTCTCAATGTCCAGGATGTTTTCAACCTTCTGCACTCCTTCGTCTGTCAGGGAGACAGTCTTGGCCTTCTCATCCACAGTAAAATCCTCATCCCGTTTCAGCCTGGGGATGATGGAATTGATGCGCTTGTAAAGCGAGGTGGAATCCTCTGCCGGGCCGGAGATAATGAGGGGGGTTCTGGCTTCATCAATGAGTATTGAGTCCACTTCATCCACGATGGCGTAGTTGAGGGGACGCTGCACCAGCTGATGGGCATAGAACTTCATGTTGTCCCGCAGATAGTCAAAGCCGAATTCATTGTTGGTGCCGTAGGTTACATCAGCCGCATAGGCCTGCTTGCGTTCCTGGTCATTGAGTCCATGAACAATGACCCCAACCTCCAGGCCCAGAAAATTATACAGTTTGCCCATCCACTCAGCGTCGCGCCTGGCCAGATAATCGTTGACCGTAACGATGTGCACCCCTTTGCCGGCCAAAGAGTTGAGCACCACGGGCAGGGTGGCCACCAGGGTTTTACCCTCGCCAGTCTTCATCTCGGCAATACGGCCCTGGTGCAGGGCTATCCCCCCCATGATCTGGACGTCGAAGTGACGCATGGCAAGGGACCTTTGCGAGGCTTCCCTGACCACAGCAAAGACGTGCGGCAGAAGATCTTCCAGCTCAGCCCCGGCAGACACTTCCTGTTTCCAGGCCGCAACCCTTTCCCGCAGTTCAGCATCGGTCAGGGTCTGGATTTCACTTTCCAGGGAGCTTACCCGCTGGACCATCGGGGTCAGTTGTTTCAGGTAACGTTCGTTTTTGCTTCCAAATATTTTTTTAAAGACTCCAAACATATAATTTTTCCTCAAACTGTTGTGGCTCAGGAATGCTTGTTTTGGGCCACGTTTATGCCACGCAAAGGGCATCGTTAAATATTTGCCTTGCGGCTCGGGAAACCGGGGCAGAAGTTGAGCACAACCCGCCCGCCTCAAAAACCCTTGTGCCCGCAGACGGGCAGTTACGGTCTATTCCTCCCAGGCTTCCAGAACGCTGAGTTCATTATTTAAAGGGTCAATTTTTCCCAGTCTGAGCCTGAAGGCCTGTCCCAGCCTGGTTTTTCCTCCAAAAAGTTCTGGAGCCGCCCTGACCAGGATCAACTCTTGGGGCATGGACAGGACAATAAAGGGACCGCTGTTGTCAACAACTATTCCCCGCCATGTTTTATGTTTGCAGTTCTGCTTGAGATAGGCAAGTTTCCAGTATCTGGGTCGAAATCTCTGAATCTGGGAAACCGTGGCAATTCTGGAGTTCAGGACCGGAAGCATTCCCTCCAGCTGTTCACTGTCCAGCAAAAGATCCTGCTTCCCGACAGCGCTCATTACCTGGAGTTCATTGACCAGATCGGTATAACGTCTCAAGGGTGACGTAACCGGGGCGTAGCAGGGCACTGCTATGGAACGGTGGGGTTTGGGGGAAGTCTCGGTAAGGGTCGCTCCCAGGGACCTTATAATCTGATAGATATCTTCAGGCTTGGACCATACCCCGCAGTAGTCCCGGGGCAGGGCTATGTCCTGAGTCCTGTACAGTAAAGGCACCCCTCTGTCCCTGGCCCAGGCGGCCAGGGTGAAATTGGCCAGAATCATGAATTCAGAAACAATCAGCTGGGCCCGGGGACTGGGCGGTTTGTTTTCAAGATGAACCCGGACGTTGCCGTTGATTTTTTCCAGCCTGATTTGAGGGTCATTCTGCTCGATGATCACCGCGCCGGCATCAAGCCTTTTTTCCCGCAATACAGCCGCCAGTCTGTAAGCATTCTGCAGTGTCGGCCATAAACCCCGTTCAAGGCGATCTTCAACCAGTTCATAGGTCAGGTTTGAATCCACCATGACCCACCCGCAGCGTATATCCAGGTCCCGGACCTCGCCCCGGGCATCGAGCTCAAGCTTGAGGACCATGGCCGGCCTGGGCTTTTTCTCAACCAGACTGAAAACGTCCTGGGCCAGGATATCCGGCAGCATGTTGCTCGTCCCTTCAGGAAGGTAAAGGCTGCTGGCCCTGTGCGCCACTGCCCTGTCCAGGTCCGTGCCGGGCTTCCAGGCCAGGGCCGGACAGGCCAGGGCCAGATTCAAAAAAAAGGAGCCGTTTCGAACCTCAATGCTAAAGGCATCATCAATATCCCTGGTTGTTTGCGAGTCAATGCTCACAAGTCCCTGAATATCAGGGTCCTGAATCCGGTCTTCAACCTCAGTGCATATCCGGCTGATTTCCAGGGCATGGGCATCCGTCCATGAATCATCCCAGCAGTAATCAGCCTGGTCCAGGAGATAGTTGTAATCAGGGGGGTAGATTCCCCAGTTTTTTCCCAGGAGAAAAGCAAGATTGGGGTCCTGAGGAAGACCGGTGGTAATCTTTGTCCAGACTTCCTGGGTCTGAGGATCGTCCGGGTTTTTGACTCTGGCGGTTATCAGGCTCTTTAGTTCTTCAAGGGTTACCGGATCAATTGAGTCCGCACTGACCGAATCTTTGACCCGGGTCTCCCAGAGGGATTTAAAAAAATCCCGGCCAATGCTCACCAGGCGTTCTCTTTCTTTGGTGATTCTTTCCTGTTCCAAACGGTTAAGGACCACCTCTTCAGGGTAAACTTCGAAAACAGGAGGGCTGAATTTGAACCGGGCCCGGTCCTGGAGCATGGTTCGGCCGAGGGCCGCCCTGTGGTCGTGATCAGGTTCATTCCAGATCAGCCCTGCAAACCAGGAAATCCCGGCCTGATCAATTTCGCCCTGGGACATTTCCCATACCTCCAGGACGTTGAGCTTGTCCTGCTCCTCTAGGCGCTTGCGGTTGTGTTCCTTGAGAAGGGCCGTGATCTCCTCTCTGGAAAGATTCTGCGGGTATCCTGGTCCGGACCATGGAAGTATCCTGGACAGGGAAAGCTTGACTTCGCGCTGGTTGATGTTCAGAGCCCTGACCCTGGCGCTCTGAACTTCCATGATCCAGGCGGTAACAGGCTGGTTGTTCTGCAGGTATTCTATTATCAGGCCGGGCCTGATTTCATCCCTTGTGGATTCTTTGTTCTTCACTGACTCAGTTTGGAGATGCTTGATTGTCCAAGGACTGTATTAATGTTCAGAAAAAAGCTGAGAATTTGCCCGGGAACGTCTGCCGCAGACGTTAACTCACGGTTTACCGGGGGTGATTAGTGCCTGAAGGATCTCTGTCCGGTGAAGACCATGGCCACCTGGGGAACAGCTTCGTTAACCGCTTCAATGACCTCCGCGTCCCTGATGGAGCCTCCAGGCTGGGCAATGGCTGAAACACCCTGGGCAATGGCTTCATCCACCCCGTCCCTGAAGGGGAAGAACCCGTCTGAAACAAGGACTGAGCCTGTCAGCCCCCCCCTGGCCTGCATGGTCCGGGCAAGTACCTCATGCAGCTCCGCTGCTGCTGTCGAATCTTTTTTTGCCCTTTGCTTGAGCTGATAGATGGATTCCCCGGTTTTTTCATAAATCAGCAGATCGGCATATTTATTATAAGCCTTCTGGACGGCCAGATCAACGCAGCCCACACGGTCCTGCTGACCGGCCCCAATGGACAGGGTGCGTCCATCCTTGGCAAAGATGACTGAATTGGAGGTCACCCCGGCTTCCACAGCCCAGGCAAAAAGCAGGTCTTCCATTTCCCTGGTGTCCGGCTTTCTGGCCGTGACTTCCCGGCCTTCCCCGGAGGCTGAGGCAGGCAGGAAGTCTTCAGGTTTCAAAATTTTATTGGCAAAGGAAAACTGGATTATCAGTCCTCCGTCGCACAGGGATTTTATGTCCAGAAAAGGCCTGTCCCGCATTTCTTCAAGCCTGCCCAGGCCGGGCATTTTCAGGATGCGCAGATTTTTCCTGGTCTGAAGGACTTCCAGTGCACCGGGCTCATAATCAGGGGCGGCCACCACTTCCAGATAATTATCCGCGAGGAATTCAGCGCTTTCCCTGTCCAGGGACCGGTTTAAAACAAGAGCACCCCCAAAAGCGGCGATTCTGTCGGAATACAATGCGTCTTTAACGGCTGCATAAAGGCTGTGCCCGGACCATGCCGCGCCGCATGGGTTGTTGTGCTTGAGGATGACCGCGGCAGGCTTGGCGCATAAATACTGCAGGATATTCAAGCCGTTATCCACATCGGTCAGGTTGGTTTTTCCAGGATGTTTGCCGGCCTGGATCATGTTTTCTTCTGAAATCGAGGAAACAAGACCAAGTCCCCCGGACCTGAAACTGACTCCTTCCAGCTGCAGGGAACTGTCCACCGGTTCATAGAGGGCAGCAGGCTGATCCGGGTTTTCACCATACCTGAGCCCTTTTTCCTGACCGTCAATAGTCCAGGTTCTTTTTCTCAGCTTCAGCTCATGCCGGCCGAGCCGGATACTCATTTCTTGCGGAAAAGGATCCTTCAGGATATGCTTGTACATCTTTTTCAGGTCTTTCATATTTAATCCGGCCTCCTTGAGCTTTCGGTTTGATGCAGAAGCCCATTTGCACATGGGCATGAAAGAGTGTCTCAGTTCCAGGTCACGCGGTTTGGAAATGATCCAAAGCTGCCGTCTCTCAATAATTCAGTAGCACAGGCCTGACCAGGGGGCAAATACTTTGCCGGGATGACGCAACCAATATAATTATCAGTGATTTTTTTGCAGGGAAACCAATCATGGAAAAAGTACTCAAAAAGCTGGCAGACCAGTTAAACAGCCTGGACGAGGCGTCCCTCATCAGTCTCTGGGATAAATATTTTGAAAAGGTTCAAAAGTTTACTCCCAGCAGGGAGTGGGAAGAGGATATACTGGTTTTATCCCTTATTCAGTCAGTCAGGTGGAAGAATCAGCTTTTCAATCATTGTCTGGCTAATGAGAGTCAGGGGGAAAAGGGCACACCGGAAGAATCAGTCCGGCCAGTCCTCAGGGATAAAGTCAAGAAATCCGGCAAGGTGCTCGACTTCAGGCCTAGAGAGTGAAAGCATGCTGTGCAGGATATAGTAGTAATACCTGATATTCTCCACAAAGCTCACCGCTTCGAAGCCCCGCGCATAACCCCTGGGCAAGGTCTCAAAGTATCTGGTATAGCTTAACAGGGGGTAGACCTGTTTCAGTTCAAACCAGCTCAGATTGTTTTTTCCCTTTCTTTCCGCCAGCTCCATGGCATCATAAAGATGCCCCAGTCCCTGGTTATAGGCAGCCAGGGTAAAGAACCATTTATCCCAGGATTCAGCTCCGGTGTTCTCCACCCTTTCCAGGAGAAAATCAAGGTATCTGACCCCTCCCCGGATGCTTTCAAAAGGATCAAGCCTGTCCTGGATCCCGATGAAATCCGCGGTATCCCGGGTAATCTGCAGCAGACCCCTGACCCCTGTCCGGCTCTGAGCGTGGGGATCAAAATGTGATTCCTGATAAATAAGGGCGATCAGCAGCAGGGGGTCAATGCTGTATTCTCTGGCTGCTTCCGTTATCACCTCATAATAGATGGGCAGCCTGTGCTCTAATGCCCTTAAAAAATGGCGAAGCTGATAGCTGTCCTTTTCCGGGGGGAAAAAACCAAAATACATGTCCTGTAAGGCAGCAAGATAGTCGCTGTGGATAGTTTCTTCCCAGAAACCGGCTAGCATCCTGTCCAGGTTTCTGTGCCTGCTGCTCCATATCCAGAAATAGCCGTATTCGGTGTCAAAGTCATGGGTCTTAAGGACTTGAGGATAAAAGCCGTGCCAGAGATCGAAACTGAGTTCATCAATAAGGCCGAAACGATATTCCCGGCTGGACAGGGTATCAAAAAAATCTGTACCTGTGCCCTCCACCATGTTCAGCTCCATGGAGCATCCCAGCTCATCCTTTAGCCCGGCAACCTTGCTGGAGAAAACATTTCTTCGGGGAACCACCACCCGGGTCAGGCACAGGTCATTGATTTCCTTCAGGGGAAAGCGCCACTGGTTGTGAGCAACAATGATTCTTCCAGACATGTATTCCGGACCCCTGACCGTGTTGTCCCAGGACTCCAACGTACTTTGAGGGCCCGACAGCAGCAGGCTGGCCCGTCCGGACTGGATCATGTCCATGGCCTGGGCAAAGCTTTCCGCCTTGATCCAGACAGGCTTGAGTCCGTTTGCCGAGGCAAAGGAGTTTACCAGTTCCTTCTCAAAACCCGGGCCAAAAGGTGACAGGGCGGACATGACCCTGTCAGAATCAAGATAAACCACCCTTAGTATTTCTTCTGACCAGTATGTTTTCTGATGGTACAGATAGCCGCCCACCAGACCGATCTGAACCGCGAACAGAATATAAATAAGGAGTTTTTCTTTTCTGGTATCCATCTTCCAGGCAGAGAGTTAAAAGCTGAAGCCATTCCAAGCTGCGGCGCGGTAAATGTTAAAATCAGATCAAGAAATTATGCGCTTGAATCTGTTAATGTTCCGGATAGTTAGTTTCCATCCGGGTATCTTCTCAATAAAACCGGGCAGCCTTTCCTCGGTATTTCGTGTTGTCTGGACCCCGGCCTGCGCCGGGGTGACGGAATGGAGTGCCGCGTTGGCGAGTTCTCTCGGTCGTCACCCCGGCGCAGGCCGGGGTCCA
>PWNK01000113.1 GCA_003557865.1 Desulfonatronovibrio sp.
ATGACCGGATTATCCGGGTTAATATTCAAATCCACCACCGGGGCAAGATTTACATTTATACCCAGCCGGGATAATTTTTGGGCGGTCTGCAGGGCATTCTCAAGAGTCAGGGCTGGGTCATCAAGATCTCCCAGATGTGCCTGGGAAACTGACTCCTGGAAGCCGTAGCTGGATTTCAGCCTCGATACCCTGCCCCCTTCCTGGTCAACAGCTACCAGCAGTGTACTCCCCCCGGAAAGGCTCTGCAGATCCCTAACAAGCCTGGCCAGCTGCTCAGGACTCCGGATGTTTCGATCATAAGCCTTTTTCCCCAGATCATAATCAAAAAGAATGACCCCGCCGATGCCCAGCTCCTGGATGTCCCGGGCAATGGGGCTTTTTTCATGCACATCTAAGCCTCGAAAACCAACCATGATCATCTGGGCAATCATCTCTTCCAGACTTTTGGCCCATCCCTGGGCAGGAAACACCGCAGCCATGATCAATATCAGAAGCGATAAACTGAATTTATTATAGATAATCATCATGTTAAAGGCATCCAGGGTTGATTCGGTTTCTGTTGCCGCCAGCTCCCAGGGATGACCCGGGCAAGTCAGAATCATGCCCTGCATGGTCCTGCTGCAAGGTTCATCCGGCAGCCGCAGAAGCCCTTAAAGCCAGAGAATTGAGGCAACGGCTTATATCGCCCCACTTTTCATTTCCGGGCTTCTGCAGGAACATCTTTACAAGACACAGCTTAAAAAATAAACCTTGATCCAAGGGACAAACAAAAATCGGGAGGACGCCATGAGCAGTGAGCTTGAAAAATTCTGGTCCATAAGACTTGGTCAGATCAAGGAAAGACTTGAGGAGAATAACTTTGAATGTTTCCTGACAAAGGACGTCCAGGAGGCCAGAAATGTGGTTCTTGAAGTAATTATTCCTGAAATGAAGCCCTCTTCCATGTCCTGGGGCGGATCAGCCACTTTCAGGGAAACCGGGCTTTATGAATCTCTTAAAGGAAGAAAAGATATCGAGATCCTGGACACCTACGATAAAAGCAAAGGTCCTGAAACTGCCTATGAGACCAGACGCAGGGCGCTGCTCTCCGACCTGTTCATCACCGGCACCAACGCCCTGACTGAACAGGGATTTCTGGTAAACCTGGATATGATTGGAAACAGGACAGGGGCTATTGTCTTCGGACCCAGAAAAGTCCTGGTACTCTGCGGCAGGAACAAGATCACCAGTGATATTGAAGAAGCCATGGAAAGAATAAAGGTTTTTTCAGCTCCGGCCAATGCCATGCGTCTGAATAAAAAGACTCCATGCGTCAAGACCGCCTATTGTCATGACTGCCAAAGTCCAGACCGGATATGCAATGTCTGGACAATTACTGAAAAATCCTTTCCCCCGAAAAGAATCGTCGTGGTTCTCATTAACCAGGACCTGGGACTGTAGGCCGGGTGTTCTAAGGATTTGTACTTGAGAAATCTTCAGCCAGAAGATATTTGAATTTCATGGTTACAGGGACAATCCACCCTGATTCTTTCCAGGACAAACAGAGGATCAGAACTTGGCAGCTTACCAGGCTGCTGCTGATTATTTTACCGGCTGTGCTCAAAAGTTTCCAGCAAGGTCCTCTTCCTGGCTTGTTGACGCCCCGGAAAATGAAAACTCCCTGTATCTTCTGTTTTTAAGGCGCTATAATGTCATATTTCACACATCTTCACTGTCATACAGAATACAGCCTGCTGGACGGGGCCATCAGGATAAACGACCTCTGCACAAAGGCTGTTGACCTGGGAATGCCGGCCGCGGCCATTACCGACCACGGGAATTTATACGGGGCTCTGACTTTTTATCTTGCCGCCAGAAAGTATGGAATTACACCCATAATCGGCTGCGAGGTATACGTGGCCCATCTCGACCACACGGACAGTGAAAAGCTCAGGTATCACCTGGTTCTGCTGGCCATGAACAAAGCCGGCTATCAGAATCTGATGAAAATTGTGAGCACTGGATGGCTCAGGGGGTTTTATTACAAACCCAGGGTGGATAAACATATTCTCAAAAAACATAACCAGGGCCTTATCGCCCTGTCCGCTTGCCTTCAGGGCGAGGTGCAGCATGTTTTGCGTTTCAAGGGATTTGAAAAAGCCTGTGATTGCGCCCGCCAGTATGCTCATATTTTTCCAGACAGATTTTACCTTGAGCTTGAAGCCAACGGGATAAAGGAACAGCTGGAAGTAAATGAAAAACTTATTGAAATGTCTGGGAAAACAGGGTTGCCGCTGGTAGCCACCAATGACTGTCACTACCTGAGCGCCGAGGATGTGGAAGCCCATGACACCCTGCTCTGTATCCAGACCAACTCCAGAGTTTCCGATCAGTCAAGGATGCGTTTCAACACCAGTGAACTTTACTTCAAAACTCCAGAGGAAATGGAAAAGGAGTTCGCCCATTGCCCCATGGCCCTGGAAAGTGTCCATGAGATCATCAACAAGTGCAGCCTTGAGCTGGAAATCGACCGGCCTCACTTTCCCAGATATATCCCTACAAGGGAAGACACCCTGGATCAGGAACTCAAAACCCTGGCCAGGGAAGGCCTTGAAAAAAGGATAAGCGAGCTTCCATACCAGGTGGACCGCAGGCATTATCTCCACAGGCTGGAGGAGGAAATCGCCGTTATCTGCGGCAAGGGATACCCAAGTTACTTTCTCATAGTCCAGGATTTCATCAACTGGGCCAAGGCCCAGAGTATCCCGGTAGGACCCGGACGCGGTTCTGCCGCGGGCAGCCTTGTTGCCTATGCCCTGGGCATAACCGACCTTGACCCCATAAAATACGGCCTGTTGTTTGAAAGATTTCTGAATGTTGAGCGGGCCAGCATGCCGGATATTGATGTTGATTTCTGCTACGACCAGAGGGAAAAGGTCATCCGCTATGTTACAGAAAAATATGGTCAAGACAGTGTAGCCCAGATCACCACTTTCGGAACAATGAAGGCCAGGGCCGTCATCAGGGATGTTGGCCGGGCCTTGGGCATAAGCCTGGCAAAGGTGGACAGGGTGGCCAAGCTCATCCCTGAAGAACTCAAGATGACCATTGACAGGGCCCTGGAAAAGGAACCTGATCTGCGCCGGATGATGGATGAGGATCAAACCATGGCCAGGCTCATTGACATCGGCAGACGCCTGGAAGGACTGGTGAGACACGCTTCCACTCACGCAGCAGGCATAGTCATATCTGATCAGGCCATGCACGAATACCTGCCACTGTATAAAGGGAAAAAAGGGGAAACTGTCACCCAGTACGACATGAAAAGAGTTGAAAAGGTCGGCTTGATCAAGTTTGACTTTCTGGGCCTGAAGACCCTGACCGTTATCAGCGAAGCACTTAAAATGATCAAGAAAAACAAAGGGAACGCACCTGATATGGCCAGGCTTCCCCTTGATGACCCAAAGACCTTTGAACTGTTGGGCAAGGGGCTTACAGACGGCGTTTTTCAGCTGGAAAGCCCGGGCATGCGAAATGTGCTGACTGAACTTAAACCCGGCTGTTTTGAAGAGATTATCGCTCTTCTGGCCCTGTACCGTCCAGGGCCTCTTGAAAGCGGTATGGTCAAGGACTTCATAGCCTGCAAACATGGACGCATCAAGGCCGAATACGCGCATCCGGATCTGGAGCCGATACTAAAGGAAACCTACGGAGTTATCCTTTATCAGGAACAGGTCATGAAAATTGCCCAGGTTCTGGCCGGTTATTCTCTTGGTGACGGAGACATGCTCCGCCGGGCCATGGGCAAAAAGGAAGCCGCGGTCATGGCCAGACAGAGAAGCAAGTTCCTGCAGGGGGCCAGAGAAAACAATGTGCCTGAAGATGTAGCCCAGCATATTTTCAATCTAATGGAAAAATTCGCCGGGTATGGTTTCAATAAATCTCACAGCGCGGCCTACGCCCTGATCTCATACCAGACAGCCTATCTTAAAGCCCATTTTCCCCAAGAATTCATGGCCGCCCTCATCACTTCTGAAGTTAACAACACTGACAAGGTAGTAGCCCATATCAACGCCTGCCGTGACCTGGAAATGGAAATAGCACCTCCGTGCCTTAACTCAAGCTTCTCTCAGTTCAGCGTGGAGCAGGGAAAGATCAGGTTCGGCCTCAGTGGCATCAAAAACGTGGGCAAAGGTGCCATCTCCAGCATTATCCTGGAACGGAAAAAAAACGGGCCATTTATAAGCCTCCTGGATTTCTGTGAACGGGTCAACTCACGCAAGGTTACCAAAAGAGTAATCGAGATGTTCATCAAAAGCGGGGCAGCAGACTGTTTCGGCAGTTCCAGGAGATCACTCCTGGAAGGAATGGATATGGTTGTTGCAAGGTCACAGAGAACTGCCAGACAGAAAAGGCATGGTCAACCAAGCCTGCTGAGTCGTGTCCCTGCGGGCAAGAAGGTCGCTGTTCCCGGACTGGGCATTAAATGCCCTGAAAATGAACTGGCCGAATTCCTGGAAGATGAAAAACTCAAAATGGAAAAAGAGGCCCTGGGTTTCTACCTGAGTGGTCACCCGCTGTTCCCTTTCCGGCAGGACATAAAAAGGCTTAACCTGCAGCAGATTCATGGCTGCCGGGATCTGGAGGTCCACACTGAGATCGAATTGCCGGTTATTATTGTGGGCAGAAAGGAAATCGTGAACAAGAAAGGGGACAAGATGGCTTTCTGCCAGATTGAAGATATGACCGGTTCCGCAGAAATCACCCTGTTCGGGGATGTGTATGCCAGATGCAGGGAACTGGTGCACAGCGACGAGCCTCTGGCCATCAGGGCGAAAATCAGCGGCTATCAGGGAGGCACACAACCTGACAGAAATCCGGATGAAGAAACTCCCAAAAAAGTCAAGCTGACCGCAGTGGACATCCGAAGGCTGACCGATGCCATCTCCCAAGGCTGCCAGCCCGTGAAAATTGACATGGCCGTAAATCATGAGGATCTTAAGGATGACTTGCTGGAAGACCTGAAATCAGTGGTGAACAAATATCCGGGAAGAGTTCCTGTCCAGGTGAACCTGGAATTGGGCTGCAACATCCGGTGCATACTCCAGCTTGGCCCCCGGTTCGCAGTCACACCCGGACATGGATTCTGGGCTGATCTGAACAAGATTGCCAAGGACCTCAAAAATCATGCTTAAAAATTGTAAATACCCGAGTAACGTATCCCCTCATCATGGTTTTTCGTTAGCCTCAGTGACACAGGACTGGCGGGGTTACGGGGAATAGTTACCAAACAAAAACACAATCAGGGATCATATCATGCCGGAACCAGTATGGAGCCTAAGGGTAGGTTCAGACTTCAGTTCTTCGCACCAGCTGCGCAACTACGGAGGAAAGTGCGAAGATCTTCATGGACATAACTTTCTGGTGGAGGTTGAGGTCAATGGAAACCGCCTTGAACCTGATACAGGATTGCTTATGGACTTCAAGGAACTTAAGCTCAAGCTTGAAGAAATTCTTGCAGAACTGGACCATAAGCATTTAAATGAACTAGAATTTTTTCAAAATACCAACCCATCCTCGGAGAACCTGGCCCGATTCATATATCAGCGCCTGAAGACAATGCTCCCGGATAATAAAGTCAGTCTTGCCTGGGTCATGGTCGCTGAAAAACATTCCTCCAGGGCCTTTTACCGGGAAATTTGAACACTGAATCCCTCACATTCCAGATATACAGGACAGTTTTTCCTTCCTCAATGCAGCCCGAAGCCGCAGAAGAAATAGTTTTTTCCCGAGTCTGCACCTATTTTTCAGCGGACGGTCAAATCAAGCAGCACCCTGTTCATTCTTTTGGTAATCCGGGTGTCATATTTACTCTCAGCCTTGATCAAATATTCAAGAACATTATCAGCTGGAACAGCCTTGTCGTTTCTGCCCATGCTCAATTCAAAAAACGCGTGAACTGCTGCTGCAATTTTCCCGTAAAGACTGGTTTCATTACCCTTGATTCCGCGAGGAAGGCCTGTGCCGTCCATAAGTTCCTTATGCTCCAGGTGACAGTTGAGAACAACATCCTCCAGCACATCCAGCTTGCGCATTACTCCGGCCCCGGTCATGGGATAATTGACAAGTTTGGCCTTTTCCTCTCTGGAAAGATTGGTCTTTTTTTCCAGGATAAAAGCCGGCACCCTGGTCAGACCCAGAACATGGGTAAAAAGACCCAAGGCCAGCTGATCCACTGTTTTCCTTTTCAGGTCTTTTCCCTGGATGTCAATGTATACGGCCAGCCCTGTGATTCCCGCGTTATAAGCAAGATTGACATGGGAATATTCATTATGGAGATAACCCAGCAGACCATTAATCCTTGAGAGATCCTCAGTTAAGTACTGGGTGAGCACCAGCACGTCGGATTTTAATTTATCCAGGGCGGGCTTGACCGGTTGATCGTAAAAACCGTTGATCTTATCGGTAAGGGCGTATCTGAAAATATACACAATTTCTTCTGCAGTCAGCTTATTGTCCATAAGGATCATGTCCAGCTGCCTGCTGATGTGTCGGGCGTAAATCTTATGGTCGGCCCTGGAGACAAAGAGATGCCCGGCTCTGCTTAGTTGAAGCATCTCCCTTTGCTGTTCCTGGTGAAGCCTGGTTTCTGCTGTATAAAAGGGAGCGAGCTGGGCAATTTTTTCACTGTACTGGTACAGGTTCAGGGGGAGTCTGAACTTGGGAAAACAGTCCAGAATTTCGGGTGAAACCTGGTAGTATTCCTCATTGAGGCTATCCGGATCGAAGCTGTTATTATTCATGACTATTTTCTGTATACCTTCAAGAGGTTGGTCAGGGACCTTTCCTGCCCAGGCTTGGGATGTCCGGCAGTGATTATCAGTTCGTCCCCTGCGCAAAAACCAGGATATCCCTCCACGAAATTTTCCGTCCTCTGGAGATGATCAGCAGGCTCTTCAGGAATATGGATGGAGATTACTCCCCATGAAAAATTCATATACTTCTGCATGTTGGAATTAGGGCTCAGACCGAATATTTTCTGGACGGGACGGCATGAACTAATGAGCCTGGCGGTAAACCCTGAGTCAGTGTGAGCTACCAGAGCCCTGGCGTCAACCTTCTGGGCCATGAGACAGGCGGCAAAAGCCAGGAATGTTTCCCCGCCGCTTTTCACCGGCCTGATGGGACTTGACTCTTTTTCAAAAAAAAGCTTTTCAGCTTCTTCAGCGATTTGCGCCATGTAACCCACGCATTCCAGAGGATACTTTCCAATGGCTGTTTCTTCAGAAAGCATCAGGCAGTCAGCGCCGTCCAGAACCGCATTGGCGACATCTGTTGTCTCCGCCCGGGTGGGCATGGGATTGTTGACCATGGACAACAGCATCTGAGTGGCCACAATAACTGGAGTTGCTGATTCATTGCATGAGGAAATGATCCTTTTCTGGAGGGTGGGCAGGGAAGGAAGGGGACACTCCAGCCCCAGGTCGCCCCTGGCCACCATTACCGCGTCAGCTATGTCAATAATCTCCTCCAGGCGCTTCAGGGCCACTTCCCTCTCAAGCTTGGCCACAACCGGTATCCAGGTCCCCTGTTCTTCGATGATGTCTTTGGCCTGGGCAATGTCTTCAGGTCCCTGGACAAATGAGAGGGCAACTGCGTCAATGCCCAGTTTCAGACCATCCACCAGATCTTTTTCGTCCTTGGCGGTTAAAGCTGCGATGGATGTCCTTATCCCGGGAAAAGATATCCCCTTGCGCGAGGTGATGATCCCGGCGTCAGACGCCACAAGCCTGACCACCCCATCCTGACGGTTCAGAACTTCAAACTTCAGTCCTCCATCACTGACCCTGACAATATCGCCAGTATTCAAATCTGCCAGTATCTCCACGTGATCAAAGGGAATATAACGGGGCAGCTGTTCCTGAAGCTCTGAGGGACCCATATTCACCTCATCTCCGGAATTGACAGTCATGGGGGACTCTTTCAGGTCTCCAGTCCTGATCTTGGGCCCGGAAAGATCCTGAAGAATGGTCAGGCTGGCTTTGCTTTGACCCTCAACCTCCCTGATGACTTTAATAATATCCGCAAAGTCCTGGGCGCCTCCATGGGAAAAATTGAGACGAAAAATTCTGACCCCCTGCCTGACCAGGCTGGCAATCATATGTTTTTCCCGGCAGGCAGGGCCAATGGTGGCAATTATCTTGGTGTGCATCTCTTCTCCTGATCATTTAATCTTTGCTGAAATGTGGTTATAATCTCTAAGCGTACTCAATATTTTCAAAGAGATCAAGCTGTTGAAAGCAAGTGAAGTATCTTCTCAATAAGACCGGGCAGCCTTTCCTCTGTATTTCGTGCTGTCTGGACCCCGGCC
>PWNK01000051.1 GCA_003557865.1 Desulfonatronovibrio sp.
CAATAAGACCGGGCAGCCTTTCCTCGGTATTTCGTGCTGTCTGGACCCCGGCCTGCGCCGGGGTGACGGAATGGAGTGCCGCGTTGGCGAGTTCTCTCGGTTTTCACCCCGGCGCAGGCCGGGGTCCAGGTGTTTTCTTTTGGTTCCATTGCCGGGAACTATTGAGAAGTTACTTTTCAACATCCGGAACAAAAGTTTTCCGGGTGGAAACCAACTAACAGACAAGGCACAGAAATGTTTCTGGAAAAAATCAAATCTGAGGGGCTTTCTCATCTGTCTTACATTCTGGGCGATAAAGGTCTGGCAGCAGTCATAGATCCAAGGCGCGACTGCCGGGTGTACATTGAACAGGCAAGCAGAAACGGATGCCGGATTACCCACATCTTTGAAACGCACCGCAATGAGGATTATATCATAGGTTCCGTGGAACTGGCCGCCCTGACAGGGGCCAGCATCTTTCACGGTGCTGAACTTGACTTTTCCTACGGGCAGGTCGCGGATGAAGGGGACATCTTTGAGCTTGGGGATATCATTCTCAAGATCATCAAAACTCCTGGGCATACATTTGAAAGCATTTCCCTGGCCCTTTATGACAGGAATTACGGAGACGAGGCCATCGGGGTGTTTACCGGTGACGCCCTGTTCATCGGTGATACAGGCAGAACCGACTTCTTTCCTGAGCAGCTGGAGAAAATGGCAGGCCTGCTCTATGACAGCCTTTTCACCAAGATCCTTCCCCTTGGGGAGCAGACCATCATCTATCCTGCCCACGGGTCTGGATCGGTCTGCGGTTCTGCCATTGCCGCCAGGGAGTTCTCAACTCTTGGCTATGAACAAAGAAACAATCCTCTTCTCCTGCTGAAAAACAGGGAAGAGTTCATCAAAGCAAAGATATCCGAAAAACACTCAAAACCGCCGTATTTTAGCAAAATGGAAGAATACAACCTTACAGGTCCGCCTGCCCTGGGGTGTTACCTGCCTTTGAGGCCCATGAGCGCCGCGGATTTTGAAGACGAAATCAGCATGGGAATGCAGGTCCTGGACGTACGCAGTGCCCAGGCCTTTGCCGGAGTACATATCCCTAAGAGCATATCCATCCCCCTGGACATGGTTCCTGTTTACGCCGGCTGGTTTCTTTCATACCGGGACAGTATCGGGCTGGTCACTGACTCACTGGAGGATCTGGAGACCGCGTATAGATACCTTTCCAGAATCGGCTATGACCGGATTACGGGCTACCTGCACGGCGGGCTTCGGGAATGGGAAGTCCAGGGCAAATTGTTTCAGAGCGTTCCTGCTGTGCATGCCGGTAACATACAGGAAAGAATAAGCAAAAAAGTCAGTTTTACCCTGCTGGACGTCAGGACTGAACAGGAGTTCAAAAAAGGCCACCTGCCCGGAGCCAGGCATGTTTTCCTGGGAGATATTGAAAACAGGCTGGATGAAATCAGCTCCCTGCAGCCCGTCACAACTTTTTGCGGAAGTGGACAACGGGCCATTATCGCTGCCTCAATTCTCAAGAAACACGGGATTGAAGATGTTGAGAACTGTTTTGGTTCAATTCAGGCCTGCTCCAGGGGGATCTGCGAAATCGTAAGCTCTTGACTGCTTCCGGCATCTTAAATCCGGGAAAGGTCATGGGGTTACTTATACATAGCCTTCCTTGCCTTTCTCCTGAATCTATGCTTTAAGCCGGGCAAAAAACAGGATTCAGGAGAAAAAGGGCTTAATGAAAAAATGGCTTGTTCAAAACTGGTTCCTTTCAGGCTTAATCGGGGCTGCTTTTCTGGCATGGCTCATCCCTGAAGCAGGGGCATCCGGGGGACTGTTTCGAAGTGAAATCACCACCAGGTTTGGGGTTGTTCTGATTTTTTTCTTTCAGGGGCTGACCCTGTCCCTGACAGTCATGAAAAAAGGAATCATGCAGTGGCGCCTTCATGTCTTTGTCCAGACGGCCATTTTCCTGGCCATACCCCTGCTGGCCCTGGCTGTTCTGGGACTGAGCAAAGGCCTGCTGTCCAGTGAACTAAAAATCGGATTTCTTTTTCTGGCCGCCCTGCCGACAACCATCGCCACCTCAGTGGCTTACACGGCCATGGTCAGGGGAAATGTGGCCGGGGCCGTATTCAATTCCGCCACAGCCAACCTGGCTGGAATCTTTATCACCCCGCTGTGGATAAGTATCTGGCTGCAGACGGGGGGGGAAACCCTGCCCCTTGGCAGACTCTTCCTGGATATTTCGCTCATGATCCTGGCACCCCTGCTGGCAGGGCAGTTTTGCAGACCACTGGTATATCAATGGGTTGATTCGTATAAAAAAGCATTTTCCATCTTAAGCAGCCTGATCATCATATTTATCGTCTATGCCGCCTTCTGCAATTCGTGGCAGGCAAACATCTGGGCTGCTCACGGGAGCGGAACAGCTTTGGTTGCCGCCTCTGGGGCCATGCTGTTTTTCATTGCCGTCAAGGGACTTGTCTACCTGGGGATAAAACTGTTCAGATTCAACCGTGAAAACTCCATGGCCGCGCTGTTCTGTGCATCCCAGAAAACCCTGGCCGCTGGAGCGCCCATGGCCAACCTGATATTTGCTTCACATTCAGGGCTTGGGATAATCCTGCTGCCTCTCATGTTCTATCACATTTTTCAGCTTTTTCTTGGTGGAGTCCTGGTAAACAGGCTGAAGGTTGATCACCAGAGGCCCTAACCCTGGACAGTGGTCACGCTTCTGGGCTGAGGGCAAAAAGACCGTCCCATAAAGCTATCAACCAGACATCCCGGATTATTGTGCTAATCTCCAGAAACCTCGTCCTGATGATTAGAACCTTTGAATATGCACGTTGCCCTGGCGCATCCACTGGTCAATCTTCTTCAGAAGCCAGAACTTTATGGGCTGTCTGGTTATGGGAAGAAGAACCAGTACCCCCAGAAGGTCGGTTAGAAACCCCGGAGTCAGGAAAACCAGCCCGGCCGCAAAAATAAGAAAAGCATCCAGGATATCATTGGTTGGAGGTATGCCCTGCTGCATATTGGCCCGCATCTTCATCATGGTGTGTGCACCCTGCATCTTGGCCAGATAGGCTCCCAGAAAGGCTGTTCCGATCACCAGAAAAATGGTCCAGCCCGCCCCGATATAAGAACCGATTTTGATGATAATATAAATCTCAAGAATGGGAATAATCACAAAAGCGGCAAACAGTTTGGCCAACATCTCAACTCCTTTGATAGCTAGTTTCCATCCGGAAAGTCTTTCTTTCCGGATGTTGAAGCTGCTGGTTTTCTTTCCGGAAACGAGTAGTTTTTTCTTTTGGCAAGGAAATCAAGCAATTTATGAGGAGGCGTATCTTAATACGTTGACGAATAATTGTACAGATTGACGCCGCCAAAAGGAGAAAGAACCGTTTCCGGATGAAAACTAGCGAATTCATTTAAAAGCCCTGACCGGTTTACTTGCCGGCCTTGAGCTTATTCATTGTGCCGTTGGTCTGGACAAAGCTCTTTGATTTTCTCATGGAGAACCTCGTCCAGTCTTTAAGCTCATAAAAATAAAGCATAAGCGCTGCCTGTACAGCCATGGAGATAAACATGGCCAGCCAGATGCCGGTTGCCTCCTGCATGTATACATGCCCCAGATACCAGGCCAGAGGTATCCGGACAAGCCAGGCCGAACTGCCCATGACGATCATCTGATAAAAAGTCGCCCCGGCCCCGCTAAGGGCCCCGCCGAGGATCATGGATACCAGAAGAAATGGAATGGCCGCCATGTTGTATTTCAGATAATTGACTGCCTCTAGGCTGACCTCAGGGTCAGGGGCGATAAAGACAGCCACCGGCTCAATAAACAACCACAAAACAAGGGTCAGGGCGCTGACCAGGCCCAGACCGAAAAGCATTACCAGGTATCCCATCCGTTTGGCCCCGGCAATGTCCCCCCGGCCAAGGCAGTTGCCCACAAGAATAGACGCGGTGAAATTGAAGGCAAACCCGGGCAGAAAAAGCAGCGATTCCACCCGGATGCCGGCACTCATCCCGGCCAGGGCGATAACGCTGCCCACCGGCAGGGCCGCGGTTATGGCATAAAGGACCATGTAGGCAGAATGCCAGACAATCTGCATCAATCCGGCGGGCCAGGCAACCTTGAACAGATATGGAAAGGCCCTTTTTACCCAGCGCCAGGGAGCAAAGCTTGTCTTTTTGAGAAAACCCTGTCTGTAAAGAACCATAAGACAAAAAAACATTCCGCATAAAACCGAAATAAATGTGCTCCAGGCCAGGCCTTTATATCCAAACTGGGGGAAACCCCACCAGCCCAGACCAAAGGCCAGGTCCCCGAATGTATTCACAGCAGTGACGATCATCATGGCATAAAGGGGAATCATGACTTTTTTCTGGGCCCGGAAAAAAGCATTGCAGATTATCAGCAGGTAGTACCCTGGGAGCACGTACAGATAGACCTTAAGCAGGTAGGCTGCGATGGGCATTATTTCATCTGGAATCTGCAAAAGCTCCAGAAGACCGTCTCTGAACAACATGCCCGCCACAAGAAAAACCATTCCCAGGACGATGCCGATTTCCAGGCCCAGACCGATGTATCTCTGCACCCTGCGCATCAGCCCGGCTCCGAAAGACTGACTTATGGCGGCCACGCTGCCGTTGGCCAGAGCGATGGCCACCACCAGGAAAAAGAAAAGAGCCTGAGTGATTATTCCCATGCAGGCCTGAACGTCCCTGCCCAGCCTTCCCGCAACCCATACATCTACAAAACCGATGAGAAAATGAAAGAGCATCATCAGGACCTGTGGCCAGGCCACACTCCAGATGGTTTTGTAGGATGATCTTAAAGTATCCAAAACAGCTCCGCATCAAAACAGAACATCCAGAAGACCAGCCCCGAAAAGAGCAATGAGCCAGCTTTCCACCACCAGCAACATGGCGGTCAATCCAAACAGAAAATCAACTTTTCTGACATTTTCAACTGTACCCATGATCACCATTACCAGCCAGCCGATGAAAAAGCCGGCCATAAGCCCGAACAGGTGCGCGCCAAGGTCTGTATTCTCCCCGCCCACGCCAAGCAGGGCAAGCAGAGCCAGTCCCAGGACCACAGCGTTGGTTACGGAAAGACTTGAATTCTTGATGGCATAGATGGACATGATGCCCACGGCCCCGAAGACCGAGGTCGAAAAACCAATGCTCAGGTGAGCAGGATGCATTATCCAGGCATTGATATAGTTGCCAATGGCCCCTGCCGCTATGATGCACAGCCAGCCCAGGCCCATTCCCAGGTTTGAGCATACAATGAGAATGAACGGAGCCCCGATTATCACGTTTCCCAGCACATGAGCCGGGTCGCTGTGCAGGGTCAGGGCGGTCACCGTCCTCCAGATTTCACCGTCCATTATCCTGGCCGCATCCGCCCTGCCCTGTTCCAGCCAGGGCAGAGCGGCCAACTCGGGTCCCCCCAGGTCTTCATAAACTACAGTGAAAAAAAGCAGCAGAAGAGAGAGGACAAAAAGGTTGGCGTATACGTTTTCCTGCTGCAGGCTGATGATTGTCTTGCTCGAGGGAAGTCTTTTCTCCTCTTCCTCATACAGCCGGATCTGTTCAATTGCCCTGGCAGCCTGAGACGCAGGCACCAGGAGCTGACCATCTTCGCCCCAGGAGTATTCTACCCCCATGGCTATGAGAACCAGTTCCCACTCTGCCCTTTTCCTGCGGTCAGGCCTGACAATTCCGGGTATTCTCAGGTCATCCAGAATATCGTAAATTTTTTCAGACATATCTATCAGGTTATTGTTTCAGGCTTTTTCTATGTTCAAACATGCCGGTTGTAAACATCAGCAGATGAACTTGTGGCAGGAGATGCTGCTGCTGAACAATCTAAGTCCTTCTGGCAGCTTGATACCTTTCATCAATAATATCTTTTAAATATGGCCCGGCCCGTTATGTGCGGCCGTCGTAAAAGTTTAGCCATTTTTTTAAGAAAAGCAGGGGACAGGCACCCCAGCCCTTGTTTTTTTTCTTGATGAAAGAAACAGACACAGAAAAGCAAGGGCTGGGAGAGCCAGTCCCCGTGCCACATGCAAATGGCTAAACTGTTAACGGCCGTCTTCCTTGGCAGCAATGGAGTTTCTGCCGCATTTTTCATGGTTTATTGACAAAAAAAACACTATCGGATATATTTAAAATTATGAAGTACTGATTAATCTTAACTTTTTTCGGAGGCAGTTATGATCTGCCGGTAAAAATCCTTATTGCAGGCACAAAGGACAGATGACCCGGCGCTGAGCTTCCCTTTGTGCCGGGCAGGCAGAAAAACAAAAAGCTATTCAATGCTACTTGTTGAGCTAAAACTTACTGTTGGACTTTTTGCATTTATACCGGTTGCTTTGAAACTCAAGAATTCATGGAGCAATTAGTAATTGCTCAAAAAGTCCGGGCAAACACTGTAATTACCCCTGCCCCTGGATTCCCGCCTGCGCGGGAATGACGGAAATGGCAAGTTCTCTCTAGCTCGTCATGCCCGCGAAGCCTGTACTCGTGCAGACGGGGAGCGGGCATCCAGGTCATGTTTGCCACATGTTATTGAGAAGTTACAGCTATTAACTTTAACAGTTTGAAATAACTGAATTTACGCCAGTGCGGGAATGACTGTTTGCTGAAGCGGGATTATTTATTAAAATCAAAGCTTTTTTGCTGGATATTCTGTCTTTCAAGCAGTTATGCTGAAATCACCCCTTTCAACACATACAATGGCCGGAAAAAATGATGACCAGCAGGCAACGACCCAGGATCCTGATTGTGGACGACACCCAAGCCAGCATTGAAGCCCTGCTGGATATTCTAGGACAAGATTATGACATCTTATCCGCGTCCAACGGTTTTGATGCTGTTGCTGCGGCCGAAGATCAGAGACCCGATCTGATTCTTATGGACATCCTCCTGCCGGGGATGGACGGATTCGAAACCTGCAGGAAGCTGAAAAACAACCCCATTGTTAAAGACGTCCCGGTCATTTTCATCACATCATTGAATATGGAAGAAGACGAGGCCAGAGCCCTTGAAATCGGGGCTATCGACTATATCACCAAGCCACTCAGGCCTTCCGTTGTCCGGGCAAGAATCAGAAACCATCTTGAACTCAAACAATACAGAGACTACCTGGAAAACATCTCCATGAAAGATGGCCTGACTGGAATCCCCAACCGCAGAAGACTTGATGAATACCTCATGCAGGAGTGGAGAAGGGCCCAAAGGCATGCCAAGCCCATATCCCTGCTCATGCTTGATATCGACCATTTCAAACTTTACAATGACAGCTACGGTCATTCCGCTGGAGACGAGTGCCTGAAAAAAATTGCCCAGGCCATAGAAGATTCTTTGACCAGACCCGCCGATCTGGCCGCCAGGTTCGGCGGGGAAGAGTTTGCCTGTGTCCTGCCGGAAACCACCCGGGAAGGAGCTTTGCTTATTGCCGAAAGAGTCCACAATAATCTGGCCAAACTGGCCATTCCCCATGAATACTCCCCATTAAGCCATTACGTAACTATCAGCATCGGCATCACGACTACTATTCCGGACAGTTCATCTTCCTGGGAAAATTTCATCAATGGCGCGGACAAGATGCTCTATGAAGCCAAAAAGACCGGTCGAAACAAAACCAGGTCACAGGTCATCTGAAATATTCTGCCTTTCCAAAGTCCGGTTTCCAGGGCCATCTACTGATCCTTAACCCGCGACAAAACAGTTCATCAAGCATTCGCCACAAGATGCCATGACATTAAAAAGTGAACCTCTTCCCGAAAAAGTGGAAACTCCTGAAATCAGCTGCGCTGATCAGGTGAACATATCCCGGCTTTTCTTTGATAAAAGGGATTATGAACTCCTTAAACTGGTCAACGAAGTCTATAAAAAATCTGCTCTGTCCGAGCAGAAGAGACTTTTAACGCCTTTTCTGCATCCTCACGGAATCAAGGAAATGGCTGCTCCAAGAGCACTGAGGGTCGCCTATTCAGTGGCACAACTCTTAGGTTCTCTGAAAACTGGCCAGGCCAGGGACAGACTCAGCGCTTTGAATTCGTTGCGCGATGAGGTCCTGGCCACTTCACATGGCCCTTTGCGTATCAACACTGCCCGGGTCCTGATCGAAATCATGAAAAACCTGGTCAGAAGCCACGGAAACTGCAGAAAACAACTTGAACTGGCCAGGGATTTCTCCGAGGTCTCATCCGGAAAGCCCAGAGTCGTCCGGGCCCAGCTGAAAAAATATCATCTTCTGGAAATGCCTGAAGAGTGGAATCAGGTCGCATTTGACGAGCATGTTCACGATGTAAACACCAC
>PWNK01000031.1 GCA_003557865.1 Desulfonatronovibrio sp.
GGCATTCACGCTGAAGCGTGGTTTAACCGGGTGAACCTTTTACCTTTAACTCTCACGTTAAGCACATTGATAACAGGAGGTCAAAATGATCGTAGTAGACGGGAGAACCACCGATCTCAGCGTAAAAAATTTCAATAACCTTGAGGAACTTCTCGTCAGCGTGATGGAAACAGACCTGATGAACCAGCGTATCGTGACCGACGTACTGGTGGATGATGAAGCTTTTTCGGAAATATATCCGCACCAGTCTGAGGACATCGAGACCACGGACCTGAAAAAAGTTGAAATCATGACCATGGACACCACTGAAATGGCCATCAATATCACCCGGGAACTGTACAAGGTTATAACTCTCATGTCCAAAAGCGGCACACAGATCGCCGAGTATTTCCGTCAGGCCGATGATGCCGAGGCCCTGGACATGTACCAGGACCTTCTTGAGGTTACCCGGGACTTCATGGGTATGGTAGCCGTACTTAAAAGTGAATTCAGACTGAAGGACAGTTCACGCATGGAAAAGGCTGTGGAAAGACTTTCCGAACTGTTCAGCGAGATGATCGAGGTTCAGGAAAATGAAGACTGGGTCCTTCTTTCCGATCTCATAGAGTATGAATTTCTTCCTCAGGTGGAAGCCTGGAAAAAGATTGTGGCTGAAATCAGGGATGAGCTGCGCAGCACGTGATCTGCAGCCATTTCATTGTAAGGCTGAATAAGCCCTGAAAGGATAAGTACGCACAGCCCCGGACCACAGCCGGTTTTTTCAATAAATCAACTGATTATTCAGGAATAGGTTTAAGCTTATGAACAATCTGCACAACCAGCTGGACATGGCTTATGATATCAGTCGCATGGAACTGACCAGTCTCGATGAACAAGATCTGGAAAAAGCCGGCGAACTGGCCCGGCAGAGGTCCAGGATATTAGACCAGCTGTTTACTTCCCCGGGCAAGAACAACAGTGAAGAATTTCGTGACAAACTGCTCAGGCTGCAGAAGATGCAGGCCAGGATCACCCTGTCTGCCAGAAAGCTGCACAAGGAGCTCAGTGAGGAGCTGAAAAGAGTTAAAACCGAGAACAACCGTTTTACAGGCTACAAGAAAGCCACTTCCGTCACCCCGCTTTTCAATCCCTGTCTAAACAAGAAAGGATAAACAATCAGGGCCGAAAAACAGTTTTTTTTCGGCCTTGTCTGCCTTTTTTCAATCCTGCCGGGAACCCGCCTGGAATCATTTTCACCTTTTGAACTTGGCATATAGTATTTCAGGCATGAGCCTGCCACGGACAGTGGTGCTTATAACCAGTTGTGAATACGAATCTTTTCATCCTTTTTTTATCCCTGCCCAGATTTTGCACCTGTCAAGTCTTGATTAATACCTGCTTTTATTCTATCTGTCTGTAGTTATCATTAACTGGAGTTTTTTATAATATAACTGTTTTTCAGGAGGTTAAGATGATTGGTAAATTTTGGCTCAAGGTTGTTCTGACCTGCTCTCTTCTGCTTATCCTGAGTTCGCCCGCACTGGCTGATACCATACGCATAGCCGTGGCTTCTCCCTTTACCGGAGCCCTTGCCGCCTATGGAGACAACGTCAAGGCCGGAGTAACCCTTAAGGTTGATAAGATCAATGCTCAGGGTGGGATAGACGGTAAGCAGATTCGCGTGGAATGGATGGATGAACAGTGCGAGCCCAGGGAAGCGGCAACTGTTTCCTCCCGCATCGCCCAGAACAGAAACATCGTGGGCGTGGTAGGACATTTGTGCTCTTCAGCTCATCTGGCAGCCCTGCCTTCCTATCTTCGTCACGGTGTTCCGGTGGTAGCTCCGACAACAACAGCCGTTTCCATCAGCGAACAAACCAAGGACCGCAACGGCAAGACCTGGGCCTTCAGGGTTGTCTACCGCGACGATTACCAGGGCGAGTTTCTTGCTCAATATGTGAGCGAAATCCTGGGACTTAAAAACATTGCTGTGTTCTATGAAAACAACGATTACGGCATCGGGCTCAAGGATGCCTTTGTGAACAAGGCCCAGGAACTGGGTCTGAATATTGTCGGTCAGGAAGCGTATGTAGGGGGTGCTTCAGATTTCACCCCGCAGCTGACCAGGCTCAGAGGCAGGAACCCTGACGGCCTGTTCATCTCCGGTTATTATCCTGAGGGGGCGCTCATTGCCGGCCAGGCTCAAAACCTGGGCATGAATGTCACCAAGTTCGGGGCCGACGGCTTTGACAATGTGGACTATATTACCCTGGCCGGATCTGCAGCTGAAAACACTTATCTGACGGTTCCCTTTCTGGCTGATGTCGCCGAAGGCGATGCCATAGAATTTCTGGAAAATTTCAGGGAGCGTTTCGGCCGGGAAGCAGACTGGATGAGTGTCAATGCCTACGATGCCGCTGGAATACTGCTGCAGGCCATTGCCGAGGCAGGTCCAGACAGGGCCAAGATCAGGGAATCTATTGCTTCCATAAATTCGCCAGAGAATGCCTACCAAGGCATTGCCGGCTCGACCTATTTCAACGATGTTGGCGACACCCTGAAGCCGGCATTTGTTAAGATGGTCAAGGATGGTCAATTTGTGGCCGCCCCTGTCCAGATGGATTAACCGGTTTCTAAGCTGTCACGGATAAGGTCCCTGCCTGGTAATGAAACCAGAAGAACCGGACACAGACGGCATGGCAACAAGGACTTGACAAACAAGGCAGTTGGGACATAAGTCCGGCTGCCTTGTTTCATGTTTAGCCTCATGTTTTGATTCCCAATCATACCTGTAATTTCGCTTTGTTCCAAGGAAGACCACTTGTTTGAACAGCAACTGATAAACGGCCTGACCCTGGGCATGATCTACGCCCTCATCGCCGTGGGCTATACCATGGTCTACGGGGTGATTCAGCTCATCAACTTCGCCCATGGTGAAATTTTCATGCTTTCCGCTTTTCTGGCCGTAACCTTTATTACTGTTTTCGGCCTGCCCATCTATGTGGTCATTTTCATGACCATGGGCTGCTGCGCTCTCATCGGGGTGATGCTGGACATTTTCGCCTATCGCCCTTTGCGTCAGTCTCCACGGCTGGCCGCGCTGATAACGGCCATAGGCATGTCCATTTTTCTGCAGAACCTGGCCATGATCATCTGGGGCAGCAGGCCCAGGCCTTTCGTACAGGAGGCCCTGCCTGCCTTTTTGCGCACCCCGGCCCTGAGCTTTGGCGAGGCCACCGTCAGCTGGCTGCAGCTGACTATTTTCGGAACTGCTTCCCTGCTGATGATCATTTTGTTTCTGATCATCAACAAGACCAGGGTGGGCACGGCCATGCGCGCCCTGTCCCAGAACAGGACCGGGGCGGCCCTCATGGGCATCAATGTCAACCGGGTGATTTCCTTCACCTTTGCCCTGGGCTCCAGCATGGGAGCCGTGGCCGGAATCATGGTGGCCATTTACTACAACACCCTTTACCCCACCATGGGCTATGTGGCCGGGGTAAAAGCATTTGCAGCGGCTGTTCTTGGAGGAATCGGGTCTGTGCCCGGGGCCATGATCGGGGGCATTATCCTTGGAATTGCCGAGGCCCTGGGCGCCGGATACATTTCTTCTCTTTACCGGGACGGAATAGCCTACGCGGTGATGATTGCCGTAATCATATTCCGGCCGTCGGGGATTCTTGGGAAGTCAACCGTGGAAAAAGTTTGACCCATGAACATCAGCCTTAAAACCGCTCTTAAATATCTGCTTCTGGGAGCAGTGCTTCTTTATCCACTTTTTGCCTTTTCCAGCGAATATGTTCTGCATGTCATGGTTCTGATCATGGTCTACATGGTCCTGGCCATGGGCCTGAATATCGTCCCCGGTTTCTGCGGGCTTCTGGACCTGGGATACGTGGGTTTTTACGGTATAGGGGCCTATACCGCCGGCCTGCTGACCATCCACTTCGGTCTCTCCTTCTGGGTTATCATCCCCCTGGCCGCTCTTAACGGTGCCATCTGGGGGGTCCTGCTGGGAGCTCCCACCCTGCGGCTGACCGGGGATTATTTTGCCATTGTCACCTTTGGTTTTTCTGAACTGGTGGTCCTTTTTCTGACCAATGAAATCTGGCTGACCCGCGGTCCTCTTGGTCTTCCCGGCATAGATCCGGTGATCATCGACCTGACCTGGCTGTCCACCCTTATTCACCCGGAATGGATCTGGTACTGGGAATTTATCGGGCTCAGACCATATTTCTACCTGGGTCTGATCATGGTCGCCCTGGTTTACGTAATAATGAGCCGCATGGAGGATTCCCGCCTGGGCCGGGCATGGTTTGCCATTAGAGAAGACTCCATTGCAGCCTCCAGCTGCGGCGTAAATCTTCTGACCTACAAGGTCATCGGTTTTGCCATTTCAGCGGCCATTGGAGCAGTAGGAGGGGCATTCCTGGCCAGATGGACCATGTTCCTTTCCCCGGACATGTTCAAGTTCTGGGAATCCTTCCTCATCCTGTGTATGGTCGTACTGGGAGGGCTGGGCAACTTCAAGGGCAGTCTGGCCGGCGCGGCCGTGCTCATCGCCCTTGGCGAAATACTGAGGATAGTCCTACCCCAGCTGGGGCTGCCCACTGAAACCAGATTCCTGGCTTACGGACTGATAATGGTACTTATGATGCGCTTCAAGCCCATGGGCTTTTTCCCGGCCATCGCTACCCAGTCCCAGAAAAATCCCATTCTGATCAAACTGAAAAAAGAGCTGGGTTCTTCCTCATAAAATGAACATTCTGGAAATTGACAGCCTGACCATGCGCTTCGGAGGCCTGCTGGCCCTGGCCGATGTCAGTTTTAATACAGTCAAGGGGGAGATCCTGGGACTGATCGGCCCCAACGGCGCCGGAAAAAGTACCATGTTCAACTGCATATCCGGTGTTCTCAAACCCACTGGCGGGGACATGTTTTTTGAAACCAGTGGCAGAAAAATGCGCATAAACGGCTATAAGCCTGAAAAAATGACCTACTTTGGCGTGGCCAGGACTTTTCAGAACGTGCGCCTGTTTACCGCCCTGACCGTGCTGGACAACGTGCGCATCGGCCGGCACTGTCGAACAAAGGCTAATTTTTTTGGAGCTGTTTTCAGGACAAGGTCCCAGAAGGAAGAAGAGCAGAAAATAGTTGATGACTCCATGAACTGGCTGAAGTTTGTCGGGCTGGAAAAATATGTGTTCTATACTGCCGGCGGGCTTTCATACGGATTCCAGCGCAAACTGGAAATTGCCAGATCCCTGGCAACAGAACCCAGTCTTCTGCTCCTTGATGAACCTGCTGCCGGGATGAACCCCAAAGAGACAAGAGACCTGGTGGATCTGATCCACAGAATATCGGACCTGGGGATAACCGTCATCCTCATTGAACATGACATGAAGCTGGTCATGTCCATCTGCAAAAGGCTTGTGGTCCTGGACCACGGGGTTAAGATCGCCCAGGGCGGGCCCAGGGAAATCCGCCAGAACCCCAAGGTCGTGGAGGCGTATCTGGGCAGAGGAGCGGCTGATGCTTAGACTGGAAGATGTCCATACTTACTACGGCAACATACATGCCATCAAGGGATTGAGTCTTCGGGTTGATCAGGGAGAAATCGTCACCCTCATCGGGTCCAACGGGGCGGGCAAGTCCACAACGCTGATGACCATCAGCGGAATAATCAGACCCAGAACCGGAAAAATATTCTTCCAGGAAGAGGAGATTACCGGAGCTCTTACCGACAGGATCGTGAAACTGGGAATTACTCAGGTCCCTGAAGGGCGGATGATATTTCCCAGGCTGACAGTATATGAAAACCTGCTCATGGGCGCTTATTTGAGAAAAGACCGCAAAGGCATAAAAATGGATGAGGAGCACGCCTTTGAACTATTTCCCATCCTCAAGGAAAGAAGAAAGCAGGCTGGAGGTACACTGTCCGGAGGCGAGCAGCAGATGCTGGCCATTGCCCGGGCGCTCATGGCCAGGCCGAGACTGCTTCTGCTGGATGAGCCCTCGCTGGGACTGGCACCCATTGTTGTGGAAAACATATTTGAGGTCATTTCCCAGATCAATTCCGGGGGAACAACCATCCTCCTGGTGGAACAAAACGCTCAGATGGCCCTCCAGGTTGCCCATAAGGGCTATGTGCTTGAAACAGGCAGAATCATCATGCAGGGACCATCCAGGGAACTCATGGAGAACCCCAAAATTCAGAGCGCTTACCTGGGCATTGATTAACAGGTACCGGGGCTCCAGCCGGTTATTTTTAGACCCTTTTATTTTTCTGTATTTTTTTTCTCAAAACCCATCTCATCAGTTGATTCCTCCAGGTCCAGGATCTGGGTATCCAGGTATTTCTGGAGTCTGACCTGGGTAATGTTCTGAAGTTTTCTGTAGATTTCGAACACCCTCTCTCCCTGTTCATCAATGATTCTCAGGTGCCTTTGAATCCTTTCCTGGTCGCTGCTCTTTGTCCTTGAAAGCAGCTGGGAGGAATTGATGATGGCCGTGAGCGGCTGGGAAAACTCATGACAGATTGTTCCCACCATGGCCAGGGCGGTACTTAGCTGGGACTCTTTTTCCTTCATGGAGATATTTCTGATGATCCACACCAGCTCATGCTTCTGACCGGCAGGATTGAAGCAGTTTACATCCCAGCTGGCGTTGTTCCAGTAAACTGTCCTGCTCAGCCGCCTTTCCTGATTCCCGGACGGGTCATGGTCCTGGGACAGGGTTTTGATAAAATGTGAAAACTCGTCCCTGATCTCCGGACACATGCTGAATATATTTTCCTTTAAGCCTGTTGAATCTGATATTTCCCTGAATAGATCAATGCCCGCCCTGTTGATAAAAAGAACAGTGCCGTCCGTTCTGGTCTGAAACACAGGAAACGGCAGGTGGTTGACGATACTGTGCAGCGCTGCCTGCTTCTGGGAGGCTTCTTCCTGCAGCAGTGTCAGGGCGTTGACATCCTGGATCAGCTGGATGGCTCCAATTAACCTGCCGTCCATAAATATCTTCTGGCTGGTGACATGGTAATATCCTTGAAGACTGCCCTTGAGATTCATAAACCCTCTGACCATGACCGAATCGTCTTTGACAACAATATCCAGGTCATGATCAGGGAAATACTCCCGGTAACTGTTCAGGGATAAATTGCTCAGGAGCATCTGCCCGATAAGAGGCCTCTCAGTATAGTAAAATGAGCGGCCAACCCGCTTTTTACCCACAACGCTTGTGGCCCTGACCTTTGTCATGTTTTCACAGCTGCTGTTCCAGTGCGTGACAACGCCGAACCTGTTGAAGGTTATTGCCGGAAAAGGAAGTGCCTCCACCAGGCTTTCAAGAAAACGGACCTTTTTGCCCAGCTTCTTTCTAAATACTGCCTTGGCAATGATATTGACAATGCCGGACTTTCCGGGGACCTCTTCAACCAGGTCCACATCTAGGGGAAGGTTGCGCCGGATGTCCTGTTTAAGGCCCTGGTCATCAGACAGGAGCACCAGAAAGTCCAGCTGACAATCCCGGATCAGATCCCTCCAGTTCTTGAACACAGGGACTTCCACATCAGGGACTGTCCTGTCGCTGGAGCAGACACCAACCACCACATTGGCAGGGTTCTCGGAAAAAGAAATCATCTTCTTGACCACCTGGGCCAAAAGCTTGCCCGGGCCTATCAGCCCAATGTGATATTTCAATCCTGCAGCCTCTTCTAAAGTCTGGCTGTCTAGCCAGGTTTTGGAAATGCCCTCTGATACTGTCCCGATCCTTCCAGGCAATGCCCTCTGAATACAGGCCAAGGATATATAATGTTTGATTAATGGGCAAGACATTCCATATGGCTGGGCGACATTGAGAGTATTTGAGATTTTTGACCGCCAAACAGAATTTTGGTCTGTTACGGCCAATGCTCCAGCGATCATAGAAACCGGCTTGTAACTCCCAGCAAAAATATTGGTTGACATTAACCAGGTCCAGTATTATATAATTTAGTTCTTGATGCGGGGTGGAGCAGTATGGTAGCTCGTCGGGCTCATAACCCGAAGGCCGCAGGTTCAAATCCTGTCCCCGCTACCAATAAAAACAAGGGCTTAGAGGCAACAGCTTCTAAGCCTTTTTTATTTTGTAACAACTCACCATAACCCTGGCCTGCCTGGAACTAAAGTTTCTTTTGGTAACTTCTCAATAGTTCCTGGCAATGGAACCAAAAGAAAACACCTGGACCCCGGCCTGCGCCGGGGTGACGACCGAGAGAACTCGCCAACGCGGCACTCCA
>PWNK01000013.1 GCA_003557865.1 Desulfonatronovibrio sp.
AAGCGACCTCCTCAATAAAATCAGCACTGGAAAAAGAAGTGGACATCAGCTTGTTCTGTCCTCCAGATAATATTTTCCATAAGCCAGGAATAATGCTTCAAAGATGCGCCTGCAAAAAGTCTTATTTGCAGGCGCAGATGACAGGGGACAGAAGACGGATGACAGAAAAATAAAATAGTTATGAGCTGGTTTTACAGACTTAAACCTGTTTTTTGGTAACAGTTTAGCACTTTTTTAAGGAAAGCAGAGGACAGGCACCCCAGCCTTTGTTTTTTTCTTGATGTAAGAAACAGACACTGAAAAACAAGGGCTGGGAGAGCCAGTCCCCGTGCCGCATGCAAATGGCTAAACTTTTACGTTTTTTGACTTTTTGCAGTTGCGTCTTCAAACTGAGGTCTTGTAACCTTAACCGCAATGAAACACTTAATGCGTTATCTGGGCATAGATTTCGGAACAAAGAGAGTCGGGCTGGCCTTAGGCTTGGCTGATACAAACATGGCCTTTCCCTTGAAAACCATCTTCAGGACCACCAGGCAAGAAATGTTTGATGAAATTCTGGACCTGATTGACAGGGAAAATATTGATGCCATTGTTCTGGGGATGCCCTGGGGGCCATCCGCGGAACCTGGCCTGACCGGCAGGCAGGCCCTGAATTTCAAACAGAGCCTGCAAAGAAGGACTGACCGGCCTGTTTTCATTGTCAACGAAGACTTCAGCTCATGCGAGGCCAAGTCTATACTGAGCAGCAGAGGACTGTGCAGCGACAGACAGAAAAAATGCCTGGACCAGGTGGCCGCAGTGCTGATCCTTGAGTCTTTTTTGAACCAGAGAGCTTAAAATGAAAAAAGCCTTGTTCCTTTTCTTAATCTTTTTTTTGACGGCTTTGTTTGCTTCGGCGGGTTTTTTTTACCACACCATCAGCAGCCCCAACGCCCCGGAAAGCAGGAGCGTCTTGATCAGAATTCCGCCCGGTCAAAGCTTCAATGCCACTGCAACAGATCTTTATTCCAAAAACATCATAAAAAACCGTCAGGTATTTTATCTTCTGGGCAGGTTCACGGATAAGGCAAGGCAAGTGCAGGCAGGCCACTTTGAAATGGATGTCTCATGGAGCATGCTCCGTGTCCTTGATCATTTGACCACAGGGAGCGAGGCCTTATACCGGCTAAGGATAACTGAAGGTCTGACCTGGTGGCAGATCGGCAGGCTTCTGGAAGAAAAGGGAATCGCCGATTTTCAGGAGTTCAAGGAAGTTATCCATGATGAATACTTTCTGGCTGAGCATACTATATTCGCCCCCAGCGCCGAGGGCTTTCTGTACCCCGAGACCTACTACCTGTCTCCCACCAGGGACATTGGCGCTCAAAGACTGATTTCCATAATGATCAACCAGTTCTGGGCTTCCACCGGTGACCTGTGGCTGGATATGGAATTTAATGAAATATACCAGACGCTCAACATGGCTTCTCTCATTGAAAAAGAGACCGGAACAAGCGCGGAGCGGGAAATTATCTCCGGAGTCTTTCATAACCGTATCCGGAAAAACATGCTCCTTCAATGTGACCCGACAATAATTTACGGACTGGGTGAAGGCTTTGAAGGCAGAATAAGGCGTTCTCATCTGGATGACCCGGGAAACCCCTACAACACCTACAGACACCGGGGATTTCCGCCAACGCCCATCTGTTCACCCGGACTGGCATCCATAAAGGCCGCCCTCTTCCCTAAAGAACATGATTATCTGTATTTTGTTTCCAGAAATGACGGAACGCATCATTTCAGCAGAACTCTGGCCGAGCATAACCGTGCGGTAAACAAGTACCAGAGACAAAGATAATGCTGAGCTTTGCTGAGAGAGAAAGCGGTGCTGGGTGAGGTTCAGAGGAGCGATGAATCATCAGGCCAGTTTTGAAGGGGCCTGATGGCGCAGGGACAGGACCCATGGACCCGAATCCATGGGTTTAAGGATAGCTGAAAAAAAGCTTTTGATGCTAACCAAGAATTTTTTTAACCTTGGCCACCAGTTCAGAAAGATCAACTGATTTGACCACGTAATGATCAGCAGCAATGGACTTGAGGTCATGTTGAAAACTGTCATATGCGGTGCAGAGTATAACCGGTATGCTCTGGTCCTGGGAACGGATTTCCTGAAGCAGATCAAGGCCTGATTTGTTATGTCCGAGCTTAATATCTAAAATGACCAGGTCCGGATTCTCTTTGTCAAGAACCGGGAGAATTAATTCTGTCCCGTCAGAGGTGACAACAGTATAACCCAAGGATTCAAACTCTTCCTGATAAAGCATTCTTATATGCAGCTCGTCGTCAACAACCAGAATTTTTTTACTCATGATATTTACCCCTTGTGCTATTTAGATCCTGACTCATACAGATTTATTGCTAAAAATATCTTAAATGAAAACAAAGAGCAAGTCCATGCGGATCACACTGGAGCCTGAGAACAGACAGGTTTTACTGCCAAAGGTCTCAACCGTGACCGGACTGCTGAACAAACTGGGTCTTAAATCAAACCAGGCCCTTGTAATCAGAAACAATGAACTGTTGACCCCTGATGAAAAGATATATCCGGACGATGCCATAATTGTGCGTCAGGTGGCCTCAAGAGGTTAACATGAAATGCACCAGATGCAGGCAAAAGGCTGTAGTTGCCCTCCCAAGCCACACTGCAGGCTTTTGTGCTCCCTGCTATCTAGTCTATTTTGAAAGACAGGTTCAAAGGGCCATCAAGGAAAGAAGGCTTTTCAAGCCTGAAGACAAAATAATCATCGCCCTGAGCGGTGGCAAGGACTCCCTTGCCCTGGCCAGTCAGCTTAAAAGTCTTGGATATGACATTTCCGGCCTGCACATCGACCTGGCTATTCCAGAATCATCCCCCACGGCCAGGGAACACGTGGAAAAATTCTGTGATTCCAGAGCTATTCCTCTTTTTGTCCTGGAGATGAAAAAACAGGGACTGGCCATTCCCAAGGTCAAATCGCGGATCAAAAGGCCGGTATGTTCCATCTGCGGCAAAATCAAGAGATACTATCTGAATAAATTAGCCATGGATAAAGGGTTTACCGCCCTGGCCACAGGACATAACCTCGATGACGAAACAGCCAGGCTCTTTTCCAATCTTTTCAGCTGGAATGAAGCATACCTGGGAGACCAGGGGCCATACCTCCCCGAGGAAAATGGTTTCGTGCGCAAAGTCAAACCACTTTACAGGCTGAGTGAATTTGAAACAGCCAGCTTCTGTTTCATTGCCAAAATCAATTACTGCCTTGCTCCCTGTCCATACAGCCGCGGGGCAAGCTTCAGCTTTTACAAAACCCTGCTTGATGAGCTGGAGCACAGACAACCCGGACGAAAATTGAGTTTTTATGAGGGGTTTCTGAACAAGGGGCAAAAAGCATTTGCCATGCTCAATGAGGAGCGAGGAATTACCCCATCTCCGTGCAGGGAATGCGGCTATCCCACCTCAGAAGACATTTGCGGAGTCTGCCGGGTCAAAAGCATGCTGGCTGATTCTGGTTGACATTTGCCTTCCTGTTGGTCACAAAGGCAAACGCCTTTCATGATTCATTGTAATGGCTTTCCCTGGCTTCTTGCTCCCTTTTTCATAATCAGGGCATAATGCCCATGCATACCGCGAGGAAAATCAGATGCAGGAGATTTCTGTTCGCTTTGCCCACTCTGGAAAGGTAATTGAAGTATTTATTGATGAGCTGAAAAACGCGGTCCTGGGTTTTCTGGATATGTACGGGGACCCGGCCTTTTTAGGTCCTGATTTTTACCGGATAATTGAAGGTGAAAACAGGTTTGCCAGCCTGGTTCAGGCAGCAGGCATGGATGAATACCAGTTTTTCAGAGAAATCATCTCCCAGCTGGAAAAGGCAAATCACCAAATTGATACAAAAATTAGAGTCGGGGGTGTTGAGCTTCCCAAAAGATTTCTGCTTCCCATTCTGGAAGTAATAATCCCCGGGGACAACCTTTCAGCTGTCAAGGACGTTGAAACCTATGAACAGCTGACCAATGTCCGCGTCCCGGACAATGAACGGGCTGACCTGCAAAAAGTGATTGAAAAATACCCGGTGCGCCTGTCCAAGCACGTCATCAGGCAGTCCCGAATCTCCAGGCATGTGGCTTATCAGTTTATGCCTTTTGTGGAGGAACTGGATGAATCCGGTCTGAAAAACACCTGGGTGGGGCAATTTCACAGAGGGCTCCTGGAACAGATGTATCAGAACAGGCCAATTTTTGTGCTTCATATGAGCTGTCCGGTTTACTGCAGATTCTGTTTCCGAAAACACAAGGACTGTCGCAACCTGCCCACGCCCAAGGTTGATGATGTTCTTGAGGCACTGGAGCACATTAAAAAATCCCCTGGAATCAAGGAGATAGTCCTTACCGGCGGAGAGCCTCTGCTTAACAAGGAAACCCTGACCTGCGCCATTGAAGGTCTTGAACAGATCCCCCACATCCAGACCATCAGAATCGCTTCCCGCTGCGTTTCCTATTATCCACAGCTTTTCTACGCCCACGACTCATTCTGGCTCAACTACCTCATAGAAAAAAACAGACTCCTGCAGGAAAACAACAAGAGGATAGAAATTGCAACCCACTTCATCCACCCTGATGAAATATCCCACTACAGTCTGGACATCATCTCCAGGCTGGTCAATCAGGGTGTCGGGGTTTATACTCAAACCCCTTTCTTAAAGGATTGCAATGATTCAGGACTTGAACTCACCAGACTCTACAATGAACTTCGAAGTGTGGGCTCGGAAATTCACTATGTGTATATACCGTGCAGCCCCATTCAGGGCAACAGGCTTTACTGGACGCCAATATCATCAGGCCATCAGGCCGCAGCCTACATGCGCGGGCATCTGTCCGACCGGGCCATACCAATCATATGTACTGCCACAAAAATCGGCAAAATCGACTGGAACACCAGTGGCTGGGCTGTGAAAGAATCCCGGGAATATCCTGGGAAAATCTGGATTCGCACCCCGTACACTGAAAACTATTTCCGGGACTTTGCACCCCAGTTTGTATTACAGGAGTCAAAGGTAAACACTTCCGGGACTCTGGATACGGCTTTCATGGCCGAAATAGGAGATGAATCTCTTTATCTTGGTGAGCTCAAAGAACCTGCTGCAGAGGCAAAGCCCTTCAATTCAATGAACCTGCTAGCCCTGCAGAAGGAGATTATCAAAGATCAGCGTCTTCCCCACTCTATGGTCAACACTGGAATCGCCTCCCTAAAAAGACCCCACTTGACTACAGTTGAAATGGATATCGGGGCCCTGGAGGATTTCAAAGACGCCATCGAATACATATCCAGCAATCAGGCAGTGAGCGATGCGGTGCTGACCGCCAAGGGATGCATTCTTGATTTTCTTGAGATGCTCAGCATGTACACCAGACAGCTGCAGGCCGTACCTCACCTCAAGGCCATCCGGATCCGCAGCCTGACTTTCGCCTACAACCCGGAACTGTACACGCCTGAGGTTGTGGAAACCATTGCCGGATTGAACAATATAAACGCTGCAAATCCCACCCGGGTTGAGCTCGAAACCCAGTTCATCCATTCCAGCGAACTGAATGACCTCCACGGCCAGCTGATCCGGGAATTTATCTCCAGGGGAGTCACCGTATATAACAATATCCTTCTTCTTTCTGGGATCAACGACAATGTGGAGGAAATGAAAAAGATCTGTTACCAGTGCCGTCAGGTCGGAATTGAACTGATGCTTCTTTACGCAGCGGGCATGCCGGTTCAGGAGAAATGGAACGTAAATGATCCCATTGACGCCACAACTGTTATTCACATCGCCACCCACCTTCGCCGCTACCAGAGCGGAAGGGAGGTCCCTCTCTACGCTGTTAAGACCCCGCTTGGAGACGCTGACTTCAACTTCACTGCCAAAATCGTCAAGACCGGGAGCGAAAAAAGCCCTGACCAGGATAAGGATACAGGACATGTCTGGATGAAGCTCTTACCGTATAACCTGAATTACTACCGGGTGCTGGACCCAGGTTTCTGCTGGCCTGAAGGGGTAAAGGAGGAAGATGGGCATCCAGTGGTCAAGGTCAGGGGACTGACTGTGGCCAGCAACAGGGATTTCTTTATTGCGGCAAGGTCATAGGCGGAGTCCGGGTCAGAGATAAAGGACCCTGCAAAGCTCTGTTCTTATAATAGTTGACACAGCTCAACCATGACCAGCTGAGGTTCCTGGATTCATCCTGTCGGCTCTTGACCGTGCTTTTTCAAAAAACATGAAATTATTCCAGGGCATTGATCTTTAAAAGCAGATTGGGATCAGGACAAAGCCGCAGATACCTTTTCTGCTGATCAAGTGAGCATACCCCCGGGAAATCGCCCTCTTTTCCCAGCAGATCGGTGATAATTTCAAAGTGAACATGGGGAGGCCAGCTCCCGTTTTCATGAATATCACCCACCCGGCCAATTTTCTGTCCCGCCTTAACTTCCTTGTTTTTATATAATAATTTCAAGGAATTTCTGCTCAGATGGCCGTACAGGGTATACAGCCTTAAATCTCCCAGTAAGTGTTCCAGGATAACAGTCGGTCCGTAATCTCCAAAGGCCCTGTTGTCCTGAAAGCTGTGCACCCTCCCGTCCAGTGCGGCCAGAACCGGGGTTTGGGCCGCAACCCACAGATCAATCCCCACATGCAGGGTCCGGCGCTGTCCAGGAGCATCCGGGGATGAATCAAAAACCGGACTTTTGTTGTAAATGGTCCGGTTTTCATTGTACCTGCCCACCCCCACCCGGGCGTTGCCTTGCTTGAGCTTCTGGAAAATATAGCGGGTGAAAGCAGGGGTATCTGACACATCCAGGCTTTCAAGTTCAGGATTTTCGCCGGTGAAGTCAAAGACAACCAGGTTTTCGGCATTCAAATCATAGGGTATTACCTTTGCCCCCTGTCTTTTCTCCAGAGAATCCATAATTCTGTCTGCAAGGCGATCTACGGTATTTTGCTTTTCTGCGACCATAAAAACTTTACTCAGATATTCTGGTTATTCTTGCCCCGGCAGCGGACAATTTTTTCTCCATGTTTTCATATCCCCGGTCCAAGTGGTAAATCCTCTGAACTTCTGTCTTTCCCCTGGCTGCCAGTCCCGCCAGTACCAGGCTGGCACTGGCCCTCAAATCAGAAGCCATTACCGGGGCTCCGGTGAGCAGCACTCCTCCCCGGACAACAGCATTCTGCCCGGAAAGCTTTATCCTGGCCCCCATTCGAATCAGTTCCTGGGCATGCATGAAACGGTTCTCAAAAATGGTCTCCCTGATTATACCAGATCCTCTGGCCACACACATGACAGCCATTATTTGAGCCTGCATGTCGGTGGGAAATCCGGGATAAGGCAGGGTGACCACGTCCACGCAGGAAAGATCCTGATCTGCCTTTACCCTGACCCCGCCAGCATCGCTGCTGATCTTAACTCCCATTTCCCTAAACTTGGAAATCACCGCTTCAAGCTCATGAAAAGGACAGTTGGTCAGAACAAGATCCCCCCGGGTTATGGCCCCTGCGGCCATGTAAGTTCCGGCTTCTATCCGGTCGGACATTACCCTGTATCGACATCCTTCAAGAGAGGAAACACCGGATATCCTGATTACGCTTGTTCCGTGCCCAGATATTCTTGCCCCGCAGGAATTCAAAAATTCCGCCAGATCAACTATTTCCGGCTCTCTGGCCGCGTTTTCAAGCATGGATTCCCCATTGGCCAGACTTGCTGCCATGAGCAGATTTTCAGTCCCGCCGACCGTGGGAAAATCGAAAATTATGTGTGCTCCCTTGAGCCCATTGCACGAACCCAGAATATAGCCTGATTCGAGCTTGAAAACCGCTCCCATCTGCTCCAAAGCCCTTAAGTGCAGGTCCACAGGACGGGACCCGATGGCGCATCCCCCGGGCAGGGCGACCTTGGCCTTTCCGATCTTTGCCAGAAGAGGTCCAAGACACAGCACTGAAGCGCGCATGGTCCTGACCAGTTCATAGGGAGCTTCAGGGAGAAGACTTCCCTTTGAAACCAGAACCTCTTCCCCGCTGAAACCTGATTCACACCCAAGCAGGGTCAGAAGCTCAATAGTGGTTTTTATGTCCCTGAGCCGGGGAACGTTTTCCAGGATAACGTTGCCCTCAGACATAAGAGAGGCGATAAGTATCGGCAGGGATGCGTTCTTTGATCCGCTGATTCTGATTTCACCCTCCAGCCTTGTACCGCCTTCAATCACCAGCTTATCCATAACATTTCCTTTGGGACTGCAGTTTGTTTTAATGGAGACCTTGCCGCTGCTGTGGACAAAACAGCAGGCTGGTTCTTCCTGATAACTATTCTTTGCCAAGCTTCATTTAAATGCTCAACAGATGGCTGTAAACCTTTTTCCCTTGACTAAAGCAATATTTTTAAGGCAAAAAATCCAGTGTTGTCATAATTGTTTCTAATTTTTTAGCTTTGAAACCAATATTTCCAGACGCTCAAGGAGAACTGACATGGTCTTTGACGTTCAAAACGAAACATTGCCCAGAGATGAACTGGAAAGCCTGCAACTGGCAAGACTTAAGTATCTGGTCCAGAAAGTCTATCACAATGTTCCCTTCTACAACCAGAAGTTCAATGAAATGGGGATCAAACCGGAAAGAGTCAAGTCTCTCCCGGACCTGAAGAATCTCCCTTTTACCGAAAAACAGGACCTGCGCAACAACTATCCTTTCGGCCTTTTTGCTGTTCCCAGAGAAAGCGTGGTCAGGGTTCATGTTTCCTCGGGCACAACCGGAAAGGCTACAGTTGTCGGCTACACCCAAAGAGATGTTGACAACTGGTCCAGGCTCATGGCCAGATCTTTTGAGGCCTGCGGCGTTACAAGGGCTGATATCGTCCACAATGCCTATGGCTATGGACTTTTTACCGGAGGTCTGGGGGCTCATTATGGTGCTGAAGCGCTGGGAGCTACTATCCTCCCGGTTTCCGGAGGGGCTACCAAGCGTCAGGTGATGCTCATGAAAGATTTCGGTCCCACCGTAATCTGCTGCACTCCCTCATACGCCCTGCATCTTTATGAAACCGCTCTGGCCAACGGGATCAGCATTGATGACCTCAAGCTTCGGGTTGGCATTTTCGGGGCCGAACCTTGGACTGAAGAGATGCGGCACGATATTCAGAACAAGCTTCGGCTTAAGGCTCTGGACATATACGGTTTGTCAGAGATTATGGGCCCCGGGGTGGGCATAGAATGCATAGCCGCCCAGAACGGCCTGCACATCTGGGAAGATCATTTTCTCATTGAAATAATTGATCCCGCCACAGGCGAAACCCTTCCCCCGGGTGAAAAGGGTGAGCTGGTCATAACCACACTGACCAAGGAGGCACAGCCGCTCATTCGTTACCGGACAAGGGATATAACCAGAATCAATCCGGTTCCCTGCAGATGCGGAAGAACCCATTTCCGCATTGAACGTATTACCGGAAGAAGCGATGACATGCTTATCATCAGGGGAGTCAATGTCTTTCCCTCTCAGATAGAGAGCATTCTCCTTGAGACCCAGGGATTATCCCCTCATTATCAGCTCATAGTCGACCGCAAGGGATCCATGGACATCCTGGAGGTTCAGGTTGAGGTCGATGAAAAGCTGTTCTCTGATGAAATCAGGCATCTTCAGGAAACAGAAAAAAAGATAATGTCCCATATCAAGGAATTTCTTGGTGTAACCGCCAAGATAACCCTTGTGGAACCCAGAACCATCGCCAGGTCCGAAGGCAAGGCCAAGCGGATCATCGACAAAAGAAATCTCCAGTAAAACATTAATCAACCGGGAGGTTAAACATGAAGGTCGAACAGATATCAATCTTTCTTGAAAACAGGGCCGGAAGACTGGCCGATGTTACCAGGGCCCTGTCCGAGGCCGGGGTCAACATCAGGGCCTTGTCCCTGGCGGACACCAGTGACTTTGGAATCCTGAGACTGATTGTCACAGATCATGAAAAGGCCAAAAAGGCCCTCAAGGACAACGGTTTTACCGTGGGCCGGACCAACGTGGTGGCAGCGGAGGTGGAAGACAGGCCGGGAGGGCTTCATTCCATTCTGTCCATGCTCAGTGAAAATGGAATCAACGTTGAATATATGTACGCCTTTGTCCAGCAGAGCGGGAAAAACGCGGTTCTCATCTTTCGTTTTGACCGGACCGATGAAGCCATTGAAACCCTCCAGAAACACGGAGTCCGGATTATCCCCGGTGCTGAACTCTATAACATCTAGTCTCAACTGTTTTCTGTGTTCAGGATTTTTTAATTATGCTTGACTGGAGTCTTGAGATAATTTAAATTAAGCAATTCACATGGTGGGTGTAGCTCAGTAGGTAGAGCACCTGGTTGTGGCCCAGGTGGCCGTGGGTTCAAGTCCCATCACTCACCCCAAATTTCTAAGGGTTAAGCGCCGTGCTTAACCCTTTTTTTTATGGTACTTATGTTCCGCCCGGCAGGATAAGCTCAGAAAAGTATTTACCGGATAACCATTCTACTGATTGCTTGTTTTTGGTCGCAATTTTATTACTGCCAGCCATCTGCCTAAAAACAATAGTTTTTTCAATAATAATGACGGCACCTGAATCATCCTGTAAAACGATCCCATGGGCCAGAGTTTTCAAGGATTTCCTGAGTCAAGCCCAGCCCGCGATCCACTCACCTGTTCATGTCTTGTATTTTAATTTGTTTAAGCTTAATAACTCCTAGGGAAAATGACTGGTAAACCTCATAGGACTGGCTCCTCAGGAATCAATCTCAACTGGAGTCCAGCCGGCAGTATCCAGGATTATTTCGTATCAAACAAAGCGTCGGACTGCCTGACCCTAATTCAGATCTGCTGAATATTCTTGAGGTTTGGCAAAAGAGTTGTTCCGGGAATGGCAATCCTCCGGACCAAGCCTGTTATAGTACCCGCCGGCATGGGACCGGTTTATTGGAGCACTTAAAAAAATGAATAAAAATGAATTAAATGAAGTTATTATCAGCTTAAAGAAAAAATTGGCAAGGGGCAGAAATACCCTTGAACAGAACGTCCCCTGGATAGAAAAGAACCTTAAATCTTACGCCCAAAAGGTTGGAATCAAACCCCGGGATATTGATCGCTTCAAGGACAAGGTTAGAGAAAAACTGAAAGAGATTCAAAACCAGAAATGATTATCAGAAGCACAGGCGAGCTCAGAAAGCGATTTCAAGAACTGCGCACAGGTGACGTTTTTGTGGGCAATCTGGCCCTGAGACCTGGTGAAGAATTCAAGGCCATTGACCTTTTGCACCGCGGGATCCTGGTATTTCCATCTTTACAGTCTCAGTTTTTGAGCCGGTCCAAGGTATTCCAGGCAGAAGTGTTGGGGCCGTTCATGCTTAAGCATACTTTTGTGGCTTACAAAAACAGGGACCTTGTCCGCTGCCTTCCGGACTATGCCGGATACGGCCAGATTGTATGCAAAAGAGACAGAAAACACCTGGGACTGGGGATCAGCAGGTGGAACTGTCTGGAAGACCTGCAAAGCCTGGCCGCCATGGAGGCTCTGCCGTACCCTCTTGTGATTCAGCCCTTTCTAAGGGACGCCAGAGACATCAGGGTATTGATTATTGATGATTACTCAGAGGCTTACGAAAAAACAAACCATTACAGCTTCAGAAAAAACCTGGCTTACGGAGGAAAATCCAAAGCCATTGAAATAAGCTCCAAGCTTGATACTTTCTGCAAAAAAGTAATGGCTCGGGGGGATTTTCCTTATGCAGTTCTTGATATTCTCATGGATAGAAGTGATAATTGCTACCTCTCGGAAATTAATCTTTCCGCAGGACTTACAGGTTCCTCCATTGGACAGGATGAATTTATCACAAGAAAAATCCATGTCCACGACCGGTTTTGCCAAAGCCTTAATTCCCGACAATTGTAATGAGATAACAATGGGCATTACTCTGGTTCTTAATCCTCACTGAATTTTCTTGATTTTCAGACCATCATATGCTTATTCTGTATTTTGACGTTTTTTCAGATTGGAGGAATGCAAATGGACTTTCCAGAACTTAAAATAAAGGATCTTGTAGCCAAAGTGCCCATTATTCAGGGAGGAATGGGTGTGGGCATATCCCTTTCCGGACTGTCGTCGGCTGTGGCCAACCAAGGCGGGATTGGCGTTATTTCAGCGGCCATGATAGGTGTGGATGAGCCTGATGTGGCCAGAAATCCGATCCAGGCCCATATCAGGGCCCTGAAGAGAGAAATCAGCAAGGCCAGGGAAATGACCTCGGGCATTCTGGGAGTGAATATCATGGTTGCCCTGACCAACTTCACGGACATGGTCAAGACTTCCATTCAGGAGGGAATTGATATTATCTTCTCAGGGGCCGGCCTCCCCTTTGATCTGCCCAAATATCTTCAGGAAGAATCACATACTAAGCTGGTTCCCATTGTTTCTTCAGCACGTGCGGCGAAAATTATCTGTAAAAAATGGCTTTCAAAATTCAATTACCTGCCTGACGGCCTGGTGGTTGAAGGCCCGCTTGCAGGCGGACATCTAGGCTTTAAGTCAGAGCAGCTTGAAGACCCGGCCTACAGGCTGGAGAATCTTGTACTGGAAGTTGTTGAAAGCGTTAAGCCTTTTGAACAGGATGCCGGGAAATCCATCCCGGTTATTGCTGCCGGAGGAATATACACAGGCGCGGACATCTGCCGCTTTCTCAGAATGGGGGCCTCTGGAGTCCAGCTGGGAACCAGGTTCGTCGCCACCCATGAATGCGACGCGGACATGGGCTTCAAACAGGCCTTTATTGATTCCAGAGAGGAAGACATAATGGTCATCAAAAGTCCGGTGGGTATGCCTGGAAGGGCCCTGCGAAACGAGTTCCTGGAAGATGTTGAACAGGGGGGAAGAAGGCCGTTTAAATGTCCATACCACTGCATTGTTACCTGCGATTACACCAAAAGTCCCTACTGCATTGCCTCTGCCCTGAACAACGCCAAAAAGGGCAGGATGCACAAAGGCTTTGCCTTTGCAGGTCAAACTGCCTACCGGATAAAAGAACTCATGTCTGTAAAGGAACTTATTGACTCCCTGCGGAAAGAATACTCAGAGGCCTGCGCCTGACACCTTTTCTCCGGTCAATAATGTGGACAGGGCTCTCAGGTCCTTGCGGATTTCCTCCCCCTTTTGAGATATCCATCAGCGGCCACAGCCCCTGAGGGATCTTTCATGAGAATTGCCTCACCAGTTTTCAGGGCTGCTGTTCTCTTGTCGGACCTCAAAAACGGGGATAATCTGCAGAATATACTCCAATATGATATCCAAGGTCTTGCACAGGTTCTACAGGGTTGTTCTTTCCAGCAGTTTTCAGGATATTGTCAAATTCCTTTTAATCCTCGGCGCTATTGTCTGGCTGATCTCAGCAGGCTCGGAAAAGCTTTACTATAACTGGCAATGGTACAGGGTTAAACAATTCATCTTTACTTTTGACCAGGGTACTTTCATTCCAGGCCCCCTCCTGCAGGGTCTCTGGGTAACTTTGAAAATCACCTTCATCAGTCTTTTTCTGGCTTTATTTTTTGGACTGACAGCCGCCATATTCAGACTTTCCAACTCCATGGTGGCCGGACTGACCGCCAGAGTCTATGTGGAATCAATCCGCAACACTCCCCTGCTTATCCAGTTACTGTTCAACTACTTTGTTCTTTCTCCCATTCTGGGCATCTCTCCGTTTATGACTGCTGTTCTTACATTGAGCCTTTTTGAAGGTGCTTACGCCTCGGAAATCATCAGGGCCGGAATTCAGTCCATTGACAAAGGACAATGGGAATCAGCTCAGAGTACTGGACTTAACAAAACCCAGACGTATTTTTACGTCATAATTCCTCAGGCTTACAGATTCCTGATCCCCCCCCTGACCAACCAGAGCGTGGCCCTGCTCAAGGACTCTGCATTAGTAAGCACTATAGCCATCTATGACTTGACAATGCAGGGCCAGGTCATAGTATCTAATACTTTTTTGACTTTTGAAATCTGGTTTACTGTTGCCGCCATTTATCTGGTCATCGCCTTGATCATCACCTTCATTGTCTTTGTGCTGGAAAAACATCTTCAAGGCGACAGGTCCGTTATAAAAAATTGAGCAAATCATTTTATTGATCTTCAGGCAGGAGGATGTATGCACCTTTTTAAAAGCGCTATTCTTATACTTATTCTTCTTTTCACTGCTTCAGATGCCTGGTCATCTCAAATCCGCTCTCAGCTTGTTCAGGAAAGTACGTTGGAGCAGATCATGAAAAGGGGGGTGATGAGAGTCGGAATGTCGACCTTTGTCCCGTGGGCCATGCAGAACAAAGAAGGGAATTTCATTGGCTTTGAGATAGATGTTGCCCAGAGACTGGCCTCGGACATGGGTGTCAAGGCCGAGTTCATTCCCACCAGATGGTCAGGGATCATCCCTGCCCTGCTCACGGGAAAGTTTGACATAATAATCGGGGGGATGGGCATCAAGCCGGACCGGAATCTCAAGGTCAACTTCTCCATGCCCTACGATTATACCGGGATGTCAATTGTCGCCCATAAGGAAAATGCCCGGGGCTTCAGCAGCCTGGAAGATTTCAATAAACAGGGGGTGACTGTCGCGGCCAGGCTGGGCACAACCGCTGCTGCCGCGGCCGACAGTTTCCTTCCAGAGGCTTCCTTAAGACTTTTTGATGATGAGGCTCAGGCCGTTCAGGAACTGCTCAACGGACGCGTCCATGCCGTAGTGGCTTCTGCTCCTCTGCCCGCCTTCCAAGCCCTGCTGCACCCGGAAAGATTATTTCTTCCCTTTGAAGAAACCTTCACCAGGGAACCCATAGGTTTTGCAGTCAGAAAAGGAGACTTTGACACCATTAACTTTCTTGATAACTGGATCAGATTTGTTCAGGCTGAGGGCTGGCTGGAACAGAGAAAAAAATACTGGTTTGAAACCAGGGACTGGGCTGACCAGATCAGATAGCAGATTGCTGTTCATTATTATCACCCAAAGGAACATGGATGTTAGCCATTCTCGACTACAGGGCTGGAAATCTGACCAGCGTCAAAAGGGCTTTGGACCATCTTCATATCCCAAGCAGGATTACCAGTGATCCCCATGAGCTGAAATCCTCGCAGGGAATCATATTCCCCGGGGTTGGAGCAGCAGGTTCGGCCATGCGTAATCTCAGTGAAAACAGACTGGACGTCTCCATCAAAGATTTGATCCGGGAGGGCAAGCCAATGCTGGGGATTTGTCTGGGATGCCAGATAATCCTTGATCAGAGCAGCGAGAACAATGCCCGGACTCTGGGCATCATCCCGGGTAAGTGCCAGAAGTTTTCTCCTGATCTTGGGGATGAATCAGGCCGGCCCATAAATATCCCCCACATGGGCTGGAACAGAGTCCAGGTCAAGCACGATTGCCCCCTTTTTTCGGGTATCCCCCAGGACTCGGAGTTTTACTTCGTTCACAGCTACTATCCGGTTCCGGACCCGGCATATCTAATAGGAACCACCAGTTACGGCCTTGATTTCTGCTCTGTATTCGGCCGAACCGGGCTCTGGGCAATGCAGTTTCATCCTGAGAAGAGCGGAAGTCCGGGCCTTAAGATTCTTTCTAATTTTTACTCTTACTGCCTGGAGAAATAGCCGTGCTCAGCAAGAGAATAATCCCCTGTCTGGATGTCCGCGACGGACAGCTGACCAAAGGAGTAAAGTTCAAGGGTAACGTTGATATCGGGGACCCGGTGGAGACCGCCAGGATGTATTATGAACAGGGAGCTGATGAAATCGTCTTTTATGACATAACCGCTTCAGCCGAAGAAAGAAAAATCATGCTCAGGGTGGTAGAAAAAGTAGCAGCGAAAATTTTTATTCCTTTTTCAGTTGGAGGAGGAATCAGCTCCCTGGAAGACATGAGGGCCGCCCTGCTTGCCGGGGCTGAAAAAATATCTGTAAACTCAGCCGCGGTCAAAAATCCCGGCATCATCGCCGCTGGAGCTGAAGCATTTGGTTCACAATGCATAGTGGTGGGCATGGATGTTCTTCAAGTGAGCAGCTCACAGACCATTCCCTCGGGCTATGAGATAGTCATCCACGGGGGCAGGATGAACACTGGAATTGACGCCCTCTGGTGGGCGAAGGAAGTGGAAAGACTGGGGGCCGGAGAAATCTGCCTGAACTCCATTGATGCTGACGGAACCAAGGACGGCTATGAGCTGACTCTTACCAGACTCATTGCTGACCATGTGCGGATACCGGTTATCGCCTCCGGCGGGGCGGGAAATCCCGGGCACATGGTCGATGCAGTCACCCAGGGACGAGCTTCTGCAGCCCTTATCGCCTCCATTGTTCATTTCGGAGAATATTCAATACCCGGAATCAAAAAGTATATGCATGAGGCAGGGGTCAAGGTCAGGATGAAGTGGTAACATTCAGATAATACCTGAGGTATCTTCTGAGTCGTAAGTCCCGCTTCGGCCGCCACTTTTATGTACCAGCCGGGAGTTGCTGATTACAATATCCTTCTGCACCGCCTTGCACATGTCATAAATGGTCATGCATGCCACCTGGGAGGCAACCAGGGCCTCCATCTCAACCCCGGTGGAAGAGCTGGTTCTGGCCTCGGCCTCCACAACTATCCTGGAACCTGACTCATCAAGGTAAAAGCGGACATCCACAAAACTCAAAAATAGCGGATGACAAAGGGGTATCAGCCTGCTTGTCTCTTTGGCGGCAGATATCCCTGCGATTTTTGCTGTAACCAGAACATCACCCTTGGGAATTGCCCTGTCTTTAAGCAGGGCGAATGTTTCAGGCGAAAGCAGGACATCGCTTTGGACTACCGCCCTTCTGAGGGTATCAGGCTTGCAGCCCACATCAACCATTAAAACCCCTCCATCCCGGTCCACATGAGTCAGCTTCTGCTCCTTCATCCAGTACCTACTCTCCCATGACCTTTTTAAAAAAACTTTTGACCTTGTGTCCGGTTTTCTGTCTCTCCAGTCGATCGAACTCCCGCAAGAGCTCTTCCTGCTTCTTTGAAATCTTGGTAGGTGTCTTGACCCGGACCTGAACCAGAAGATCTCCCTTCTGGGTAGTTCCAGGATGAGGGAGGCCAAGACCCTTAAGCTGTAAAACCTTCCCGCTCTGAGTCCCTTTAGGAATTTCCATGGTGACGGGATCATCAAGGGTGGGGACTTGGATCTTATCCCCAAGAATGGCCTGGATAAAGGAAATGTCAACGCTCAAAATGAGATCCTGGCCCTGTCGCTTGAAAGTCTTGTCATCATCCACAAAGATAACAACATACAGGTCTCCGGGAGGTCCCCCGTGCTCTCCTGGTTCCCCTTCTCCACGAAGCCTCAGTCTGCTTCCGTTGTCTACTCCAGCCGGAACTCTGACTTTAATCTTCTTGTTGACTACAACGATTCCCCTGCCCGAACACTCATTGCAGGGATGCGCAATTATCGATCCCTGTCCGCGACAGACAGGACAGGGCATGGACACCTGAAAAAAACCCTGGGAACGGCGGACCTGTCCCATGCCCTGACAATGGGCGCATGTTTGAGCTGAATGTCCTGGTTCAGAACCTTCTCCTGAGCACCGAGCGCAGACTTCCCTCTTGGGCAGCTCCAGGTCAACCTCGGTCCCCTTGGCCGCATCCCGAAAGGATACGTTGAGATTGTACCTAAGGTCAGCCCCTGATCTTGGTCGGGGGCCGGAGTGCCGAGTGCCGAATCCGAAAAATTCACCGAAAATGTCCGAAAAAGAGCTGAAAATATCTTCTGTTGAACTGAAACCCTCAAAGCCATTATTATTCAAACCGGCATGTCCGAGATGATCATATCTCTGGCGCTTGTTCGGATCACGCAAAACATCGTAAGCTTCTGCCGCTTCCTTGAACATGCTCTCAGCGTGCGGATCGTCCGGATTCCTGTCAGGATGATACTTGAAGGCCTGCTTGCGGTAAGCCTTTTTTATCTCTTCAGCATCAGCCTGCCTGGAAACTCCCAGAACTTCATAATAATCTCGTTTTTCTGACATTTCTACTCAACCCTGATGCCCGCTTTCTGGATTGACTTTGAGGGCAGAACCTTGCCTGCGGCGATTTCTCTGAGTGCTGTCACTATCTGCTTGTTCTTGCTCTGCACAAGAGGCTCGTAACCTTCACGGTAATGCTTGAGACGCCTGACAGTCATCTGGACAAGAAGGAACCTGTTGTTTACCTGTTCCAGACAGTCTTCTACGGTAATCCTGGCCATACTAAACCCCTATGATAATAATGCAAAATAAATAATTTTGGAATAACCTATACCTATAGCTTACCTACCAGACAGATGTCAAGAATAAAGATTAAGAGATAAAGAAAACCACTTGAGTAAAAACAAAAGACCAATTATGGTCATCATTCTCAGCCTGACAGCCAATAAATTCCACGAGAACAATGCGTTTTTTATCTGCCATTTGCAAGCCAATAATAAATGTCCCTGCGCATAACTGTATTTTTATCGATATCCCGGGTCGGCTATTATTTTTGCTTCCTTACTCATAACTCTCAAGTTCTCAGAGTCAACTTGTTATCTGAGCTGAGGGCCGATTCTTAGTGCGGTCAAAAAAAATTATTAATAGCTGTATCTGTTTAGCACTTTGCATGTGGCACGGGGACTGGCTCTCCCGGCACCCAATTGGCGATAAAATATGCATACAACTTCAAAATACAGCTCAAGTGGGTGACGGGGTGCCTGTCCCCTGCTTTACTTAAAAGCGCTAAACAGATACTAATAACTGACTATTGCTTATGATTTTACCCGGCAGGATTAACCTTAAACCACCCAACACCCCTAATGCCGGCAATGTTCACGTGGATAGGTTGCTATGGGCTTCAGACAGAAACTGAATTTTGCCCAGAAGACATGCCTTGGGAGATGCGGAAAGCTGATGCAGCAAACCGGCATGATCCACCCTGGAGCAAGGATCGGAGTTGCCCTCTCAGGGGGAGTTGACAGCTGGGTGTTGATCCAGGTCCTTCTTTTAAGACAGCGCATCGTTCCCTTTAAATTTGAATTAATGGCCCTGCACGTCAATCCCGGCTTTGACCCTGACAACCACTCCTGCATGCTGAGCTGGCTGAATAATCAGGGCATTGCGTCACATATCCAGTCCACAACTATCGGACCAGAAGCCCATCAGCCCGGGAACACCAAGTCACCCTGCTTTATCTGTTCCTGGGAAAGAAGAAAGGTTCTGTTCAACCTTTGCCGCAAGTACAGGTTATCACATCTGGCTTTTGGCCATAACAGCGATGATCTGACCACCACGTTTTTCATGAACCTGATGCAAACCGGAAGGGTGGACGGTCTCTCGGCAAAGGAACCCTTTTTTAAGGGAAGCCTATCAGTAATTCGTCCCCTTTTAATGGTTGAAAAAAAATACATGCGCAATGCCGCCGGGAAATGGAAACTGCCTGTACGGGACAATCCATGCCCGTCTGCGGCCACCGCCGGCAGGGCCCGGACAGAAAGAATGCTTTCTGCAATCTACAGCCAGAACCAAATGTACCGAAAAAACATCCGCAACGCTCTTAAGAGATGGCAGCTTGACTTAAACATGAAGCTAAAGTAGCAGTTTTAAAAGTATTCAAAAACTTTAAGTATAAACTCATTTTTTGCCTGTAACCTCAGGCAAACAAACCCCGGAGATGTTTTCCATGCTTTTTAAAAAATTCAAGATCTTAATATTCAAGGAAAATAAGGGGACCTGCTCTACCATATCCATCCCATACTGGGTATTTCTGCTGACCGCTCTTGTCTTTACAGGCCTTGTGGGAGCAAACATTTATTTCTGGGACTATTACAACGGCTTCAAGGCCAAAAACCAGCAGCTGGAGCTGGCCCAGAAAAAGAACCAGGCTCAAAGTATCCAGCTGGCTTCATTTTACTATAAAATCAAGGAGATCGAAAAGGACCTGCAAAGGATTCGCGAGTTTGACGACAGGTTGAAGGTCATGCTCAACCTTGAACCAGAAAGCCAGGTCAGCTACCATCCCCTGGGCGGCTCCACAGAATCCCAGGCCTCAAGTTTATATCCCTTCTATCGCCAGGAGCACCTGGCCAGGAGAATGCACAGCTTCATTGAAGAACTCAGTGAAACTGCTAAAATTGAGGAAATCAGGCAGCAGGAAATAATCCAGGCCATACAGAATCAAAACGACCTGCTGTCCAGCACCCCGGCCATATGGCCGACCCACGGCTGGGTCTCCTCAGAATTCGGATACCGGATCTCACCTTTCACCGGACGCAGGGAGCACCACAGCGGACTCGATATTTCCGCCCCCATAGGAACGCCCATCTACGCCCCGGCGGATGGAACAGTTACCTTTGCCGGCAGGGATGGGGCATACGGCAAATCCCTGGTCATAAATCATGGCAGAGGGGTGACAACCAGATACGCCCACATGCATAAATTCCTGGCTGAAATAAACCAGAAAGTTACCAGAGGTGAACTCATAGGATACGTGGGGAATACGGGGCGAAGCACAGGCCCCCATCTTCACTATGAAGTCCACCTGAACAACGTGCCGGTCAATCCCATGAGATACATCCTCAACTGAACCCCCAACCCTTTTCCCCGGCTGATTAACCAGCCTTCATTACCGATGGCTTAAGTCTTGCTTGGCCTCGGTCATGGATCTCTATAATTTCAATCCTGAAACAGTTCTGAGCTTCATGCTCACCCTGTTCAGGATAAGCCTCGTGGTATTCCTGCTCCCATACTTCGGCGGTGAAGCCATTCCCAGAACAGTCAAGGCTGCCCTGTGCGTTGTCCTTACCCTGGGTCTGTGGCCCTACCTCGCTTTTGAAGGAAGCTACCTTCCCCAGCATCCCTTTCAGATAGCTGTCTGGCTCTTCGGGGAACTCATGCTCGGCCTTGTTCTGGGTCTGACTGTCAGGTTTCTCATTGCCTCCATCCAGACGGGAGGGCAGATCATCGGTTTCCAGATGGGTTTTGCCATGGTGAATGTGGTTGATCCCATCACAGGCGTTTCCGAGGCTGTAACCGCCCACTTTCTGTACATGACCTCAATGCTTACCTTTCTTGCCTTGAATGGCCACCTTTACCTGCTGAGGGGACTTACCCAGAGTTTTGAGCTCGTCCCTCCAGGGGCCCTGTTTATCAGTCCGGAACTGGTGACGCAGATCATCTATTTATCCGGTCAAATTTTTGTCCTGGCAGTTAAAATTGCCGCACCAATCATTACCGCGGTTTTTCTGGTCAACCTCGGCCTGGCCCTCATTTCCAGGGCAGCGCCTCAGATGAATGTCCTGCTCCTGGGATTTCCGTTAAAAATTGCCATCGGTTTTCTGTTTCTGGGCATGGTCTTCGAAATAATGTCCATTTACGTGGCTGAATTCATTAATACCCTGGGCGCCGGTTTCTACAATCTTCTTAGAGCCGGAACCGTCGGACTGCAGTAAAAAAGGGCGCAGACAATGCCCCAGAAAGATCCAAGCAGAACAGAACAGGCGACTCCCAAGCAGCGCCAAAAAGCCAGGAAGGAAGGCAATGTTCCCAAGAGTCAGGAACTCTCCAAGATTGTCGGGCTTGTGGGAGGAATAATCGCCCTGCGCTTTACTTTCCCGCATATCAGAGATCATGTTCTGCACACCGTTGACTGGTTTCTGAACCAGGCCTTTGTCATGCAGTTCAGCCAGGAGAACATCTACTTCCTGTTTATTTTCAGCGGAGCAACCATTGGTAAAATTGTTTTGCCGGTAATGTTCTTCATCCTCTTTTTCACCATCGGTATCATGTACATCCAGATCGGTCCGCTGTGGACCATGAAGCCCTTGAAACCCAAGCTAAAGGTGTTCAACATAGTTGAAGGGCTGAAGAAAAAGTTTGTGGATATCAAGACCCTGGTCCGCCTGGTCAGAAATGTTTTCCAGGCCGCAGCAGTAGCCATTGCTCCCTATATCGTCCTGAAGATGGAATTCTCCAACCTGGCTCCCCTGTTCTATGAGTCTCCGGCTGTAATCGGAAGCTACATTCTCAATACCGGATTCAAAATGGCCCTGTTTGCCCTGGTTCCTCTGCTGATTATCGCTGTTGCCGACGTGGTCTACACCAGATGGGACTACAATGAGAATCTGAAAATGACCAAAGATGAAGTCAAGGATGAAAGAAAGCAGGCAGAAGGAGACCCCAAAATTAAAAGCAAGCAGAAACAGAAAATGTTCTCTGCTGTTCAGCAGCGAATGATGAAGGATGTCCCCAAAGCAGACGTAGTCATTACCAATCCGACCCACATTGCGGTTGCCATAAAATATGATCCCACCGTTGCCCCTGCACCTCTGGTGCTGGCCAAGGGAGTCAACCACCTGGCCGAAAAAATCAAAGATCTGGCCAGAAAGAACAACATCCCTGTAAGAGAAAACAAACCTCTGGCACAAGCCTTGTATAAAAGCGTTGAGGTCGGGCAGACCATCCCTGAGGACCTGTACAAGGCGGTAGCAGCTGTCCTGGCGGAAATCTACCGGATTAAAGGCAGGTAAGAAACCATGGTATGCTTTTTCAGGCAGGTCTGAATAATCCCTTCCAGCCAGAGAATTCAAACCTGAAACAGGTGTCAAATATATGTCAGTAAAGTCATCAGTAGCCAATCTTGATTATGCCAGGTTTACCCGGCAGGGTGATATCCTCCTGGCCTCAGGGGTGGTGATCATACTTTTCGTGATGCTTGTCCCTTTGCCCACCATCCTTCTGGACATCATGCTCACCTTCAATCTTTCCTTCGCCTTCGTGATCCTGATGACAGCCATGTTCATAAGGACCCCCTTGGAATTCACCATATTCCCTTCCCTGCTGCTGGTAACCACACTGATGCGTCTGGCCATCAACGTTGCAACCACCAGGCTCATTCTCTTGCATGGAGATACCGGAACAAGTGCCGCGGGAAAGGTCATCGAGTCCTTTGGAAGCTTCGTGGTAGGGGGGAACTATCTGATAGGCATAGTCATCTTCCTGATCCTCTTTGCTCTGAACAAGATGGTCATCGCCAACGGAACTACCAGGATTGCTGAGGTGGCTGCCCGGTTCACCCTTGATTCGCTGCCTGGTAAACAGATGTCCATTGAGGCTGATCTTAACTCCGGACTGATTGACGAACAGGAAGCCAAGTCACAGCGAGAGGCAATCAGGAAGGAGTCGGATTTTTACGGCGCCATGGACGGAGCAGGCAAGTTTGTTTCCGGAGATGTCAAGGCAGGCATGCTTATCACGGTCATCAATATTGTCGGCGGGCTGCTCATAGGCATCTTTCAGAAAGGAATGAGCTGGAGCGAGGCCGCTCAGACATACACGCTTCTGACCATTGGTGACGGGCTTGTGGCCACCATTCCTTCCATCATCATCTCCACCTCTGCAGGCATAATTGTCAGCCGGGCTGCTGCCGAGGCTCAGATGGGACAGGAGTTCATCGGTCAGCTGACAAATCATCCGCGGGCGCTGCGACTTGTTTCAGTAGTGCTTTTTCTCTTCGCCATTGTCCCGGGAATGCCGACCTATGTATTTCTTCTGCTTTCAGGTTTTTTGTTCATGCTTTCCTATCTGGCTCAAAAAGAAAAAGATAAAGCAGAAGATAAACCAGCCGGAAAGGGCAGGGAAAAGATCGGAATGGAAACTCCCGAGGAAGTTCATGCCCTGCTGCCCCTTGACGTTCTTGAACTGGAAGTTGGTTACGGTTTGATTCCGCTGGTGGATGAAGAGCAGAGCGGCAACCTTCTTTCCAGGATCAGGTCCATCCGCAGACAGTTTGCCCTTGACATGGGAGTGGTGATTCCCTCGCTGCATCTCAGAGACAACCTTCAGCTCAAGCCCGGGGAATACGCGGTAATCATCAAAGGCAACCAGGTCGCCAGGGCGGAAATCATGATTGACCACCTCCTGGCCATGGACCCCGGAGATGCCAAGCACAGGATAAAGGGCATAGATACCCTGGAACCGGCCTTCAACCTCCCGGCCCTCTGGATTCCTGAAAACAAAAAGGAGGAAGCAGCCATGGCCGGGTATACTGTTGTAGATCCCTCCACGGTCATCGCCACTCATCTGACCGAAATATTCAAACACAACCTGCATGAATTTCTTGGCAGGCAAGAAACTCAGAGCCTTCTGGACAATATTTCTCAAAGAGCGCCCAAGGCTGTTGAAGAACTGGTGCCAGGCATATTAAGCCTTGGAACTGTTCAGAAAGTCCTGCAGAATCTTGTCCGGGAAAAAGTATCCATCAGGGACCTGTTGACCATTATTGAGACCCTTTCCGACTATGGCCAACAGAGCAAAGATCCGGAACAGCTGACAGAATTTGTCCGGCAGAAGATGGGCAAAACAATAGTCAAACCTTATTTGAGTGAAGACGGTACGCTGTCCATCATCACCCTGGAAGACGAAATTGAGGCTGCTTTTCAGGATGGGTTAAGGCAGACAGACCATGGAACCTACCTGGCCATGGAGCCCAAACTTGCCCAGAAAATCATCCAGGCAATAAGCAAGGTCATGGAAAAAGCCATTATCGCCGACGGACAGGTGGTGCTTATGACCACACCGGTGGTCAGACCCCATCTTGCCCAGTTGCTGCTGCGCTTTGTCCCTAATCTGCCGGTAATATCCCAGACGGAAATCCCTTCCAACATCCGGCTGGAATCAGTAAAAACAGTGAGTCTGAAAAATGCAGATTAAAACCTATCGTGGACATTCATACTCTGCACTGATTAAAAAAATCAAGGATGACCTTGGAGCGGACGCGGTAATTTTAAGCACAGACTGCGTAAACACCGGAGGCCGGAAAAGCTACGAGGTTGTGGCAGCCCTGGAAATAAAGCCCGGTTCAGAAGAAGACACCAAACCCGATACAAGGGACCCTGCCGCCCATGACAGGAGCATGGTATATGACGGAGACTGGAGAATCGAGTGGGAAAACTTTAAAAACAGTTTTTTCAAGATTATCAAAAACAGTGAAACCGGACCAAGTATCACCAAAAGACAGAGACAGGTACTGAACTATCTTGAAAAACAAGGGGTTAAGCCGGAAATTATCATGGATTTATGGTCATCCATGGCTGAAAATATCCACCGTCCGACTTTAAAGGTTCTGGGAGAGCTGGTTCCGACTCATGCCTGGCCTGAGTGCATGAAAAGATCTAAAATCCACGCCTTTATTGGTCCCAGCGGAGCCGGAAAGACATCGACCCTGATTCGAATCGCCCTGGAAGAACGCAAGAAAAATCCCAGGTGGAAAATCTGCCTGGTGAACACAGACACCCAGCACGCCGGAGGGAGACTGTATCTCAAACATTACGCCGCGCTTTCCGGACTGAACTATACAGAAGTCAAAACAGCGGCTGACTGGCAGGATCTGGCTGCCAAAAAACAGGGTTTTGATATGATCCTCGTTGACACTCCTGGATTTTGTGAACAAAATAAAAGCCTTGAAAAGGAAGAGATTGAGATGCTCAACATCCATTGCCATCTGGTTTTGAGCCCTGTATACGGATCAAGTCAGATTGACCATTACCTGAGTTTTTCCTGCCATAAAAACGTCAAAAGTATTATGTGGACTAAGGTGGATGAGGCGTGTAATTTTGGAGTAATGGTCAACGCGTCCTGGAAAACAGGGATTCCGGTTTCATATTTCTCCAATGGAAAAGGGCTTAAGAACTGCTCCGCGCCTGCCAGGCAGGATAATCTATGGACCCTTGTCTTCAAGAAAAAAATGTCGTCCGGAAACGGCTCATGGGCCTAAACAGGGAAACAAAAATAACTGTAGAACGAGCTAAGTGAAATGAACAAAAGCTACAATCTGCCAATGGTTTTCTCCTTGACCTCCGGCAAGGGCGGTGTAGGAAAAACCAATATTTCCGTAAACCTCGCTTACTGCCTCAGCAGACAGAATAAAAAGGTGCTCATCCTGGACGCGGACCTTGGCCTGGCCAATGTTGACGTAGTCATGGGAATCGCCCCCAGGCTGAATATCTTTCACCTCTTCCATGACCATAAACCCCTGCAGGAAATTATCTTCAGCACTGAATTCGGGTTTGATATTCTGCCGGCTGCTTCAGGTATCAGTGAAATGCTTTCCCTGAGCACAGGTCAGAAACTGGAACTGCTGGAAGCAATGGACTACCTTGAGGACCGCATTGACTATCTCATTGTGGATACCGGAGCTGGAATCAACGACAACGTTGTTTATTTCAATCTGGCTGTTCAGCAAAGGCTCCTGGTCCTGACACCTGAACCTACTTCCCTGACCGACGTTTACGCTGTCATCAAGGTTTTGAAAACAAGACATGATATCAACAGCTTCAAAATTGTTGTCAACTGGGCCAAGTCCCTGAAAGAAGCCAGAGATGTCTTCAAAAAACTATATAATGCCTGTGATCACTTCCTGAGCGGCGTCTCCCTGGAACTGTCCGGGATAATCCCCTATGATCAGGAAGTTAAAAAAGCGGTTGCCAGCCAGATCCCCTTTTGCCACTATAATCAGCACTCGCCTGCATCAACCGCGCTGGAAAACCTTTCCAAAACCATTATCAACTGGAAACCGGACAAGAACCTTGATGGAAATATTAAATTCTTCTGGAAAAAACTGCTCTTCCAGGAATAAACCCTGGTTTATCCTTGAAAGCCAGGATGTTTCCTTTCATGACCTCTCTTCATGGAAAAAAGAAGAGATTGTCAGGGCCTATGCTTACAAAATTAAGATCAATGCTGTCAGGCTGAAAAACAGACTTCCCAGGCATGTAGAAATTAACGAACTTATCAGCGCAGGCACCCTGGGCCTCATGGAAGCCTTAGGTAATTTCGATGCCAGACACGGAATAAAGTTTGAAACCTTTGCCGATAACCGCATCAAAGGAGCCATGCTTGATGAACTCAGGAGAATGGACTGGTTTTCCAGAGGGCTCAGGAAAAAGGTTAAAAGGCTTGAAGAATGCATCAGGGACTATGAACAGAACTCCGGGAAACAGCCGACTAACACGGAACTGAGAACCATCACCGGCTATACTCTTGATGAAATCGAGGAAGGAATGGTAGCCTTGCAGAATCAGATATGCCTGAGTCTTGAGGCTGTTCAGGAAAACTTTACTCTTGCCGGTGAACAGGATAAAAACTCTGAACCTCAGCTCAGTGCAATATTTAACGACCTTGTGGATAAGGTAGCCAGAATAATCGACAAGCTCACTGAAAAAGAAAGGCTTGTTCTTTCTTTGTATTACGATGAGGACCTGACCATGAAAGAAGTTTCCCAGGTTCTGGACATCACCGAAGGCAGGGTTTCCCAGCTGCATTCACAGGCCATAGGCAAAATCCAGAAAAAATTTTCTGAATACCACGATCGAGTATAGGAGGGACTGATGCCCATGAACAAGCAGATGCGTATCCTGGTAGTAGACGACTTCTCAACCATGCGCAGAATAATAAAAAATATTCTCAGGCAACTGGGTTTTAGTAATATTGTAGAGGCCGACGATGGAACCACTGCCTGGGAAGTCTTGAACAAGGATAAAATTGATTTCATTGTCAGCGACTGGAACATGCCCAAAATGACTGGAATTGAGCTGCTGAAAAAGGTTAGATCCAGCGAAGAATTCTCGGACCTGCCATTTTTAATGGTCACAGCGGAAGCCCAGCAGGAAAATATTATCGAGGCTGTCCAGGCCAAGGTTTCAAACTACATAGTCAAACCGTTTACCGCTGATACCCTGGGACAAAAAATTGAAAAAATATTTGAAAAATAACACCTGATCTAGGTAAGTAACATTTTTAGCCCATGTCGGATCAAGACTCTTCCGTGAAAAAAAAGGTCAGCCTGGACAAAACAGAGCTGGACCTTGACCGGGCAATGGAAAAGGTTGAGCTGGACCTTGAAGATGCTCCATTTCTTGATGAAGAAGAAGAGGTTGTTCCCCAAGAAAAAAAACCGGTAAAAAAGACTGAAAAAGCTCCTCTGCCCCAAGAAGGACCAGTAATCGCCGGACCCAGCATCTGGAAAAACAGAAAGGTTCAGGCAGGAATTGTGGTCTTGACTGCCCTTATTTTGACCGCGGCCTCTTTTCTGCTCCTTTTTAGAGACAGACCCCAAACTCCTCCAGAGCCGTCCAGGGTTGAGGCCCCTGCCGAAAAAACTGCTGCCGATACCCAGCAGGTTGTAAGCTTTGAACCTTTCATGGTGGAACTGGGTGATAGCGACAGGATTCAGTTCATATTCACCAGGTTTTCCCTCCCGGCAGACAGTGAACAGCTGGCCGGGGAAATCAGGGATAAAACGATTGTTTTGAGGGACGCCATATACTATTATTTGCGCAACCAGGAACCGATAATTCTCAGGGACAAAGAAAATTCAGACAGGGTTAAAAATGACCTGCTGTCTGTAGTCAACCAGTATCTGGGAGCTGGGAGGGTAGAAGACATCCTTTTCGAGGAGTATCTGGTGAGATAAATGATCAGACCCATTGACCTCCCTGTAGTCGTGGCTCAGGCCCCCCTGGCCCAGCACATGCAGTTCGCCGCCCAGAGCGCACCTGGTGCACATCAGGCTTTTCTGAGCCTGCTGGTTGTTCAGAAGCATCAGCGTGAAATGCAGCAGGTGGCCAAAACAGAAAAAAGCCAGCAGCTTTCTGACTCCATCAATAAACGCGAAGCTCGGGAAAAGAAATCAGGCCGGGAAGCTCCCGGAAAACAAGAGCATGAAAATCATGAATACGACTTGCCTGAACTTGACGAGAATATCGTGAATATAAAGGTCTGAATAATAACCTTAAGCGTCATGAGCTCATTTCAGTGGATCATAGTCATTGTCAGCGTTATTGAAGTTTATCTGCTTTTTCTTATCCTTATCTTCTTTTACCGTCTGAGAAAGACAGAATCGCTGCTGGCTGAAATGCAGAGTAACCAGAAGAATTTTATTGACAGGCTGGATTTCAACGCCCGCCTGGAAAAGGAAATGGTTTCCACTTTCCAGCAAAGACAAAAAGAGCTGCTCAACCTTGAGGCCAAAATGGAGCAGAGGGTCAAGGAACTGAACGGCCTGATCAGGCAGGCTGAACAATATACCCGTTCTCCCAGCTTCATGAAAAACCTGATTATGACAGGGCATCTGAATGGACGTTCCATCGAGGAACTGGTCAAAACCACCGGTCTTTCCAGGGATGAAGTGGAGTTGATAATTGATGGTCAGTGAGTTCACGGGTGTTTTTTTAATGCTGCTGCTGACCAAGAGCTGAGTGATGAAAGTTTTTGGCCATGGCCCTCACAAAGAATCGGCCTACCTGGCCCTGGATAATCCCCGCATAAGAAAATTCAGAAAGAAATACCGCGTTGGACATATTGTGGCGGGAATCATCCTTGAATACGACTCTCCCAGACTGGCCTGGGTGCTGGTGGATGATCTGCGCATGCTGGCCTGGGTCACAAGAAACTACTTTCGAGGACAAAGACTGCATCTTGTTGTAGAAAACATGTATCCGGAAATTGTGCTCAAAGAAGTCGACCTCAGTGACTGTGAACACGGGGGGCTGAGCATAATTGTCTGAGACGCGGCCATCAGCCCCTGTTCGGCCTTACCTGCCTGTCCACCCCGACCGACCCTGGCTGGCTCCCCTGGCAGGCTTTTCCGACCTTCCCTTCAGGCTCCTGTGCAGACATTTCGGCTGCAGTGCCGCCTTTACCGAGATGATCAGCGCCCGGGGGCTTACTCACCAGACCCGGAATACACTGGAACTTTTAAAAACCTGTCCTGAGGATTCCCCTTTGGTTGTCCAGATATTCGGCAGCAGTCTGTCAGATATCAAAGAATCCATGTCTATTCTTCTGGATCAGGGTTTCAGTTATTTTGACCTGAACTGCGGTTGTTCTGTAAAAAAAGTTGTCAAAACAGGCTCAGGAGCCGCTCTGCTGAAAAATCCGGAACAGATTGTGGATATGGCTCTGGCCATGGCCGAAATGGCGGGGCCTGGCATGGTTGGAATCAAAACCAGGCTCGGCTGGGCCAATGAAAGGCGCACCTATCTTGTTCTTGCAGACCAGCTGGCTGATTCAGGCATTGGCTGGATCACCCTGCATCCCAGAACCGCGGGACAGCTTTTTTCCGGAACAGCCTGCTGGGATGCCTTGAAAACATTGAAAGAGGCAACGTCCATACCAGTCATTGCCAGCGGAGACCTTTTCACGGCCCAAGACGCCCTGGAGTGCGTACGCCGGACAGGAGTTGACAACATCATGTTCGCCAGAGGGGCCCTGAATAACCCTTTCATTTTCCAGGAATACATCAACCTGAAAAAACAGTGTTCACCCTCGGATTCGCGGGATTTACACCTCCAAGACATCTGCCTTAAAACTGTTGAATATTACCGCAGATACTGTTCATCCGGGCGGGCGGTGCTGAAGATGCGCACTATTATCCCCAGAATGATCAGACAGATACATGGGGCAAAGGAGTTGCGCAAAGAAATAATCAAGTGTAATGATTGGAATGCAATCATTAAAGTTATGGAAAAGATGCAATAAACTTGAGAATACCCCCTGAGTTAACACTACAGCGACACTTTATTTAAGTTGGAAGGGGACTGGCTCTTTTGCCGCAGGATAGTCCGGCCGTTTTACGGTTTGAGGTCGGCAAAAGTGCCTGTCCCCGGTGGCCGAGGCAATAATTAACACCAAGTGTCGCTGTAGTGTTAACAATTGGAGCTAAAGATAAAAAAAATCAGGATGTTAAAGATGTTAATGTTCCGGACACCAAAAGTCCTGGAAATTGTCAGTAAGCACATAGTATTGCCATAGATATTTTATCCTCAACCAGTTACATTTTAAAAAAAGACAATGAGTCCTCAAATCCTGCTGGCCAAAAGCGCCGGCTTCTGCATGGGAGTCAGTCTGGCTCTGAACAAGCTGGACAAGGCCCTGAGGCAGATCCAGTCCAGACAGATATTTACCTTTGGTCCCATTATCCACAATCCACAGGTGCTCTCATTTTATGAAAAAAAGGGGGTCAAGATCACTGAAGACTGGAACGAGCCAAGGCCTGATGATATTGTTCTGATCAGGGCCCACGGCATCCCTCTGGAAATTGAGGAACTTCTCATTAATAAAAACATCAACATTATCGATGCCACGTGCCCCAAGGTTAAAAAGGCGCAGCTTTTAATCAAAGAGAACAGTCCTGATTCAGACGGCCTGCTTTTATATGGAGAACCGGACCACCCCGAGGTTAAAGGCCTGCTGAGTTATGCTGATTCCAGGGCGGATCTGTTCAAAAATATTTCGCAGCTCAAAAATCTGGCCATTGAACCAGACAAAAAATACTGCCTGGCCGCCCAGACCACACAGGACAGGGAGCAATTTGCCCTTGTCAGCTCATATCTTTCCCACAGGCTCTCCGGGAATCTCAAGGTGCTGGACACAATATGCGACGCCACTAAAAACAGACAGGCCGAGACTATTAAAATAGCCAAAAAAGTCGAATGCATGATCGTTGTGGGGGGAAGAAACAGCGGCAACACAAGAAGGTTATGCAAGGTAGCCATGCAGCACTGTCCAGTATGCATGCACATAGAAACTGAAGATGAAATCAACATCCACAGCATTTCAAACTGCACCAGGTTTGGGCTGACTGCCGGGGCCTCCACCCCGCAGATGACCATAAACAGGGTCTATTACAAGCTTTTGGAAATGCTTGGCAATAAACCTGATGAGGCCCCAATCAGAGTTGGTCAATCACTGAAAGAAGGTATCAATCATGAGCCGGACAGATATCCTTCCTGATTCAGGAACAAACGAAACAGACTAAGACACAAAGGTCAGTCAGTGGGCGCTGACGATCAAATATCCAAGCCTTAAGTATCATTTTTGGCCCGCAAGGCCAGGGATCTTATTGAAAACATATCAGGCCCTGACTCACCCGCGGCAACCAGCCGCCCGAGAGTCATTAAGACCAGGCCATGGCAGATAGATGGTCTGACCAGTGATCAATAAGCTGCCCACGGTTCTTTCAGGAGTGTTTCTTGACTTTAAACAAACCCAAAATCACTCTGCTGGATATCATCGTCATCTCCCTGATCCTGGGGGCAGGAATATTTATTTACATCCGGGTCATGAAGGGTCTGGAGTACAACTGGGAATGGTCGTTCATTCTCAATTACCTTTACCGCTTTGATGCCCAGTCGGGTTCATGGGTTCCGGGCATGCTCGCCCAGGGCTTCTTCACCACCATCAGGCTGAGCATCTGGGCCACTGTTCTGGCTGTAATCATTGGAACAGTTATCGGCCTTTTCAGAACCAGCAGCAACCTTCTGCAAAAGCTTCTCGGCTTCAGTTATGTGCAGACTATCAGAAACATCCCGCCACTGGTGCTGATTTTCATATTCTATTTCTTTGTCAGCAACCAAATCCTGCCGGCAATGGGAGTAGACGATTTCTTCAGAAACCAGCCGGAACATGTCCAGAGAATACTTACCTTTCTGTTCGCCCCGGCCGGCCAGTTTTCGTCTTTTGTGGCCGCGGTTATCACCCTGGCCATTTATGAAGCAGCGTATATTGCTGAAATTATCCGGGGAGGGATCAATTCCATACCCAGAGGGCAATGGGAGGCATCGGCCGCCCTGGGATTCAACAAAAGGCAGCAGATGCTCCTGGTTATCCTGCCCCAGGCCTTCCAGCGATGCCTGCCGCCCCTGGCGGGCCAGTTTATCTCAACAATAAAGGATTCAGCAATTGTTTCTGTGATTTCCATCCAGGAGCTGACGTTTCAGGGCATGGAGCTTATGGCGGCCACTTATAAGACTTTTGAAATATGGATAACCATAACCCTTCTCTACTTCTGCCTGACCTTCAGCTGCTCCAAACTCATCGGAAGGCTGGAAAAGAGACTGGCCAGAAAATACTGATCTGTTCAGCTCTTCCTTCTGAGAAGTGTAGTATAAACCTCCATCAGCCTTATGAACTGGTCATGATCTCCCCCCGTGTCCGGATGCAGCTTCACGGCCTTCCTGCGAAATAAAGCTGTCAACTCTTTTTTGGACATGGCGTAAAGAACATCCGGGGCAACCCCCATGATTGTTCCGGCCTCTTTCCGGGAAATATCCGGCTGTTTTCGGGGAAAATGCGCTGAACGCCATCTAGTGCCTGCAATAAAATCCTTCAAATGATCCTGCAGGAAACTGTCAGAACTCAATGGAAAATCAAAAAACATGACTGCGTAACGAACAAGAAAGGGGTGCAGGTCTTTTGGCTTATCCGCCCCCTTCCAGAAAAGATCATCGCTGTTCAGCGCGCACAGTTCCCTGACAAACAGCTCTTCCAGCTTTTCCTGGTCCAGACCCTGAGGCATCCGGCCGGCAATGATTTCCGTAAAAAACCTTCGAAGATAAAAAAATGAATAGACATAAAGGCTGAGTTCTCGAGGCTCAAGCCTGCTTTCCATGACCATGAACAGGTGCTCCAGCTCATCCCGGGACTTGAATGTCAGAGGGCGGTAAAATTTGACTGGAACCCTGCTCAGCCTGGACTGATCCAGCTCACCTATTCGCAGGTAATTATACCTGCGTCTGTCTACCGGGTGAAGATGATGGCGGATAAATACCTCTTCGCTCTGGGTGAGGCTCTTTCCGGACCGTGATGAAGAGTCCCTGGAAAAAAAGCCCTGCAAGGCTCTTTTTATGTCCGGCCTGACAAATGGCCAGAAAATTTTTTCCAGAAGATCATAATCAGGTACATATCCTTTTCCGCTTAAATGATCCTCAACATTCTCGTGGATATAAAAACTTCTGCCGCCCGGATAGACGATGAACCTGGAGGGATCAGGACCCAGGCTCATCAGTTCCCTGGAAACGTATACCCCATTGACCCTGACCGACTTTCGAATGAAATAATGTCTTTTATGGTTGATTGTCTTCTGCGCGAGATACATAATATGATTCTCCCAACCTGCTTGAGCACCAGGGTTTAAAATTTGCAACCATTGACTATGGGGCCCTGTGCAGATTTTCAAGGGGTTCACGGCTCAACAGATTGTGGGAAACAGAGTTTTTTTCAGCAGGACCAATAAGTCAACAACCAGTTTTAAATACTGGATACTCATAAAGGCTGAGTCAAGGGGTGAAGAGTTTGTATCTGTTCACCATGATTATTGATTAACCTCAGCATTAAAGGCCTTCCTGGGGTAAGGTTTCGCCAATGCCTGCGATGTTTGACTGTCAACGGTTCCGTTGGGCAAGAATGCCCTCCCATAAAATTTCGACCATTTTTCAAAATTGTTCAACCCCTATGTGATTTACTGGTATCAATAAATTGTTTGTCCTACGAAACCGCGACAGGGAGTTCGCAGGCAAAAGAACCCTCAGCCCCAGGAAAGCCATGGCTATGGTGAATAGTTACCAATTGTTTATCATTTCAGAACAGTCCCGGCAGACTGGACAAAAGAGGACCATTGGATAAAGACTGCCAACTTTTCGCTAACCCATGAACAACAGCTGCAAATGACCATTTTTTATCCTGCAGCAAATTGTACTTGGCAAAGCCTGCTCTTTGTGCTAAATAGCACAATCTTCTATCAATATTTCTGCTAAACCAACCAATTCCTAGGAGGTATTTTATGTCCGTAATCGTTTTTGGTCACAAAAATCCCGACACCGACTCTGTGTGCGCGGCAATAGCCGTTGCTGATCTTAAAAGCAAACTCGGCCTTGCCGCGGTTCCGGCCGCCCAGGGAGAACTGAGCCCTGAAAGCAAATTCGTTCTGGACAAATTCGGATTCAGCGCCCCGGAAGTCGTAACTTCAGGCGAAGGCAAACAAGTCATCCTGGTTGACCATTCCGATCTTTCGCAAAGCCTGGATGACCTGGCTAAGGCTGAAATTCTGGGCATTATCGATCACCACAAGCTTGGGGACGTAACTACTCCCAACCCTCTTGAGTGCTGGATCTGGCCCGTGGGCTGCACCTGCACCGTCATTAAATCCATGTATGATTTCTATGGGGTTGAGATGCCCAAAAACATCGCCGGGATCATGCTTTGCGCCATCCTGAGCGATACCGTCATCTTCAAATCAGCTACCTGCACCGACGACGATAAAAAAGCCTGTGAGGCCCTGGCCAAAATCGCCGGAGTGGATGATATGATGGCCCTGGGAATGGAAATGTTCAAGGTCAAATCAGCTGTTGAAGGAACCCCTGCCAGGGATCTTATCTTCAGGGACTACAAAGATTTCAACATGAGCGGCAAGAAAGTAGGCATTGGCCAGCTGGAAGTTGTGGATCTTTCCATTCTGGAGCCTGTCAAGGGTGATCTTTATGAAGAGATGAAAAAGGTCAAGGACGAAGGCGCCAGGCACTCCGTGTTCCTTCTGCTGACTGATATCATGAAAGAAGGCTCTGAAATGCTGGTCCTCTCCGATGAACCGGCTGTTGTTGAACGGGCATTTGGCAAGCCTGTAGACGGAAATTCAGTATGGCTGGACGGAGTCATGAGCCGCAAAAAGCAGGTCGTGCCCAACTTTGAAAAAGCATTTGCTTAAACAACACATTGACTTAACCCAAAAAAGCCCGGCGTCTGCCGGGCTTTTTTGGTTTGTCTTCCCTTTTCATAAGCCTGGCACAATGGATAAAGACATAACTAAAAAAATATATTGACAGCAGCTAATATCAAAATTATAAATACTCTCTTCAGGTTTTTTTGGGCCAATAGCTCAGTTGGCAGAGCCACCGGCTCATAACCGGAAGGTCCCAGGTTCAAATCCTGGTTGGCCCACCACTTTCAGGGAGTAGATTTGCGGGCTGTAAATTTAAATTTTCAGAAACTGCCTGTTGAGCGGCATCAATTGGGACCAACAAAAGGTGTTTCCTACCAAGTACGCGGGGAAGCACCTTTTTTATTTCCATCCCGGCTCAAAACCATGGTCCATGGAATGAAAAATCCATGGAGTTATTCTCCGCCAACATCCAATCCAGCCAGGTGAACCGAACTGCATGCAGCTTAAAGAACTAATCAGTAAAATAGAATCGGTTGCCCCTCCGGAGCTTGCATTTGACTGGGACAGATGCGGGATACAGGTGGCCGGAACCAGGCAGGAAATAAATCGAATGGTCATGGCTCTTGATCCCGATGAACAGACCATAAAGCAATGCCTAAGCCAGAAAGCACAATTCATACTCACTCACCACCCCCTTTCCATAAAACCAAGACTACCAGACAAGATCGACTCCTTCTACAGAATAGTCAAGGACCTTCTGAAAACCAACACCATTCTTTACAGCGCTCACACCTCCCTGGACTGCAACCCGCTGGGGCCGTCCTCCTGGCTGGCTAAAGAACTGAGGCTCAATCAGGTATCGGTGTTAAAGCCCACCACAACCATCAAGGCTGTAGAGCTGAGCTTTCATCACCCTTTGCCTGTAACTCCTGAGGATCTCCCCTGTAGGCAGTTTATACTGCGCTGGGAGCAAAGCCCGGAAGGTTTGATCAACTCTGTGGCGGTCCCCTGCAACAAGGTGGACTTATTCATTTCCGGAATAAAGCAGCAGTATTGGCCCGTCTTTTTCGTCAAGTCATATTTTCCTGAGCTGGATCAGCAGTTTGGCCTTGGTTTCAAAGGCCGTCTGCCCCAACCGGTTCCCTTTGAAACCTTCATACACCTGCTTAAAAAAATTCTGGGGGTGGAAAACACGGTTCTGGCCGGCACCCCCCCTAAGACCGTCCATTCAGTTTCCTGCTGCCCCGGGTCAGGTGGGGATCTGGCCATGGACGCCCTCAGCCAGGACTCAGATATCTTTATCACCGGTGACCTTAAATATCACCAAGCTCAGGAAGCAGCCAGACTTGGATGCGTCCTGGATGTGGGACACTTCATTCTCGAAGAAAAAATGATGTTCCAATGGTTTACAGACTTAAAAGAAGAACTTGAAGGCATTGACCTCAAATTCATAGAAGGCGCATCGCCCTTAAGGGTCGTTTGAAATAATTTCATGGGAGGATAATTTGAGCAAGTACATTGAACAAATCAAAAAGCTGGTGGAGCTCCAGGAGATTGATTCAGAGATGATCAAGCTTAAACAGAGACTCGTGGACGCCCCCAGGCATCTCGAGACCTTGCAGGCTTCACTTGATGACCTTGAGGGTCAGATAGAACAGGTCAAAGAACGGCTGGATCTTTTAAATCAGCAGAAGGATAAACTGCAGAAGGACATTTCTGATGATTCTCACAAGGTCAAAAAGAGCAAGAACAAACTGATGATGGTCAGCAACACCAAAGAATATCATGCCATGATGCGTGAGATGGACAACCTGGAGAAATTGAACAGATTCCGTGAAGAGGAAATGACTAATTTAACTGAAGATATCCAGGTACATCAGGAAAAAATGGAGGATTTGACCACTGAAAGCGCTTCTGTCAAGGAAGAGCTGGCCATCAGCCAGTCTACACTTGATTCTGAAATGGAAAAAATCAATAAACGCATCAACCAGCTTGAGAAGAGCCGTAAAAAGGCCTGCTCCAATGTACCGGTGCCCATCCTGGCCAGATATAATTTCATCAAGGACAGGCTTAACAATCCGGTTATAGTTTCTGTAAAGCGAGGGGTGTGTACTGGGTGCTACATCAGCATTCCACCACAGTCATTTATTGAAATCCAGAAAGGTGAACAGATTCTGAGCTGCCCCAATTGCCAGAGACTTATCTTCTGGGAAGAGCATTTTTCCGCTGAGTCCTGATCAGCTTCGCCGTTTATGCTCCTTGTCTTTTTTGATTTATGACATATAATTCCCAATGATGGAGTTGGACGGATTGTCGCTGTCCGGCACCCACTTTAACGACTTGACACAAAGCCAAAATAATGAATGTCAGTGAGTTGTGGATAAATCATCCATTTTCAAGTCGTTAAAGTGGGTGCCGGAGGGAGGAAAGTCCGGGCTCCGCAGGGCGGGACGCTGGGCAACTCCCAGCAGGGGCGACCCTGGGAAAGTGCCACAGAAAACAGACCGCCCGGCACCCACTTTAACAGGCGATATGGATCACACCTCAAGCCGGTCAAAACGAACAATTAAGATGTGTCCTCTGTTTCGTATGCTAAAGTGGGTGCCGGGTAAGGGTGAAACGGTGGGGTAAGAGCCCACCAGCTGTCGCGGTGACTCGACAGGCTAGGTAAACCCCGTCCGGAGCAAGGCCAAATAGGAAGACTCTTGAGGCCGGCCCGGCCAATGTCTTCGGGTAGGCTGCTTGAGGCCAGGAGCAATCCTGGTCCCAGAGGAATGACAATCAGTTATTTGTCCATGACAAATAATCTACAGAACCCGGCTTACAGTCCGACTCCATCATCTAAAAAGCGCATGATTACCTGGGCCATAATTCTTGCAGCCGGGCAGAGTTCCAGACTCGCAAAAGCCGGACTTAAGCAAAAAAAACAGTTCCTTGAATATCATGGATACCCGTTATTCTGGCACAGTGTTTTAACCTTTTCCAGATCCAGCTGGATATCCGGGGTTTTGATTGCCTTTCCCCCTGATGAGTTGGCCAACTGCCTGGACATGGTTGAGGCATTAAAGGCCAAGAAACATCCCGGGATTCCTGTTTACTGCATTGGCGGAGGGTCACTTCGCCAGGATTCTGTGCGCAGCGCTCTTCATGCCCTGCCTGATGAGTGCGACTTTGTAATGGTTCACGACGCAGCCAGGCCTTTTTTTTCTGCCGGACTCGTCCACAGACTGATTAACGGCTTTGAGTCAGGAAACGGAGGAACTATTCCTGTTGTACCCTGCAAAGACACGGTCAAGCTGGTCAGGGAAAATATAGTCCGATCAACTCTGGCCAGAGAAAATATCTTTCTGGTTCAGACCCCGCAGTTTTTCCCCAGAAACATCCTTGTTAAAGCTCATGACGACGCTCAGGTGACAAACCTTGTGGCTACCGACGATGCCTCCATGGTGGAGAAGCTGGGCTTTCAGGTTAAAACTGTTCCCGGCCTGGAAGAAAACATTAAAATAACCACCAGGGATGATCTCAAAATGCTTGGAACTTTTCCTGAACCTGCCCTGCCCTGCACTGGACTTGGTTACGACGTCCACCGATACGGCGGCCCCAGGCCGCTTGTCCTGGGGGGAATTCCAATTCCCGGAGGACCAGGTGTATTTGCCCATTCTGACGGAGATGTTCTGATTCACGCCATCGTTGACGCTATCCTGGGCTGCTTGGGCCAGGGAGACATTGGCGACCTTTTCCCAGATAATGACATCCGGTTCCAGGGATTAAGCAGTTCGATCTTTTTATCAGAAGTCCTGCACATGGCCCACAGGCAAGGTCTGATCATCCAGCACATGGACCTGACTGTGATCGCGGAGGTTCCGAGAATTTCACCGTATAAGGCCCAGATAAAATCTAACCTGACAGGCCTTACAGGTCTTGGTCCGGAGCAGATTTATATCAAGGCCACTACCGAGGAAAAACTGGGCTTCACCGGGGCCAAACAGGGCATCAAGGCCATGGCAGTGGTAACCGGCTTGAAACATGGCCCTGCATCTGAAACAATTCTCTCTTCTTAACCAGTCAAACCAGCAGAAAATGGAATAAGCCCATGCTCATCTACAACACCCTGTCCAGGAAAAAAGAAGAACTGATTCCCCTGGAGAAAGACAGTGTCAGAATGTATGTCTGCGGCATAACCGCCTACGATTACTGCCACATAGGCCACGCCCGTTCCACCGTGGTTTTTGACGTCATGGTCAGGCTTCTTCGCCATCGCGGTTTCAAAGTTTCATTTGTCCGCAACTTTACTGATATCGACGACAAGATAATCGCCAGAGCCGCCGCGGAAAAAATATCATCAGAAGAAGTAGCCGAAAAATACATCCGGGCCTTTTACCAGGATATGGACCAGCTCGGGGTTCTAAGGGCAGATATTGAGCCCAGAGCCACATCTCATATCCCTGAAATGATCTCTCTTGTTCAGCTGCTTGAAAAGAAGAGTTTTGCCTACTCAACTCCTTCAGGAGACGTGTATTTCCGGGTTAGAAAAATGGATCATTATGGACGCCTTTCTGGCCGCAACATTGAAGAACTTCATTCCGGGACAAGGGTTGCTCCCGGCGATGAAAAAGAAGACCCCCTTGACTTTGCCTTGTGGAAATCCTCCAAGCCCGGTGAGCCCAGCTGGGAGAGCCCCTGGGGTTGGGGAAGGCCCGGCTGGCATCTGGAATGTTCCGCCATGAGTCACAGATATCTTGGAATACCTTTTGATATTCACGGAGGAGGACAGGATCTGGCCTTCCCCCACCACGAAAATGAAATGGCCCAGAGTGAAGCCGCCTTTGGCAGACAATTTGTCAAGTACTGGGTCCATAATGGTTTTGTGCGGGTAAACTCAGAGAAGATGTCCAAGTCTCTTGGGAACTTTGTAACCATTGGAGAAATATTTTCAGGGTTTCTACCCGAAGTTTTACGTTTTTTTCTGTTGACAAAACATTACCGCAGCCCCCTTGACTATTCCACTCAGTACCTCCTGGAAGCTGAAAAGGCTGTTAAACGCATTTACTCCACTATTGAACTTCTGGAAGCTGCGATGTCCAGGAACAAATGGTCCAAAAAAGGACATTTTTCCCAAGTTCATGAGGAAATCCAAGAGATGGAGCGTAAATGGGACCAGGCCATGGACGATGATTTCAATACCGCTGAAGCCTTGGGACATGTTTTCAGCCTGGTCCGCCTGGCCAACAAGATGTGCGAGAATAAATCCTTCAGCAAGTGCGAATCAGGCAGGGAGATCATGGACCGGATCCTGAGGATCATCAAAAGCTGGGGCCGGGTTTTAGGCCTGTTCAACAAGCCCAGCAGTGAATTCCTGGGCCAGCTCAAATCAATCCGCTGTACCCGAAGCAACCTTGATCAGCATCACATCCAGTCAATTGTTGACAGACGTCAGCTGGCCAGAAAAAATAAAGACTTTGCCCTGGCCGACAACCTGCGGGATGAACTGCTGCAGATGGGCATTGAGGTCATGGATACCCCTGAAGGGGCCAGGTGGGATTTTTCCTGATCCGGATACCCGGAACTGATTGCCTGATATAAGCCAACCATTGTAACCGAGAGTAAGTTCATGGATACCTTATTGAGTTTGCTGGACGAATTTAGATGGGAAGCAGTAATTGCCACTTCGCTCAGGGTTTTGGTGATTCTGCTGATTGCATACCTGATTATCAAGGCTGTTAATTCCGCCCTGGACCGGCTGGAAAACAAACTTGTGCAGCGCGGCAAGGCAATTGGAGAACCGCCCACCGAGGTCCAGAAAAGAGCTGAAACCCTGATCAAGCTGCTCAGACAGGGAATATTTATTGTAATATGGATTTTAGCTGTTCTGATTCTGCTGCGCGAGCTTGGCTTTGAGATAGCGCCTGTTCTGGCAGGTGCCGGAATTATTGGACTCGCGGTGGGATTCGGTGCTCAGAATCTGGTCCGGGACGTTATCTCCGGTTTTTTTATTATCTTAGAGGATCAGGTCCGGGTTGGAGATGTGGCCATTATCAACGGCACAGGCGGCCTTGTGGAGAGAATCAATTTCAGGACCATTGTTCTTCGGGACTTAAGCGGAACGCTGCATGTCTTTCCCAACGGAACCATAAATACCCTTTCCAATATGACCAATGCCTGGTCCGCATACGTCTTCGACCTGGGAGTAGCTTATAAAGAAGATACGGACCGGATTGTGGATATTATCCGGGATATCGGCAGTGATCTCAAGGCAGATGCCTATTTTGGACCCTTGATGATTGAAAATTTGGAGGTATTCGGTGTGGACAAATTCGCCGATTCCGCGGTGATGATCAGAGGAAGAATCAAAACCAAGCCCATCAAGCAGTGGGAAGTGGGAAGAGAATTTCTGCGCCGGGTCAAAAAGGCCTTTGATGAAAAAGGTATTGAAATCCCCTTTCCTCACAGATCAGTGTATTTTGGAAGTGCCAGCAAACCCCTGGACATTAAGCTGATGGAACAGGCCGCAGAATCAGGCAAGACAGACCACAGCCCTGCTTCTCAATCTGAAATGAAGTGAAAGGCTCACAACCTGCTTTGCGCATTGCCCTGGGTTCCCAGCTTAAAAATTGTCCATCAGTCAATACCCTCGGGGTCTGCCCTAACTTCGGAGATTATCCGCAATGGAAGGTAGACCTCATGGTCAAATCCTCCAAAATTTATTTTCCCACCTCATTGTTCGCGGACATGTTTGTGGCCATGGGCAAAGAAATATTCCCCAAAATACATACTTACCGGTTCGTAGGGGACAAGATCAGGCAGACCATCCTCTTCCAGATCAACGGGCTCCCGACCCCAAGAACCAGGTTCTATTATGGTCCGCGTCAGCAAAAAATGATTACCGCGCATTTCTCATTTCCATTTGTAGCCAAAACAGCCAGGTTTTCCTCCAGAGGGCTCGGGGTCAGACTGATCCAGAACAGGGAACAGCTTCAAGCCTATCTTGAAGACAATCACCCTGCCTATATCCAGGAATATCTGCCCGGTGTCAAAGACTACAGGATCGTCATCGCCGGCAGAAAAATAATCCATTCCTACCAGAGAATTGCTGCTGAAAATGAGTTTCGGGCCAACGTCTGCCTTGGAGCTGATTTATGCTTTGATAATGTCCCGGCCCAGGCCCTGGAGTTGGCCCTGAAAGCCGCCAGACTTTGCGGTTTCAATTACACAGGTCTGGACATCTGCGAATCAAAAGGTCAATACTATCTGCTTGAAGCCAACATGAAATTCGGGACACTGGGATTCAGAAAAGCCGGGCTGGATTTAAAAAAAATACTCTGCCGAATGGTTGAGAACAACGAAATCTAGCACATTATGATCCAAGATGCTCTTAACCGGTATTGAAGTGCTGCTCAAAATAAGTTACAGCTTATTATCAAAACTGACCAATTATCAGGGTATCCAAGATGTCCATAGAACTGACCAGAGCCAGACAGAATCTGAACAGCATTTCCTCCCTGCTCAAACGTGATAAAATTCTTCCTGCTGCTTCGGCGTTACATGACGGACTTGTAACCTTTGTTAAAGGCAAGCTGTTGAAAAGTGAAAAGCAGGAATTTTCTAATCTTCTTGAGCGAAACCTATCGCTGCTCAACAATCATCCAGGGATCAGGCAGGTCTACCCCGTTCTTTTAATCCTTGAACCAGGCAAGGAAAAAGACCTTCTTGAAAACCTGCGCCAGCTCATGAGCGTCCTGGAAAGTGAAATGTCCGAAAATGCCCTGGAATCCCTGCAGGAACTGGATAGAAAGAAAAAGCAGGCCCTGAGTGAAGCTCAAGCCCTGCTTTCTAAAAAAGAGATGGACGCGGCTGATCAGATTTTTAAAAGACTGATCAGAGATTTTCAGGAAGATTTTGAGTTAAAAATTGAGATTGTCGACCTGCTGCTGGAAGCTGAGCAGTATCTTAAAGCTATCGACTATCTCAAGCATGCCTACAGGGACAACCCCGGCTCGGTTCATGTCTATAACCGGCTGGGCATGGCCCTCAGGAAACTTGGCAGGTTCCCGGAATCTGAAAAAGCCTTCTCCCAGGCGGTAAAAATTCAGCCAAGGGATGAATACCTGCACTTTAATCTCGGGCGCCTCTATCTTGATATGCAGGACTGGCATAAAGCCATGCATTCGGCCCAGAAGGCACTGTCCATAAACCCCGACTTTGAACAGGCCAGAAAAATGCTTAAGTTCGCCTTAAATAAAACCAAGAGCTGATCACCAAAAAATGAAGCCCGGACTAAAGAACATCATCCAGGATTCACTGCGTCTGCTCCTTCGTCCCCCTGTTGCCGCGGACGTAATCCGGGAGGACCTTTACTCCTCAAGCTCCCTCATGGAGGATATTCAAAAAGCTGCGAACTCAAAAGAAAGAATGACCCACAGGGAAATCTTCAACATTCTCATCAAGTACTTTCATGCCTACATCCATCCCCGGTCCATAACCTGCCGGCCGACCCTGAAAGACATCAGCGCCTCCTTCAACGCTTTTATCCACAGGCGTGTCGGAAGCCAGGTTCTGTGGGGACAGAATAAACTTCGAAAGCTGCTGCTCAAATACGGGTTCGCCCTGGCCATGCTTGCCGACCTTCCAAAATCAGCTCATATTTTCAGGCAGATCGTAAGCCTTGAGATAGACCCGGAGGATTTTGAGGGAAGGTTTGTGGGCGTGGATATTGGAGCAGGGACCGGCATCTTGATGCTCGCCCAGTGGATATCCGCCTCCAGGAATAATTTTGAACTGATTGAGATCACAGGCATCGAGAGAGATCCAGCCACGCATCAAAGGACGGCCTTGATCGCTGAAAAACTGAACCTGGGGAAAATGATCAACAGTGAGGCCAAATCAGTTCAAACCTACCTTTTCCTCAAAAACAGACCGGTGACATTCATCAGCAACGAGACACTGCCCGGGGCTTCGGCAAGGTTGTGGAAAGAGGATTTTATTCAAATCAACAAAACTCTTTTTGATAATTTCGGGCATCTTCTGCAAAAAACCTTTTTCTTCCCAGGCAGAGTCCTGGCGTCTGACTCAACCGGAAAGTACAGTACCATCCTGTCCAGGGAAAACTGTTTTTACAATGTGAACGGTCCACCCCTACACCTCATGTTTCCCAAAGCGATAGAGCTGGATGGAAAACTTAGTCCCTTGACCGAGATCGGCAGGGATATGGCTGGCTGTCTTAACAAGCCCTGGTTCGATATTCTGTCTCGCAGATGGTAAGACTTGTATGATTTATGCTTATGGGATATATGCTTGAGCTTTGTCATCAGCAGCTGAAGCTGCAGAATGGTTTGCATGAAATCTTTACAAGATCTAAAAAAAATTAGGATAACTTCCCCCAGGAAAAATTCACCACCCGCTGAAAAACCCGGTGTTGATCCTGTTCAAGACTTGCCGGCTGATGAAGGCCAGTTTCTAAGGGCCATGCAGGGGGTTAAGCCTCTAGAGAAAAAAGGCAGGGATATCGCCCCGGTGCGAGCCAGACATGCTGTTGATCCTGTCACTGAGGATGACAGCCTTGAGGTTCTAAGCAAGCTGGTCAGCGGACAGGTTCAATTCGACATAGAACACTCGGATGAATACATTCAGGGATACGTTCAGGGAATAAACTTAAAGACCTTTCGAAAACTGAAGACAGGAACCTTAAGCATCCAGGCCCATCTCGACCTGCACGGTCTGAACACCATGCAGGCCAGAACTCGCCTTCTCAATTTCATGCGCGAACAGTATATCAGCACCAGAAAATGTGTGCTAATTATCCCGGGCAGAGGCAGAAACTCTCCTTTGGGGTCCCCTGTACTGCGCAGTGAAGTTCAGTCCTGGCTCACCAGGGAACCTCTGAAAAGAATCGTTCTGGCCTTTTGTACGGCCAGACCTGAACACGGAGGGACCGGTGCTTTTTATGTACTGCTTCGCGACTACAAAAAAACCGGAGGGAAAGTTATCTGGGACAGATTCCCAACAGAAATGGATGAATTTTGATTATCTGCTTTTTTTCTTCTTAACAGTAACAGTTTTCTATCTATTATATTAAATACTCCATCAGGAGGACATGGTATTGGGTTTTTTCAGTAAAATAAAAAAATTATGGCAGAAAGAAAGTTCTCCACCTGAAACTGCGCCTCGTACAGCCCGGGATGAGCCGGCATCAGTTGCCGCAGCGCATCCTGATGACCAGCAATGGAAAATAAGGCTCAGAAAATCTCTGGCCCTGGCCGAACCAAGGCTCAGTGTATGGCTTGAGCACCTTCTACAAGGAATCGACAAAAAAGGCGAACCTCTGTGGGAAAGGCTTTCTTTTCTTCTGGAGGCCCTGGAAGTCCCGGATTCTGAAGCGAGAAAGTTCGTCAGCTCTTTTTCCGCCTGGCTTGATGACATGGGTTATGTCCATCTGGAAGAGTTCAGATCGGAGCTGCAGTACAGAATGGCTCTGGCTCTTGATCTTGAAGACGAAGAAGATGAACGGGACAGGCTTTTCCTCAAACTTTCTCAAGGACTTTCCAAAACCAAAGATCAGCTTTCAAGGCGAATAGACCAGCTCCTGAGCACCAGCAGCAAATACGATGACGCCTTCTGGGAAGAACTGGAGGAGATACTGATCATGGCTGATGTCGGTTACCAGACCACGTCAGAACTTCTGGCAAGGCTGAGACCCAGTGTCGCGAACCTTGAACAGGGTGACCCCCAAAAGTTCAAAGAACTGCTGATGCAGGAGATGGCCGCCGTTTTTCCGACTCCACCCAAAAAGATCTCCCCGCCCCCCCCTGAAGTGCTTTTGATCATAGGTGTAAACGGGGTTGGCAAGACTACCACCATTGCCAAGCTTGCCTACAGATACAGGATGAAGGGTAAAAAGGTCCTGGTTGTTGCAGGCGATACTTTTCGGGCGGCGGCCATAGAACAGCTGGGAATCTGGTCCAGGCGCACAGGTTCAGGTTTTTTTGCCAGGGACCGCGGAGCTGATCCCGCTTCCGTGGCCTATGAAGCCCTGGACAGGGCCGCAGCTGAAAATTATGAAACCGTACTCGTGGATACTGCTGGAAGACTGCACACCAAAGTCGACCTTATGCAGGAACTCAAAAAAATAAAATCGGTCATGGCCAAAAAAATGCCCGGAGCGCCCCATAAAACCATACTTGTCCTGGACGCCACAACCGGTCAGAACGCTCTTTCCCAGACCGAGCTCTTTGGAAAGGAAATCAACATAGACGAAATAATTATGACCAAGCTTGACGGAACAGCCAAGGGAGGAGTAATTGCCTCCATAGCGCTGCAATATAAAATCCCCATAACCTTTATCGGGTTAGGGGAAAAAATGGAAGATTTACGTCCTTTTGATGGACAAAGCTTTGCCAAGGCTTTATTGGGGTAGACATCCGCCGAAAAAGCATTAATACAACTAATAACTTTACATAAACTTTAAAATAGCCGGATTGATCACCGGAAGAGGCAAAATTATGGCCAAAAACAAAAAAAACAAAATTATTGCTACTTCTACCAAGCTTTTTGCTGTTCAGGGATTCGACAACACCACCACACTCCAGATAGCCAAGGAGTCTGGAGTCACCGAACCTCTTCTCTACTATCATTTCAAAGGCAAAGAAGAAATCTTTACCGACATCATTCAGAGAATTTTTGACGAGTATTCCACCCTTTTTGAGACACTGCCCAAAGACACCCAGAATGAATTTGAAAAAATCAGCAACTTATTCAAACTGCATATCAGCCTGGCTGAGAGCAGGCCCCATGACGGAAGGCTGATCATGGCCAACTGTCCTTCAAAGCTGAAGAACGATCGTCACATTTGCCAGGAAGTGGTCAACAGGCAGCATGAAATGATTACTTCCTACCTCAGGGAGGCCCTGGAAAAGGGAAATGCCAGCGGTGAATTCGACGCCCACCCTGTAGAAGATCTGATCATTGTTATCCTCTGCCTCATAAACGGCATCTTGAGGAAAAAGCTGCTGGGAAAAAAGGAAGCCACTTCCTACGAGTTTTCCGCTATTGAATTTTGCCGCAGGGCTTTGATTCCCAATAAGTAGCCGGTTGTCCCGGTCTTTAAGCTGACATGGAGACGAGTGCGGTCATCCCCCTGGCCAAAATTCTATTCGTCTTTGTGGCCATGCTTTCAGGAATCAAATACCGGCTGGGAATCGGTCCGTCCATCCTCGCGGGAAGCGTTCTCACAGGTCTGCTCTTCGGCATTTCTCCTGAATTATGGATAGCAGCTGCTGCTTCCTCCCTTCTTGACCTGAAGCTTGTTCTGCTGGCACTTATAGTTACCCTGATCATGATTCTCAGCCGGATCATGGAAAACTCAGGGCAAAGCAGAAGGCTCATGGCAGAGCTTTCCGGGTTTCTGAAATGGCCCAGGTTGAAACTGGTCTTCTTCCCAGCTCTCATTGGGCTTTTGCCCATGCCCGGAGGCGCGGTCTTTTCGGCTCCCATGGTCAAGGACGCTGCCAGGGGGCATGATCTGAGCAGCAAGGACAAGATCCTTGTCAACTACTGGTTCAGACATGTCTGGGAACTCATCTGGCCTCTTTATCCCGGCCTTATCCTGGCCGCGCATTTTTCAGGAATACCTCTGGTTAAACTGCTCGGGTACACATGGCCAGGCTTGCTGGTGTGCCTGGTCCTGGGTTGGTTCTTCTATCTTTATCCCTTGAAAATTAATCCAGCTGAACCAGGCCCAAGTACTGCCTTAAATCCCGGAAAAGCCTTTCTGCTTTCTCTTCCGCTGCTCATTGCCATTGCCGGTTCACTGGGTCTGGAAGCCCTGGTCTGGTATCTTGACACAGCCCTTGCTCCTGAAACAGGTCTTGTGGCCGGCCTTTTTCTGGCCATAATCGTCTGCGTCCGCCAGAACAGCTTCACCTTCAAACAGACCGCGGCCTTTCTGAAAGAAAGACATTTGTGGCAGATGGTCTTTGTGGTCCTGTCCATATTTATTTTCAAGGGCATTCTGGATGATGGGGGAATCGTCAGGGAGATATCAGGATCAATAGCCGGACCATCGACTCTTCTGGCCGCCACGGTCATGCTTCCCATGCTTGTGGGCCTGATTTCCGGAATCACCATAGCCTTTGTGGGCTCAACCTTCCCTCTTATCCTGGGCATTGTCGACCAGCTGGGGATACAGGTAAACACCGCCTATGTAGTCCTGGGTCTTTTCTCCGGCTTTGCGGGGGTCATGGTCTCGCCCATTCACATCTGCTTTCTTCTGACCTGTGAATTCTTTCATGCCAACGTGGCCAGTGTCTGGCCAAGGCTGTTCGCACCCTGCCTCATCCTTTTTATTTTCGGCCTGGGCTACTTTTACCTTCTCTCCTGAAGCTTGAAAAATACAAAAAGCAGGATGGCTCCTGCGGGCCGGGTTCTCCCATCAAATCCTCCGGGCTCTGAGCGTTATTATGGTCATCGCCCTTTTGGGCAGTACCTTGGTCCTGGTCAATGAACCCCGCCTTGCCCGGAGTAATATCAAGACAGAACGACCTGCTCATCTCAAAAATAGCCAAGACTTCGCAAGACATCCAGGTTTTCTTCCTTCGTGCTGTCCCGGCCGGATCGCTCTCCCTGGCTGACGGGTTTCCGGGTACACGGCACGCAGCCAAGGGATGTATAGCCATGGTCGTACAAAACGCAGTAAGGCAGGCCGTACTGGACGGTAAAAGCCCAGATATCCATCTCTGTCCAGTGCAGGATTGGATTTATCTGGTAGTAGAAAGGATCTGATTTTTCTTCAACCTGTTTTCTGCTTCGCCTGTCAGGATGTTCATCATTTCTTATTCCGGTTATCAATGCCTTGATCTTCAGCTCCCTTACCGCCCGCTTCAAAGGCTTGATTTTTAAATCCGTACAGCACATGATCCTGTCCCGGGCGACAGGATAACTGTCCCTGTCCTTGTCCGGACGTATCACATGAACCTTGATGTCCCAGCTGGAGGCCAGTTCATCCCTGAACCTGATAATCTCCGGGAACTTGTGGCCGGTATCCAGGTTGACTGCCTCGGGCCTGCTGGTATAACTTTTCTTCTTTAAAAATTTAATCCAGAGATAAAGAATAACCGTGGAATCCTTGCCTCCGGTCCAGGCCACATAGATATGCCTGTTTTCTGTTAAAGATAATGCCTTTTCCAAAACCGAATTGGTCAGATCAATCTTTTGCTCAAGGTTCATATCCAAAAAAGAATACCTCCTGTTCCGGGATTATCCATACCACTGCAGCGACACTTTATTTTATTTGAAGGGGACTGTCCGGCACCCACTTCAGCAGGAAATGTTTGCAGAAAGCCTGGGAAAAATCAGCTTAAGTGGGTGCCGGACTGTCCCCGGTGGTCAAGGCGATAATTCACACAAAGTGTCGCTGTAGTGATACTTTGTTCATCCGTATAATAACCTGCTCCAGCTTTGCCTCTTATGAAAGGAACATTGGTCTTCATACTCATTCTGTGCCTTGCGGCAACCTTTATTGCCTTTAAAAAAGATCCGCAACTGGCTCATGACGGTTTTATCCAGGGGCTGAGGATGCTCTGGAAAATCCTGCCCATTCTCATTCTTGCCTTTATCCTCGCCGGAATGATGGAAAAGATCATTCCCAGGGACTTCCTGGCGCAGGTCCTTGGCTGGGATTCAGGATTCAGGGGGCTTTTTCTGGGGACAATAGCCGGAGCTGCAATGCCTGGAGGACCCTTTGTTCTTTTCCCCATGATGGCCGTTCTGCTTAACGCCGGAGCAGGAATCGGACCCCTTGTAGCCTTTCTCAGCTCCTGGGCCCTGATCGGTCTGCACCGGGTCATCATTTACGAAGCGCCCATAATGGGCTGGCAATTCACCCTGTGCAGGCTGGGAGCGAGCCTGGTCTTCCCTGTTATCATCGGCTACTTTTCCGACGTGATATGGAGGATGTACGTAAGATACTGACCAGAAAAAACTTTACGGGAAACTATCATGGCCAGATTCAACCTCGAAATATTCGTGCCTTACATGGAATGTCCATGCGGGCTGTCCAGTCCTGAGCAGGACAGGCAGGCCGAGAATTTTCAGACTGTCCTCCAGGCCCTTAAGGATAAATACAGGGAAGATATCTCCTATATGATCTTCGCCCTTAATCTTCATCTGCAGTCGTTCAGATCCAGGCCTGAACTGGCAGCGATTCTGCAGGAAGAGGGAAAAAAAGGCCTGCCTGTTGTTTTTATCAACGGCAGGCAGGCATTCAAGGCCAGGTACCCTGGCCTGAATGAGCTGGAAGCGGCTTTATCCTCTGTTTATGAGAGTCATGAGCAGCCATGACCTGATTGTCGTCGGAGGAGGTCCAGCGGGCCTGATGGCCGCGGGACAGGCGGCAGCGAGGGGATTAAAGGTTGTCCTTCTGGAAAAAAAACACCTGCCGGCCAGAAAGCTGGGGATTACCGGAAAAGGCCGCTGCAACCTGACTAATACAGCGCAGGTCAATGATTTCCTGCGTGCTTTCAAAGCAGGGGCAAACTTTATGCGCTTTGCCCTGGGCCGCTTCAGCAGCCGGGATCTCAGGCTATTTTTCCAGGATCTGGGTGTTGAAACCGTGGCCGAGAGAGGAGGAAGAGTTTTCCCGGCTGCCCAGGAGGCAGGGGTTGTTGTCAAGTCTCTTGTGCAGTGGGTGCAGCAACAGGGAGTTGAGATTAGAACCGAATCACCCGTAAAAAGGATCCTTTCTGAAAAGGGCCGGATAACCGGTGTCGCCCTCCAGGAGAAAAGCTGTCCTTACCGGTCAGGTCTAAAGGACAAAATTCTGGCGGCGAAAAATGTTGTCATCGCTACCGGCGGATCATCATATCCAGCCACAGGCTCTACCGGTGACGGCTACGCCCTGGCCGCGGATCTGGGCCATTCCATCACAGATGTTTATCCGGCCCTGGTTCCTCTGATCACAGCGGACGACACAGCTTTCAGGCTGCAGGGGCTCAGCCTGCGCAATGTTCTGGCCGAAATCTTCATCCAGGGCAGAAAAGAGGCACAGGAATTCGGTGAAATGCTTTTTACCCATTTCGGGGTATCAGGTCCCATTATCCTGACCTTGAGCAAGGCCGCGGTTCAGGCCCTGAATCAGAATCTTGAGGTTACCCTGTCCATAGATCTCAAGCCGGCTGTCAGCCACTCCCAGCTTAAACAGAGGATATCCAGGACCATGCATGCTCAGGGCAGAAAAAAACTGGTGAACATCCTCAAGGATTTTCTGCCCCTGAAGATGATCCCGGTCTTTCTGGACAAATCCGGAATTGATCCTGACACTCCAGGCAGCATGGTCAGCGCCGCGGATCAGAAGAAACTGCGCCTGTGGTGCAAGGAACTGCGTCTGCGCATCAGCGGATACCGCTCCTTTCATGAAGCCATCATTACATCAGGCGGGGTAAGGCTGTCCCAAGTCAACCCCAGAACCATGGAATCAAGACTGATCAAGGGTCTTTTTTTTGCCGGTGAAGTCCTGGATATTGACGCGGATACTGGAGGATTCAATCTTCAGGGGGCATTTTCCACCGGCTGGGTGGCCGGCAACTCTGTACCCGCCTGATGTCCTGACCTGCCCGGAGCTGAGGTTTCTCATTCTTGCCATGTTTGACCGTCGACCATGGCACCATATCTGCATAATAGATAGAGCAGTTGGTACTTATATCCCCATACCCTTTTACCTGCCAGAAAAACAGGCAAGCAGCCATGGGACACACATCAATAATCTGCCTTCTAATCCTGCTGGTATTGCAGTTGGGTTCCGGATGCACATACATGGAATCCAGATTTGAACAGCGGGTGGAACCCCATCTGGATGAGATTCTGGTTTACCAGCGTCCAGTCCTGGACAGGTCAAGAAACGGGATCCATGTTTATCCGGTCAGCCGGGCGGCTCATGACTTGAAAGCCCTTTTTTTTCCTTTTTACGCCCATCCGGAAACAGGCGGAAATTACAACACCGGCAGAAGAATCGGACATACTTTCTGGCGAACATGGCTGGGACAGGAGGTATTTCCAGTCATGCACTACCAGGACACTCAGGATTGGCCCGGCAGAAAAAAAGCCGGAGATCTGGCCAGAAAAATGGGTGCTGACCTTTATGTCATGGGGCAGGTCAGTCATTACCTGGGGGGAGGGACCCGGGGCACCACTTCCATTGCCCTGAAAGTCAATATTTTTTCGGCTCAGAACGACGATCTGATATGGTCCATGGAACATTCGGGACGAATTGATAACCGGGGAGAAATGGACTTTATCCTGATCAAAAGAAGGACCTGGATGCCTGAGTCTCCGGAATACGTCATTGTCAACAAACTGGCATATGATCTTGCTCAGCCGGTTAAAAACTGGGCAAGAGGGACTATTCCCGACCATGCCCTGACAAGACCCGGACCCGGCTACTGACCTGAAAAAGACTGGTCTCCCTCAAGCTCCATCCTGGTGGAAAGAAAGGCCATGATATCCTTAAGGGAAATAATGCCCTTGAGCTCCCCATCCTGGACCACCATCAATCTGCTCAGGCCGTTGCTGTTCATCTTTGCCAGGACCTTAACCACATCCTCATCAGGACTTACGGTGTTCTCCAGGGAACACTGCTTCATAATATCCCGGACCATTATTTCAGGCCAGTTTTCACGTTCGATTTCGCCTATCTGCCTGGTGGTAACGCACCCCTTAAGAGCATCCCCTTCCCGGACCGGAAACATTTTATAGTGATGCCTGTAGACGTAATCCTCGACCATTTCCCTGAGACTGATATCCCCTGGAACATATACAGGCTTTTTCATCAGGTTCCTGACTGATTCCCCTTCCAGGGACTGCCTGATCATCAGCTGCCGGTATGAATTCTGAGCCACAAAACGGATAAACATCCCGATAATAAAGTACCACAGGCCTCCCACCAGGTTACCGGTGAAAATGTTCAACAGTCCCAGCCCCATGAGCACAAATCCGAAAATGGACCCCATATTGGCCGCGGTCTGCGTGGCCCAGCGCAGGTCCTTTTTCAGATGCCACAGCGCAGCCCTGAGAATCCTTCCCCCGTCCATGGGAAAGGCTGGAATAAGATTAAATATGGCCAGGATCAGGTTGATCAGAGCAAGATACATGAAAACCGCGGTAATCCCCTGCCCGGTTTCCAGGGTTATGAACAGATTGTAGACCAGATAAAAGGCTGCAGCCAGAAACAGGCTTGCCAGGGGACCGGCAACGGCTATCCAGAATTCGCTCTTGGGAGTCCTGGGATCTTCTTCCATTTCAGCCACCCCGCCAAAGACAAAGAGGGTGATCCCCCTGATGGGCACTCCCATCTTTCTGGCCACGTAAGAATGCCAGAACTCATGAAAGATAATGGAGAAAAAGAGCCCCAGAGCCCCGATCACGGCCAGCATCCAGTAATCCGCCGCACTCAGGCCTTCAAGATAGTGGGGGAAAAAGCCCACCGCCAGAGACCAGGTGACAATCAAAGCGATAATAAACCAGCTGATGTCAATTTTGATCTGAAAACCAAAGACCTTGATCAGGTTGATGCTTTTGCCGAACATTGCCAGCCTCCATGGTAAGGATTACTTGGAAGTATTGACCATCGTTTTTGTCTAGCCCCATTATTTGAGGCAAACCAAGGTTATGGTGATTAATTACGATTACTTCTGTCGTATCTGTTTAGAGCTGTGCATGTGGCACGGGGACTGGCTCTTCCGGGACACACTTGTCCCAAATATGAGATTTTTTAAGCCCAAAATGATGCTTAAGTGGGTGCCGGACTGTCCCCTGCTTTCCTCAAGAGCGCTAAACAGATACCTTCTGTCAAATAGTTATATGGTCTTGCCTGCTGACCTTTGCCTGGTCAAAGGTGGCCATTTCATTAAAGATTGCCGCGGCACATTTCAGAATAAAAAAGGCAATTGCCGCGCCTGTCCCCTCTCCCAGACGCATACCCATATCAAGTATCGGCCTGGCCCCTATGGTTTTCATGGCCAGAGCATGTCCCTTTTCAGCGGACAGGTGAGAAAAAAAACAATAATCCCGAACAAAGGGGTTCATTTTCCAGGCGCAGACGTATGCAGCCCCGGAAATAAAACCATCAATTACAACGTTCATTCTATTTGCGGCCCCTCCAAGTATAATCCCGGCCAGACAGGCAATCTCAAGTCCACCCAGGGCGGCCAGGATTTTCCGGGGATCCCCGCTTTCAACCGCACTCCGGTTCTTTTCAAGGGCAAGGGCGATGACTGCCGCCTTTTTCCTGATGCCCCGGGCATCAAGGCCTGTTCCCGCTCCTGCCAGATCCAGGGGCTCAAGGTTCAGGAAGGCGCAGTACAGGGCCGTGGACGAAGTGGTGTTCCCTATGCCCATTTCACCGGTGCACAGGGTTTTGATTCCCCTGAGGCTGGCCTTCTCGGCCAGCTCAACCCCCATTTCCAGGGCCTGAAGGCAAATGTCGTCCTCCATCGCCGGACCTGCGGATAAATCTTTTGTTCCGGGCCTGATTTTCCTGCTGATGAGCTGTTCATGGCTCAAAAAATCATCACCCGAGACCCCTGCGTCAACCACCTTCAATTCCAGTCCGGCTTTTCTGGCAAGCACATTTACTGCTGCCCCGCCAGCCAGATAATTCATGACCATCTGCCTGGTCACTTCCCGGGGATACAGGCTGACCCCTGCTGCAGCCACTCCGTGATCAGCCGCACATGTGTACAACAGACCCGGTTCAACCACGGGCTTGTTTCCTTTATTGACGGCATAAAGGCTGGCCGCGATTTCTTCAAGCCTGCCAAGGCTTCCCCGGGGTTTGGTCAGATTGTCAAGGTGCTCTCTGGCCTTGGTCAGCAGATCCCTTTCAACCGGAATGATTGCTCTTATGACCTTTTCAAGCATAAACCTGTTTACATCTCCTAAAAAAGGATATTGACCGTCTGTCCAGATGACCATTTGAAAATATGTCCACTATGTACTAAAGTTAATTAGATTGTATCATTTAAACTGTAAACCCCAAAAGGAGACAGGAACATGAAAAGCTACCGTCAGGAACTGTGGATGAACGTTCCAAGCAGAATGGATTTTGTGAACATCACCGGCCAGGTGCAGCAGGCAGTAGAAAAAAGCGAGGTAACAGAAGGTTTTGTCCTGGTGAACGCCATGCATATTACTGCCAGCGTGTTCATCAACGATGATGAGTCAGGACTGCACCATGACTATAAAATATGGCTGGAAAAGCTCGCTCCTCATGAACCGGTATCAGGCTACCGGCATAACGTCGGCGAAGATAACGCGGATGCCCATATGAAAAGACAGATCATGGGCCGGGAAGTGGTTGTGGCCATAACCGACGGCCGTCTTGACCTGGGAACCTGGGAAAGAATATTTTACGGTGAATTTGATGGGCGCAGGAAAAAGCGTGTCCTGATCAAGATAATCGGGGATTGATATCTATTAAACCAGCCTGGAATTAAAGAAAGTATTCCAGGGTGGACATGATTAACGCCGCAGACAGGGGCACCGCAAAATTATCATTGAACGGTCCGGGCATTGCCTCCACCAGGCAGGCGCCAAGGCAGGCCAGGGCAGCGGCTGTAAAGCTCACTCCAGGAAAGATGAACACGACCAGCAGGGCTGAACCCAGAAAGGCCAGAGACCCCTCCACTGTCTTATCCCCTTTCCTCCAGAAGAGTCGTCCGTAGCGCCGTCCCACCAGGGCGGCTGCCCCGTCTCCGACAATAAACAGAGCCAGGGCGCACGCGGCCAGGTGCTTCGGAAAAGCCAGGGCCAGGATAAAAGCCGAGATCAGCATCCAGCTGGACCCTGTAAAAACCACCCTGCTGCCGGTAACGGCTTTTTCCCTTGAGCGCATCAGCAGGCCGAATACCTTGACAACCCAGGCATTGACTGCAGGCAGGCGGGCCCTGATGATATCCATCCCTGTGCAAGCTGCCGCAGCAGTTCCCAGGACAAGCAGGGTCTGATTTCTCTCCAGCAGAAGCATTCCCAGAGGAATGACAAGGGCCGACAAGTGAAGTGCCTTGCGCAGAAGCTCGAATCTGTAAGGCAGAAGCATTACTTCAACCCGGGTTGACTGGAGATGACCACGTGTCAATAGCCATGCAGAATCACCACTCAGCTTGTAAAACAGTGTTAAAGCTTAAGTATCAATTCACCAAAATTATTGATTAACCTCAGCGTTAAAGGCCTTCCTGGGGCAAGGCTATGGTGAATAGATATAAAATAAACAGGTTAAACCGGTAATCCATACTGAAATAAAAAAATTCCTGACTATGGTCATCACCAGATGATCCAAGAGAGCTTTTGACCTTTAAGTGCTTAAAAAACATCCGGATCACAGATAAGTCTGGTTTCCATGGCCTGATCCCTCTCCGGGGAATTATTATCAGCCTTGTTGACACAAACCCGTGCAAAGACTATTTAACCCCACGTTGAAATGCAACCTGTTTGATCTGCAGCATGATTTACAGCCCGGAGATGAGCACTATTCAATGGAATTTCATACTATCTTGAAAGTCAAAAATTCTTTAGCAAGGCATTGTAGTTACTAACAATTTAATTAATTCTAAATGTCTGGCACTTTGCCAGCTTTAACTGCCTAATATTTTGCCTTTATCCTTTTAACATTTATCTTTTCACTCTCAAAAAATTTTTATGACCCATGAGCATCATCACAGTATCCCTGTGAACTGTTCTAATCATTCAACCCTGGATGTTCAACATGCCTGCCTTTTTGAAAAAATTTCAGCCGCCGGTGGAAGTAAGCCTGCTTTTCTGTCTCCTGTGCGCTTTATTTCTGGGTGCGTGCTCCAATCAGACCAGCGAAGCCAACCCCGTTGACTCATCCCAGCCCAGGATGGTCAATGTCATTGTCCAGGAAATCATCCCGGTGACTGTTCATGATATTGTTTTACTCCCCGGGGTGGCTCATGCCTGGAAGGAAGTCCGTCTGGCCGCGGAAACATCCGGGAGGGTGGAAAAACTGCTGGCGCGGGAAGGAAACGAGGTCAGCAAAGACCAGGTCCTGGCGCATATTGACGTTACCCCTCTAGGAGCCCAATTGACCAGAGCCGGGGCCGCCTTTGAACTGCTGGAGGAGCAGCTGCGCCGGCGTGAAAACCTTTTTCGGGAAAAAATCATTTCCGAAGAAGAACTGGACAGGGTCCGGGTGGAAAAAGTTCACGCCCGTGAAGTTCTGCGCCAGGCCGAAATTGAATTCAACCGCGGTCTGGTTCGCTCCCCGGGCAGGGCAAAGATCAACAGCCTGCTCATTGAAGCCGGGGAATTCGTGGATCGAGGGCAGGTCATGATGGAACTGGTCAATACCGAAAAAATCAAATTCCAGGTCCAGGTCCCGGAAATGGACGTCCGTTTCCTGAATACGGGTCAGCAGGCCCGGGTCATGGTGGACGCCCATGATGAGCGTATTTTTACGGGAACCGTTGACTTTATATCCTTTAAGGCTGAACCGGCCACCAATACCTTTCGCACCCAGGTTGTGGTTGACAATTCTCAGGGTCTCATCCGCCCGGGAATGATTGCCAGGGTGGCTTTTGAACGTCGGATAATTCCCGAGGCCATTGCTGTTCCCCTGTCCGCGCTCATCGACAGGGGCGGAGAGCGCCTGGTCTATGTGGAAGAAGAGGGCACAGCCAGGGCCAGGCAGGTCAGCATCGGGGTCATTGAGCGGGACAGGGTCCAGATCACCCGGGGGCTGAACCCCGGAGACAGACTGATCGTTGCCGGGCATCGTGAGGTTGAGGAAGGAACACTGGTGCTTGTTCAATGATCATCAACCAGTGGGCCTTGCGCCGCCAGGCATCGGTTCTGACCCTGCTGGTCATTCTGGTAATCGTCGGTGTTTACTCCTACCTGACTCTTCCCAGGGAATCCTTCCCGGACATCACTATTCCCTACGTATTTGTAACCACCAGCTATGAGGGGGTCTCCCCTGAAGACATGGAAACCCTGATTACCATGCCCATTGAGCGCAAACTCAAGGGCCTGGCCGGGGTTGAGGAAATCAGGGCCAGCTCCTCTGAGGGACTGTCCACAGTAGCCGTAAAATTTCTGCCCTCAGTGGATATTGATGACGCCCTGCAGAAAGTGCGGGTCAAGGTGGACCAGGCCAAGGCTGATCTCCCGGCAGAGCTGGAAGACGATCCTGTGGTTGAAGAGGTCAATTTTTCTGACATTCCGGTCATAAGGGTGGTTCTTTCAGGTCCTTATTCACTGGCCAGGCTCAAGACCTGGGCCGAAGAAATCAAAGATCAGATAGAAACCATTCCCGGCGTCCTGAATGTCCTGGAGAGCGGAGGTCTTGAGCGCGAAATACGGGTGGAATTCGATCTGGACCGCATCCGGGCTTACAACGTCCCGTTTTCCAGCATGATCCAGGCCGTGACTCAAAGCAATGTCAACATGCCCAGCGGAAGCATGGATATCGGACAGACGCGCTACCTGGTCCGCGTCCCGGAAGATTTCAGGCATCCTTCAGAAATATATTCCATTGTGGCCTTTGTCCGGGACGGACAGCCCGTGTATCTGCGGGATGTGGCCACGATCCGGGACATGCACAAGGATCCCCTGACCAGGAGCAGGATTAACGGCAGGCCAAGCGTTACCCTGTCTGTACAGAAACGCAGTGGAGAAAACATTGTCCGCATCTGCGATGAAGTCCGCGCGGTGGTGGATGAAGCCAGGCCTCTGCTTCCAGGAGATCTGCAGCTGGACATCACCTCGGACATGTCCAAAAATGTCCGGCTCATTGTCTCTGAACTGGAAAACAACATTCTTTCCGGATTGATCCTGGTGCTGACGGTCATCCTGGTGTTCATCGGCGGTCGCTCGGCCGTGTTCGTGGCCCTGGCCATTCCCTATTCCATGTTCATTGCCTTTGGCCTGCTGTCCGGGATGGGCATCACCCTGAACATGGTGGTCCTTTTTTCTCTGATCCTGGCCCTGGGCATGCTGGTGGACAACGGAATCGTCATTGTTGAAAATATCTACCGCCACATGCAGGACGGCCGGCCCAGAGAAACTGCAGCGCGCACCGGGACCGACCAGGTTGCCTGGCCCGTGATCACCGCCACCCTGACCACCCTGGCCGCTTTCATCCCCATGCTCTTCTGGCCCGGAATCGTGGGGGAGTTCATGAAATTCATGCCCAAAACCCTGATCATGGTCCTCTCGGCCTCTCTGTTTGTAGCCCTGGTGGTCAATCCGGTTCTTTCGGCCAGGTACCAGTCGGTTCGAAAAAGCGTTCCTGCAGATCCTGACCAGCCCCAGGGTCAGGCCTTGATAAAACGGGGTTACCTGCATGTTCTCAAGTGGTCCCTGAATCATAGGCTGGTTGTCCTGGCAGCCGCTGCTCTGCTTTTTATGGCTTCAGCAGGAGGCTTTGCCATCTGGGGCAAAGGAGTGGAATTTTTCCCGGAAACAGATCCCAACCGGGCTTTCGTCCATATCCGCGCCCCTGAAGGGACCAGCCTGGATGCTTCTGACAAGCTGGTTGCCCAGGTGGAGTCAATTGTCATGGAGTACGAAGATATTGAACACGTTATTGCCAATATCGGCTCCGCGGGCGGAGATCCTTTTGCCGCCGGGGGCCCTGGCACCCACCTGAGCAGGGTGATCCTGGATTTCAAGGATTTTCACCAGCGCTCCAGATCTTCAACAGAAACAGTGGATGAAATCAGGGCAAGGGTTTTGGCGGCCATTGCCGGTGCCGAACTGCAGGTGGAAAAGGAAGAAGGTGGCCCTCCCACCGGTCCCCCGGTGAATATGGAAATCACAGGAAGGGACATTCTGGTTCTCGGAGAGCTGGCGGCTCAGGTACGCAGGACCATACGTGATATTCCAGGACTGGTGGATCTTAAAGACAATTTTGTACATGGAAAACCGGAAATCAGGATCAACGTGGACAAGGAAAAGGCCGCTCTCCTGGGTCTGGACACCTATACAATCGCTTATACCGTCAAGGCGGCCATTGGTGGAGTAAGGGTGGGAGTGCTGCGTGATGACCGGGACGAATACGATATCACGGCCAGGCTTCCCGAGGACGCCAGAAACTCCCTGGAATCGCTCAACAGGCTGACTGTTTCCGGACCCAGAGGGGAACCCATACCCCTGACCAGCGTGGCCCGGGTTGAGCTGGCCAGCGGTGTCGGGGATATCATGCGCCTGGACCATCGCCGGGTGGTGACGGTTTCGGCCTCTGTGTCCGGACGGCTGGCCAATGATGTGCTCAAGGATATTGAAAACCGCCTGACCGGGTTTGAATGGCCTCGCGGCTACTCTTACCGGTTCACAGGGGAGCAGGAGGAGCAGGCCAAGGCCCAGGATTTTCTGAGCAAGGCCTTTATAGCGGTTCTGCTGCTTATTTTTTTGATCCTCATAACCCAGTTCAATTCCATCATCCCCGGGCTGATTATTTTAACCTCGGTACTGCTTTCTCTTATCGGCGTATTTTTCGGCCTGCTGGTCACTGGCATGCCCTTTGGAATCATCATGACCGGAATCGGGGTGATCAGCCTGGCCGGAGTGGTGGTGAACAACGCCATTGTACTCATAGACTATTACATGCGGCTTATAGGACGGGGCATGGAACCGGTTCAGGCTCTGCTGAAGGCGGGGATGACCCGCTTCCGACCGGTCATGCTCACCGCCATAACCACCATTTTCGGTCTCATGCCCATGGCCACCGGGATCAGTTTTGACTTTAAGAGCCTGTCCTGGAGTATTGGCGGGGAATCGGCCCAGTGGTGGGGGCCCATGGCCGTGGCCGTGGTCTTCGGCCTGGCCGTGGCCACTGTTTTGACCCTGGTGGTGGTACCTGTGCTCTGCTCCCTTTCCAGGAGCCTGCCCAGGACTGCTCATGGACTTTACGGGGAAAACGAACAGAAAACTGCCTAGCCCCCGGGGTGTGCAGACCTGGATCAGGCAGGCAATCGGAATGGACCACAAGACTTACCGGCCGGTCTTATGACAGGCTTTCGGTACTTATTTGGGCGTATCTCTGAAGGCCAATTACCGGCTCATAAACTCCTGTCTGAGAATACCACCCGGTTGCGACCCTCCTCCTTGGCCCGGTAAAGCGCCGCATCAGCCGCGCTCAGGAATCCGTCAACAGTATCCCCTCCTGCATAGGCGGCCACACCAATGCTCACCGTAACAGAGAGCACCCCTGACCTGGTCATTATCCTGGCCTCGGCAACAGACCTGCGGATCCGGTCAAACAGGGAGGCTGCTCCCCTGTCGGTTCTCATGGGGGCTATGATCAGAAACTCCTCTCCACCCAGACGGCCTATGGAATCATACTCTCTGCAACAACCGGTCAGAATCCGTGCCAGTTCAATCAGAACATCATCTCCTGCCTGGTGACCATAGATATCGTTCACTGCTTTGAACTTGTCTATATCACACATGCCCACACTGAGAACCTCCAGATGACGTCTGGCCCGCTGCAGCTCGTTGTGCAGCCGGTCGAGAATGGCTTTGTGATTGAGCAGTCCGGTCAATGGATCATGAGCGGCTTGATATGCCAGGATCTCACGACTTTTGACAAGTTCGTTCTGCAACTCCAACATACGGCATCCCACCTGGACTCTGGCCAGCAGCTCACCGGAATCAAAGGGCTTGGCCAGGTAGTCATTGGCCCCGGCTTTGAGCCCGGCAATGACCTCTTCCTTTTCCTTCCTGCTGGTAAGCATAAGGACGTAGGGGGGGCTCTCACTGGGCTGGGAGCGCAGCAGACGCAGAACTTCAGGACCTTCCATACCCGGCATCATCCAGTCCAGAATGACCAGTTCCGGAGCTTCAGCTTTCTGAAGTTCCTTCCAGGCCTGAACTCCGTCAACGGCTTCAACAGGCTCATATCCTTCTTTTTTCAGTACCGCCGCCAGCATACTCCGGGTAGTTGAATCATCTTCGGCAATCAAAACCCGCATGAGGCATATCCTTATAAAAATTTGACCATGGTCAGAGTAAGAGTTAAAGGTTAAGATAAAAAAATCAGTTGTTTAAGGCTGATATTATTGTCCGGATATTCAGAATCTCAAGGATTGTCTGTAACCACATGACTTTGCTTGAAAACTATAGAATGTCAAGAAACTATAGTTTTTACAACAAATCTCAACTCATATCAAAAGTCAAAAAACCTCTCAAAGAAACTAGCTGTCCACGTCCGCCTGTTTTTTAAACTCCTGGAAGGCAGCCTCCAGTTCACCCAAACCAGCTTTTAACCCATCCAGATCTTTGGATTTGCAGGCCTCCTCCATATTTGAAGCCAGTTCGGCCAGGGTTTCACCAGCCATGTTGGCTGAGGAGCCTTTGATGGTATGGGCCTGAAGCTCGGCTCCGGATGCGTCACCGACTTCAAGGTAACTGCGCAGGGCCTCAATCTGAAGAGGCATGTCCATGACAAAACTCTGGAGCATGGTTCTGACCAGTTCTTCATCTCCTCCAAGCCTGCGCAGCAGATCTTCCCTGTTGAATATCCTGGAATCAGGGGCTTTCTCAGGCAGATCCGGCTTTTTTGATCCCCCGCCAGAGTCATAGGGTTCAATCCTGCTCACAGATCCATTTGAATCCTGGGCTTTGCCCTGGGCTCCAGGAAGCCATTTTTCCAGAATCTTCTCCAGACTGATGGCTTGCACCGGTTTAGCCAGGTAATCATCCATGCCGGCGTTGAGGCACTTTTCCCGGTCCCCGGCCATGGCGCGGGCGGTCAGGGCAATGACCGGAATTCTGGCATGACGGGATACGTCTGACTGACTCTGGTCTCTGGCTCCAGGAGTCTGCCTGCGGTCTTCTGCAGCGCGAATGCGCCGGGTGGCTTCTAATCCGTCCATCTCCGGCATCTGCACATCCATCAACACCAGGTCGTACGCAATCTGCTCCACGGCTCGAACCGCCTCAGCTCCATTGGGCACCACATCTGCTGTTAATCCCAGCCTCTTCAGCATGAACATGGCCACCTGCTGATTGGTCGGGTTGTCTTCTGCCAGCAGGATTCGGGCCTTACTGTCTGAAAAATCCGGTATCCCGGTCCTGGGCCTTTCCCGGACCTGATGTCGGGTGACGATTTCACCGGAATCATCTCCTGACATGACCATGGACAGACACTCATACAGTTCGCCGTGTCGAACAGGTTTAGTCAGGTAGGCGGAAAAACCGATATGCTTCATGCGCATGGCATCCCCGCGCATACTGACCGAAGACATCATTACCAGGCGTGTCCTGTGAAGTTTCTGGTCCGACCTGATGGTCCTGCCCAGCATCTCACCGTCCATCTCCGGCATCTGCATGTCCAGGATGGCCAGGCTGTAAGGATCGCCGTCTGCCAGGGCCCGGTAAAGCAGGGTCAATCCTTGCGGGCCGTTTCTGGCCTGCTCCGGGCGCATGCCCCAACCCAGAAGAAGACTGAGCAAAACCTCCCGGTTTGTGGCATTGTCATCAACAATCAAAACGCGCACCCCGGTAAGTTCAGAGGATGACCAGGTCCTGGTCATGGTTTCACCGGCCAGATCAAGATTAACGGTAAACCAGAAGGTTGAACCTTTGCCCAAAGTGCTGGTGACCCCAATATCCCCGCCCATCATTTCAGCTAGCTGTCTGGAAATGGCCAGACCCAGACCGGTCCCCCCGAATCTTCTGGTGTTCGAGGCATCCACCTGGGAAAAGCTTTTGAACAAGCGGTCCATCCTGTCTGCAGGGATTCCTATTCCTGTGTCCTGGACTGAGAACAGAAGGGTTATTTTCTGTCCCGGGTTCATCTTTTCCAGGGCATTGTTCTGCCCCTGGCGCTCTGCTCTCTGAACTTTGACCACCACTTCACCCTGTTCAGTGAACTTAAAGGCATTGTCCACAAGATTTGTCAGAATCTGGCGCAATCGTCCCGGGTCTCCGGATAAGCGGTCCGGGACTTCAGGATCGGCTGCACATACGAATTCGAGGCTTTTTTTCTCGGCTTTCAAGGCCATTGTGGCTGTAAAGTCGTCAAGCAGGGAGCGCAGACTGAATTTAAGAGTTTCCAGTTCGAGCTTGCCTGACTCGATCTTGGAAAAGTCCAGGATATCGTTGATGATCCCCAGCAGGACCTCGCCGCTGGAACGCACTGTTTCCGCATATCGGCGCTGGTTCTCATCCAGTTCAGTGTCCAGGAGCAGCCCGGTCATGCCTATCACCCCGTTCATGGGGGTGCGGATTTCATGGCTCATGTTGGCCAGGAATTGACTCTTGGCCTGAGTGGCAGCCTCGGCATCGGCCAGCGCATCATCCAGCTCGATATTGTTTTGCTTCATCTGCCGGGCGTACTCCCGCAGCTTGTCCTCAGCCTGCTTGCGCTCAGTAATGTCAAAGGAAATGGCAAGCACTCTCTTGAGATTATTAATGGTCACCGACCTCAGGCAAACCTCTTCCCAGAGCAGCTCCCCATTTACCTTGCGGCTTGCCCATTCGAAGCTCTGGACTTTCTCCCTGGCAGCCCTTCTGATCAGTCCCAGGGCTTCTTTCCTTGAATAAGGCGGATCAAGCCAGAAATCTCCAGACTTGAGTTCCTGCAGTGAGCTCAAACCGTAAGCCGCATGGGCCGACTCATTGGCGTCCACGATTTCACCGGTATCCTTGTCATAGATGATAATGGATACCGGAGATTCCCTGAACATGGTCCTGAACTGTTCCTCGCGCTCCTTCAATTCTCTTCTGCGCCCATGTTCCTCGGTGACGTCTCGAAAGACCAGCACCGCCCCGGCAACTTTTCCGGACTCATCGCGGATAGGCGCACAGCTGTCGGCAAGCTGATATTCTCTGCCGTCCCTGGAGATAAGCACGGTGTGGTTGGAAAGATCGACATTCACACCCTCCTTGAGGGCTCGCAATACGGGATTTTCCGCCGCTGCACGCGTCCGGGCGTCAACAATGCAGAATACATCCTCCAGGGGAAGACCTGCTGCCTCGGAAGTGGTCCAGCCGGTAAGGGCTTCGGCCGCCTGGTTGAGACTGGTGACCCGTCCGCTTTGATCGCAGGCGATAACTCCGTCTCCAATGGAACGAAGAGTGGCAACGAGATGTGCCTCACTCTGGCGCAAAGCGGAACTGGCTGATTCAGCCCTGTCCAGCATCTGCTGCATAGGCCGGACCACCAGTGAGGGAATAAAGATCAGGCCGTTGGCCAGGACTGTTGCCAGCAGAAAAAGCCCGGCCCCGGCCATGAGCAGGTTCATGGTCCGTAAAAGTCCGGCCTGATTCCTGGCCACATCGTCAGCCATGCGCTCAAGACTCACGCGCAGGACGTTTTCCAGGCGCCGAACATCCTCCATGGCCTGCCCAGCTTCCTGGATACGATTTTCCTGGAAAAGAGACACAGCTACGACCAGGTTCTGGTAAAGTTCCTGGTAAGCGGGCCATAGATCAACCTGATCCATGGCCCCTGAGGCGCTTAGTTCAAGAATCAAGCCTTCCAGATTACTGGAAATCAGGGCTGCCTGCTCAAAATCAGTATCCATACCCGTGGCCACGCCCTGCATCATGCGCGCCAGAACGCTTTCCAGATCACGGGTTACCTCTACTGACATGATGTGCAGCAGGTTACTCTGGCGGACCTTGGTGTTCTGATAGTAGGACAGAAAAACAAAGCAGACAACTGTAGCCACGGCAACCAGCAGGGTGGGAATCCACAGCTTATAGAATCTTTGGTAATTCATGACCTGATCTCCTCAAGTTCATACAAAACTCCTTCTGAACAACACTGCTGTCGCGTAGCAGTGAACCCCATGCTTTTACTTGAAAATAACAGCAGTCATTCATTTTATCAATATTTCATCGCTATTTTGACGATTTTCCGTGCTTCCATGGTCTTCATGCTGCCATTAATTTCAAAGAGCTTGACACATAACTGACAAAAATGAGAATATATAAGCATTCAGGTTTTAATCTCAACATTTATTCTGCTCCCTTTAACCTGTCCTGCCCAACATTAAACAATCTTTGGCGCATGACAATATTGTTATGGCTTATCAAAACAGTAACGGAGGAAAGAATGGAAGATCATCTCAAACAGGCTTTAGAGATAGTAAAGGCCCAGGCATCAGTCAGAAATATGACCGAAGAAGAAATCAATTCCATGATCATGACTGTATCCAAGGGAATCCAGTCGGTTCTGGCCCAGTCTGAAACTCTGGAAAAACAGGAAGCAGAACCTGCAGTTGATCCTAAAAAATCAATCAAGGAAAGAAGCATTGCCTGCCTTGAATGCGGCAAACAGTTCAGAGTGATGACCAAAAAGCATCTGGCCAAACACGGCCTTACCCCTGAAGAGTACAAGAAGAAATGGGGGTTTAAACCCAAGACTTCATTGATATGCAAGTCATTGTCCAGGGAAAGAAGGAACAAGATGAAGGATATGGAGCTGTGGAAAAAGCGAGAAATGAAAGCACATTAGCAGCCTGCTTCGGCTGGTATTGTTTTACTGTTGCATTACAACTGTCGACCATGGTTTCTGGTTAGCCTCAGCGTAATAAACCTGCCTGCTGATGCCTGGCCTGCCGGAATAAACGCCGCACTCCAGCGGCGAGGTCTTGGAGAAACCACTGTCCCAGCCGGCATCTTACCATTACTAATGTTGACTAACAGTTTTTTTTCGGAGATGACCCGTGACTATACTAAAAACCATTATTCAGGGATTTGCAGCAGGTATTCTTATCTGCGTCATGTCCGGGGCAGCTGCCCTTGCTCAAAACCCCGGCGATTCATGTGATCCGGACAGTGCTCAAGGCCACGCTGCCAGGCTGGATTCTTTCAGTGGAAAAGTAAGTGTTTACGGGCCTGACGGTAAGCCTGCACCTCTGGAAACAGGTTCTGCTGTTCCAGACGGGGCAACCATCCGAACAGATGCCGCAGGTCAAGCCGAGCTTGTCATTGAAGATGGAACAGTTGAACGCTCAAGCCGGATATTGGTCGTCCCGGGCTCCACTCTGGCAATACATGGAGGTCTGTATTGCAGCGACCTGCGTCCTAAGGCTGACGGCGGCCGATGGAGTGCGCGTCAAATAGACATTGAAGTGCAGCAGGGCCAAATCGAGGTTGAAATTGCTCAGGGGGTCAGCCATTCCTTTAATCTGGAAGTCAGCACCCCCAATTCCCGGGCAGTTATGCTCCGCGGTTCCCAGCAGGTCATGCAGGCAATGATCAGAGTTGACGGACTTGAGGACAGGCCCAAGGTTCCGCTCATGGAACACCCCAGAATAAGAGAGCATGTCCAGATGCTGCTGATGGGCCGTGATCCGGAAGAGTTGAATCCAGGACAGAAACAGGGAGTCATGTCCCAGGCGGCGACTGCGGCACTAAGCATGGGCCTTATTGATCTTGAAGCCATGTCCATCCTGGATGACCCGCAACTAAAGCCCACAATGGCCATGATGACTCAGGGACGAAGACTGGACGACCTGTCCCAGGAGGAAAGAAGTGCGGTAATGGCCATGGCTGGAGCCATGGCCATAAACTTGGGCCTGCTTGATCCGGAAAAAATCAGAGTTCATGCCCAGCCTGACGAATATACTTATGTTCAGGTCAGGGCGGGGAAAATGCGCCTGAACAGCAGGCACCAGGGACGGCAAAGAGATAAGACAGTTGAAATTGAAAGCATGATGTTTTCCGAGGTCAAGGGATATGAGCTACCTTCACCACCGGAAAAAATCCAGTAACCGACCCGCAGATTGCCCCTTGCTCTCTTTTCGGCTTCAGCCAGGAAAGATCAGGGGCTGCCCCGATCTGTGCACTTAGTCCAGACCGGAAACTACCTGAATTTTCCAGCCTTTTCCAGAGCCTTGTGCATCATGGTCATGGCCTCCACAAGCTCGGTGTTCACCTGAAAGCCACGGGCCGTTTTTTCCAGCCTCTCAACCGCATTTTCCAGCCTGGAAATCAGTTCTTCCAGCCCCGGGGCTTCAATGGATCCTTGCCCGGTCTTCTTTTTGCCGGGCTTTGCGGTTTCGGATAAGTCCGCTGTCCTGGAGGAGCCACGAGGGGGTTTAAAATTATCATCCTTAACCTGATCCTGGGAGTAAGCCTCAGCTGCCTGACTGAGTATCTGAGTGGTTCTGTATCTGCCGGGGGCCACCCTTTCCACGTAGCCTCTTCTGACCAGGTGCGACATCCAGTCCGCAACCTGTTTTCTGGTGTAGACCCCTTCAAAATCCGTCATCAGTTCATCCAGGGTTATGGTTTTGTCAGGGTAAGACATCCTGTGCAGGGACCCTGCCACCCGGCCCTGCTTGGACTGAAGGTTGAGCATAGCGAACCGTTCCTTGTGGTTACTGATTAAAATGCCGGCCCAGTCAGTAAACTTGGCGCCCTGCATTTTTTCATCCGCTGAAAGAAGCAGAGAAGAATTAATCTCCGGGTGCTTCAAAATAATTTCCCCCTGCCTGTTTCCAATTATCACTTCACAACCCAGTTCAAGGGCCACCCGGTTAATGTCATGAACCGCCATCTCTGGATAAATTCTAAAATTATTATTCATGCAGACCCTGCAATTGGGAGTTAAAGAATTAAGCTCTGAATATAAAAGACCAAAAGATCCCAGGCATTAATCAACTCGGCATTTAAGTGTCCCGGACAAAATTGACCAGGGCAGTTTTCATAAAAAAAACTGCCTGGAACCAGTTGTTAATCCATAAAAACGGTTTGCGCAAGCAATGATAAAAGAGGTCAAGAAAGTACCTGAAAAGACCGGCCTGCTTAGCAGGATGATCCAGGCATGTATCAGCAGCCCATCTGGAAATGGATTCATTTGCCGGCCGGGGTCAGGATGCCCGACCCTCCCCTTTGTTGAAAATATATCTGCCTCGGGCTACACTTGCCTCCGAGCTGAGGATAACATTTCATTTCCCAACAATCAGGAGGCTTCCAGGTGCATGATCTGCTGAATGCTTTTGAGAAAGGTTTCTTAAAAGCCAGAGACATGTTGACCGAATTTGTTTTCAGGCCAAGAACAGTATATCTTTCAGAAAAAATCATTAACAGTCTGATTGATGCTGACCGGGATTTTGTCCGAAGACTTGAAGAAAAGGGCCTGTCCGGGGTCAAAGTCAGGATCGGGGTGGATAGATTAATTGTCAGTGGAGTGCTCACCAAAAAGGTCAAAGGTATTGGATTAAATCTTGAACTCAGCCCGGAACAGATTGTCTGGACCAAGGACGAACAGGCGGTTTTCATGAAAGTGACCTGTTATTCCCTGGAAAACATAGACAACAGCTGCTTGGGGATGATCAAGGTAGCCATCATCAGGATGACGGCCGCCCTTTTCAGCCCCGAGACTCTGTTGCGGAACATGGGCATTGAAATGCGGGGCAGGCTGATCAAAATAGATATGAAGAACACCTCTCGAAATTCCAAAATAATCCTGCAAAGCATAGAACTCACGGAAATCAGCTGCCTGGAGGATAAGCTGGCCCTCACCATCCGGCCCCGTCCAGGCATTGCCGGGGAAAACCTGGCCCTGGTCAGAGACTGGCTGATAAAATCCGGAGCGTAGGGGGGCATTCAGTGTTTTTTGGTATCTGTTTAGCGCTTTTAAGGAAAGCAGGGGACAGGCACTCCGGGACCCACTTGAGCATCATTTTGTGCTTAAAATGTCTTATTTTTGGGGCAAGAG